>CAZFYD010000087.1:0-10081 GCA_964523315.1 uncultured Acetatifactor sp.
GGTAGACTGGCTCAGTGAATATTGGACAGGCGGCTCTGCCGCACAAGAATATTCAGTGCGGGAGTGTGGATTGAAATTTCAAGCGAAGACTTGACGGCCAGGACAACGCTGTCACTCCCCGTGCGGGAGTGTGGATTGAAATTTGCCTACTCATGTGTATGGGAGGGGCTATGCGGCTTCCTCCAGTGATACGGTTCTGGAAGGAATCGTGCTGCCGGATGACGACCATCTGATCGTTTCCGTACATGCCTACACGCCCTATGATTTTGCCCTGAACACAGCGGGCAGATCCACTTGGGACAATGACACGAAGGATATCGATCATCTGATGGAGAAGCTGGACGAGCTCTTCCTGAGCAAAGGCGTGCCTGTCATCATCGGCGAGTTCGGTGCCATGAACGAGGACAATGAGGCTGAGCGTGTGGAGTGGGCGAAATACTATGTGAACAAAGTCCGTGAGTATGGTGTTCCCTGCTTCTGGTGCTGAGCTCTGTGCTCCTGACGGGCTTTAATAGCTATCCCAAGATCGTGAAATGGGGCGGCGCCGGGGCCCTGGTGCCCATCACCGGCTTTGCCAACTCCGTGGCGGCTCCTGCCATTGAGTACAAAAAGGAAGGGCAGGTTTTCGGCGTGGGCTGTAAGATTTTTACCATCGCCGGTCCGGTAATCCTTTATGGCATCTTTGCCAGCTGGGTGCTGGGTCTGGGGTATTATCTGCTAAAGCTGTGCGGGATTGTGTAAAGAAAAGTCAGAAAGCTGATACGGGCCGGCAGAAATGCCGGCTCATATTGAAATGAAAAAATATTAAATTACCGAAATGAAATATTGAAATGATGAATAATATATGTTACTATATACTACAAGAAGAGGTGCAATAAGAGTGTCTAGAGCACTAACACGAGAGGGAGAGAAAGAAATTGAAGAGATTTTTGAGTTTGTTTGTTATTTGTATCATTATTGTTAATGTGTTTGGTTTTGATTCGCAGGCGAATGAGTCTGTAGATTGGGAGGTTATAGGAATTTATCCAATCAATGTTTATGATGAGGAATGGAAAGATATGACATTTGCAGAACAGTTGCAGGCTCTTGCTTTACCCGAGGAATTAGTGGATTCTCTTTCAACGGAGGATCTGGCAGAGTGGGCATTAACTTATCCATTTCTGGTAGACTTGCTTTTGTTTGATTCGGCGAGTGCAGCAATGGATTACTTTTACAGAACATCTTATTTATTTCGCAGTTTATTTGCACGAGAAGATGTAATTGAGGTCCTTTTGAATAAATATGATGATTTGCATGTTGATTACAATATGTTGGTTGATGAGAATGCCGGCAGTTCCCATACCTTTAGAGATAGCGGATACTATAAGGAATTGTTTTTACAAAGTTATTTTGCTACTGTTATTGATAAATTATCTGTCGCTGAAAAGATAACGCTCAAAGAAATATTAGAAGAAAAATATATTGCAAAATCCGGGATATGTCAGAATTTTACTACAGCGACATTGTTCTATTCCGATGCTTTGAAAGAATATGGAGAGATTCCTGCAGAACTTATTTTTTCAGCGGATATTGTTCCTTATGGAGCGGCGGTAGAGAGTGATATTTATTATCCGATGTCACTCTATTCAGAAGGATTTACAAGTAGTGGGCAGATTGCCTCATATAATGGTGGTAAATATTATGTGGGTATATATAGTAAATATGGTGTGTCTGCTAATTGCTATAAATTCTGTTCCGATGATTTGAGTCAGGAGGAAATAGATCAATTAGATAGGGATAATGCGGAGTATCATCCTTCCTGGACAAAAGTTACAGATGCAACAATAAAGTATGAAACTGACGTTTCATATACGGATTTGTGCAGTATCGCAAGCACAGCTTGCGATATGCATGCTAAGGTAAGTTTAATTGTCATTCATATGCTTGGATTGAACAATCGGCAAATAATGTTTACTGGTTAAATAATCCCAGTGCATTTGCAACATCTTCATCATTTAGTTATATTGGGGCAAATGGTGGCGCAAATACGGGTGATCGTATTATTATCACCAACTCATATGGAGAGATAACGCATTCATTAATCGCTACTTCAACAGGTGCCAACAGTAACAGTATTAATACTATATCAAAATGCGGATCAGCAGGGATATATCGTGCACTTTTGGCTGATATCTTTTTGACGTATGGTAATGAGTATGAGGTATACCGGTAAGGAGAAAAACATGCTATGTAAAATAATTGTCAGGTTGTCACAAAATGTTATTATTGTGCTTGCTTTGCTTGTATTGTGCGCATGTGGTAAGTCGGAACCGGATGTGTATGATGAAAAGAAAAGTTATGGGTATGACCTTTATTATCTTGAGATGAATGAAGAAGGCCAATTTGCAATAGAGGATATGCTGTGCAGAAGCGGAGGAGGTACATATGTTTTTGGGGGAGAATATTACCTGTATGAGGAAAAACTGGTTTTAACCAGTAATCATAAAGACATAAAACTGACTTTTATAGCTGATGGTGATAACTGGGTATATAATCAAGAAGAATCAGAAGGGATTGACGTGTTAAAAGTTAAGATGGAAGATCAGGCAATATGGAAACCAAGTGTAGTATTCATTTTTTTAAATGAAAAAGTTAATCTCCCGGCTATGCTGGAGCGAATAAAGTATGAAACTGACGTTTCATATACGGATTTGTGCAGTATCGCAAGCACGGCTTGCGATAAGCATGCTAAGGAAAGTATGAAACTGACGTTTCATATACGGATTTTTGCAGTATCGCAAGCACGGCTTGCGATAAGCATGCTAAGGAAAGTTTGAGTTTTCACTTCCCAATACCTGTTGACGCAGTACCATAGATATAGCCCGTGATATGCATGGAGGGGAAAAGATGATCCATAAAAAAAGCTTCAGATTAATTAAAAGTCTCATTTTATCACTTGTTTTACTTACCTTGTGTTCATGCGGTAATTCGGAAAGTAATCAAGAACCGGGCGCATATGATGAAAAAAATGTTTTGCCTATAACGCATATTTTCTTCAGATGAATGAAGAGGGTCGATTTTGGATAGATGATTTGCTGTGCAGACATAATGGAAATACATACGTTCTGGGCGGAACCTATGACCTGTATGAGTCAGAGCTTATTCTGCTCAGTAATCACAAAGATGTAGAACTGGTCTTTTCTGCTGATGGTGATAACTGGGTATTTAATCAAAAAGAATCAACGGGAACTGATCTGTTAAAATTTAACATGGAAGAAAACGCCGTATGGGTACCTTGGGGGTATATTGATTTTCATAAATGATTTCATGTAACAGTTCAGCCATCAATGTCAGTTAGTTAAGCTAAGATTTTTCTGTTGCTGAACTATGGGAAGACGTGGTAGTATTAGGAGGAGAAATACATAGGCGCAGACTTCGCAGAAAGTGAGGAACTATGAAAAAGAGAATATTGGCAGGCATGCTGTGCTGCCTGCTGACCGCGGGCGCTCTGGCAGGCTGCGGCGGGCAGCAGGATACGGGAAGCACTGATATGACGACAAACAGTCAGGGGACGGAGAGCAGTGAAAGTGCAGAGAGCACGGCAGCCACAGAACCTGCGGAGAGCAGCGAAAGCACAGAAAATACGGAGAGCACAGCTTCTGAGGAAGCTGCCGTGACAGAGGAGGTTGCCATTACAATGAACGATGTATCCCCGATGGATCTGGTAAAGGACATGAAAATCGGCTGGAATCTGGGGAATACCCTGGACTCTACCAGCTCAAAGATAGGCGTGAATGTGGAGATGGCCTGGGGGAATCCCAAGACCACTCAGGAGATGATCGATGCTGTGATCGATCAGGGCTTTAATGTGATCCGTATTCCGGTGTCCTGGGGCGGACAGATGGGCGCTGCGCCGGAATACAATGTGCTGCCGGCCTGGATGGACAGGGTGCAGGAGGTAGTGGATTACGCTTACAATCGGGGCGTTTATGTTATCGTCAATATTCATCATGAGGACTGGCATTTCCCCTCCGAGGAAAATAAGGATGCTGCGGCAGAGCAGCTGACAGCCCTGTGGACGGCCATTGCCACCCGGTTCAGGGACTATGACGAGCATCTGATCTTTGAGGGAATGAATGAGCCCCGGAAGATAGGAACTGCTGTGGAGTGGAACGGCGGCGACCAGGAGGGCAGAGACGTGGTGAACTATTTGGATCAGGTCTTTGTGGATGCGGTAAGAGCCACCGGCGGCAACAATACGATCCGCAATCTGATGGTGCCCGGCTATGCGGCTTCCTCCAGTGATACGGCTCTGGAAGGAATCGTGCTGCCGGATGACGACCATCTGATCGTTTCCGTACATGCCTACACGCCCTATGATTTTGCCCTGAACACAGCGGGCAGATCCACTTGGGACAATGACACGAAGGATATCGATCATCTGATGGAGAAGCTGGACGAGCTCTTCCTGAGCAAAGGCGTGCCTGTCATCATCGGCGAGTTCGGCGCCATGAACAAGGATAATGAGGCTGAGCGTGTGGAGTGGGCGAAATACTATGTGAGCAAAGCCCGTGAGTACGGTGTTCCCTGCGTATGGTGGGATAATAATTCTTTTGACGGGGACGGTGAGAACTTTGGCCTGTTTAACCGCAGAGAGCTTACTTTCCCTTATCCGGATCTGCTGAAGGCGCTGATTGACAGCGCATGGGCGGAAGAGTAAGAAGAACACGCTATCCGGCCTTTCGGGAAAGGCCGGACAGCAGCTGATAACCCGCTGCGGCAGCCAGACCGGAGAACAGCAGATCCCATCCTCTGGGCAGCCCGGGATAGAGTTCCCCCAGGGAGCCCAGGACAAAGCCCAGGATCAGCAAATAAGTCTGCTGGGGGCGCCGTTCTAAGGCGCTGCCCAGCAGGCGGGTTGTCACCAGAGTGCAGAGCACGGCACCCAGGCCCAGGGGGGCCAGGGACAGAAAATGAAACCGGCTCACCGCCGCCATGACCGGTTCGTACAGCCCCAGCATGAGCAGCATCTGGGAAACGCTGATGCCGGGCAGGATCAGGGCGACGGCCAGGATGCAGCCCCCCAGAAACTGCAGCAGAAAGCGGCTGACGGAAAATGCGTCCGGGGTATCATTGCCGGAGAGACTGGCGGCAAACAGTCCTTCCGGCAGGGCTGCCAGTGCATAGACGATAAACAGACCCAGTAGGGGCATAAGCAGCGCCTGCCAGGTCATTTTTTTTATTCCGGCTTTCCGGTAGATCAGAGGAATGCCGCCTGCCACTGCTCCCAGAAAAAAATAGCTGACCACCATGGGAAAGCGATCCAGAAGGGAGAGTACCACCCGGGCCAGTAAAGCCATTCCGGCCAGTCCTCCGGCGGCAAACAGCGTCAGAAAATGCAGGCTTTCCCGGAAATGCCGAAAGATTCCTCCCACGGCCTCGATCAATTCCCCGTAGATTCCCAGGATCATGGCCATGGTACCGCCGCTTACCCCAGGGACGGCCATGGTTCCGCCCACTGCTGCACCTCTGGCAAAGGTCTGCCACCGGCTTTGTTTTTTCTCCATAAGAATACCTCCCATCAGTTCCAGCTGTTTCAATATATCCGACAGATGAAAGAAACATTCCCTCTTTAGCAGGGAACTTTTTTGCCCGCTGCGGCGTCTCGGCGGCGCTGCTGACGTGCGGCTGCGGCCAGTCATATTTCCGGCCGGGCCCACATAGGTTGTACCAGTATATATTGAGGAGGACCAGGATGTTTGAAGCAAGGAGCATACAGGAGACCTGCAGGGAGCTGCAGAGCGATGGGGAGCGGGGACTGACCGGGCAGGAGGCTGTCAGACGATACAGCATCCACGGAAAAAATGCACTGCAGGAAAAACGGAAAAGGACGGTTATAGAATCTTTTTTCTCACAGCTCAATGACCCTTTGATCTACGTGCTGCTGGCTGCTGCGGCGATCTCTGTGTTTCTGAAGGAGACCAGTGATGCAATTATCATCGGTGTGGTGGTGCTGCTGAATGCGGTGGTGGGGATGATTCAGGAGGGCAAGGCACAGCGGGCTCTGGAATCCTTGAAAAAACTGGTATCCCCCAAGGCTTTTGTGATCCGGGAGGGGACGCTGCAGGAGGTGGAAGCGTCCACGCTGGTGGTGGGTGATCTGGTGCGATTGGAGGCGGGCTGCCAGGTACCGGCGGATCTGCGGCTGGTGGAGAGCATGAACCTGAAGGCGGAGGAGTCGGCGCTGACCGGGGAATCTCTGCCGACGGATAAGTCCGCTGCCTTCATCGGGCAGGAGGGAATGCCACTGGGCGACCGTCGCAATATCGTTTATATGTCCACGATTATCACCGCAGGCCGGGGAGCGGGGCTGGTCATCGCTACGGGCATGGATACCGAGATCGGTAAAATTGCCGCCCTGATCAATGAGGGGAAGGAAGAGCCCACCCCGCTGCAGAAGCGGCTGGGGGATCTGGGCAAGGTGCTGAGTATTCTGTCCCTGCTGCTGTGCGCCGCCCTTTTCGGCATCGCCCTGCTGCAGCACCGGAATATTTTTGAGATGCTGCTGACCGCTATTTCCCTGGCTGTGGCGGCGGTGCCGGAGGGCCTGCCGGCGGTGGTGACAATCTGCCTGGCCCTGAGCGTGACACGTATGGTGAAGGTGCATACCATCGTCAGAAAGCTCCCCTCAGTGGAAACGTTGGGGGCGGTCAGCATCGTCTGTTCGGACAAAACCGGAACCCTGACCCAGAACCGCATGACGGTGGAGCGCTGCTATGCGGGTCAGCGGATGCTTTCCGCGCAGGAGATGAGCGATCAGGAGCAGGGGGCGCTGCTGGAGGGCATGACCCTCTGTAATGATGCGGTGCTGGAGGAGAATATCGGGGATCCCACGGAGCTGGCCCTGCTGGAGCTGTCACTGCGCTACGGCAAGGACAGAACGCAGCTGGAAAAGCTGATGCCCCGCCGCCGGGAGCTGCCCTTCGATTCGGACCGGAAAATGATGTCCACTTTTCATTATAAGGGCAGCACCGGGATCACCTATACCAAAGGGGCGCCGGATATGATATTGAAGCGCTGCACCCATGTGTTGATCCACGGGCAGAGGGTTCCCCTGCAGCCGGGGCACAGCCGGCAGATCGGCCGGGCCATGGAGCAGATGGCGGATGATGCGCTGCGCACCCTGGCCATTGCCATGCGCATGGGGGATCAGGAGCCCAAGGAGCAGGGGCTGACCTTTTTGGGCATGGTGGGGATGCGGGATCCGGCCCGGCCCGAGGCAGCAGGAGCGGTGGAGACCTTCCGTCAGGCGGGTGTGGAGACGGTGATGATCACCGGGGATCATGTGGATACGGCCTATGCCATCGGCAGGCAGCTGGGCATCGCCCAGAGCCGGGAGCAATGTATGACAGGGCAGGAGCTGGCCCAGATCTCGGAGGAAGAACTGGCAGAACGGCTGGCCCGGGTGCGGGTCTTTGCCAGGGTAGCACCGGAGCAGAAGGTGCGTATTGTCACCGGTTTTCAGCAGGCTGGGCATATTGTCGCCATGACGGGAGACGGAGTCAACGACGCACCCTCCCTGAAAAAGGCGGATATCGGCATCGCCATGGGCTGCACAGGTACGGATGTGGCGAAGCAGGCGGCGGATATGATTCTGACGGATGATAACTTTGCCACCATTGAAAAGGCCATTGAGGAGGGCAGGGGCGTCTATGAAAATATCCGCAAATCCGTGATTTTCCTGCTCTCCTCCAATCTGGGAGAGATTGCCACCATGTTCCTGGCGGTGATCTGCGGCCTGGCCTCCCCGCTGCGCTCCAGCCACATCCTGTGGATCAACCTGATTACGGATTCTCTGCCTGCGCTGGCACTGGGAATAGATCGCAATGACGGCAGGGCTTTGATGCAGCATCCGCCCAGAAAGCCACAGGAGAGCCTGTTTGCCAGGGGAGGCCTGGCCTGCACCTGCTTTTACGGCCTGCTGATCTCCGCCATCAGCCTGACGGCATTTTCCCTGATTCCCCTGCAGGTGCTGCATGCACAGCATCTGCCCTTTACCCTGGAGAATCTGAAAGTACTGCTGGGACAGGAAGGGATCCTGCGCAGATCCCAGACCTATGCCTTTACCGTGCTGGGCATGAGTCAGCTGTTTCATGCGGTGGGGATGCGGGACATAAGCAGGTCGGTTTTTAAAATTAATCATCTGGAAAACAAGCTGATGATTCTGGCCTGCATCCTGGGCTTTCTGCTGCAGTTTGCGGTGACGGAGATCCCCGTCCTGATCCGTGCCTTCGGCACCACCCATCTGGAATGGCAGGAATGGGGAATTCTGGCTCTGCTGGCAGCCTTTCCTCTGCTGACCCATGAGGTCATGATATTTGTAGGGAAAATGACTTCACGCTCTGCCGGATGATACCAATTTATTGTTTCCCCACTTTTTAGCAGTGGGCATAGCGGTACAGCTGCAAAATGCAGCGGGGGATTGCCCCGTGGCAGAAAGCATGGTAAAATGAGTCGGGATAAAGTAGAAAATAAAGCCACGAGGGAGGATTAGCCATGCTGCCGGAGGCGTTTCAGGAGAGAATGCGGTTACAGCTGGGAACAGAATATGAAGCCTTTTTGGCGGGACTGGAGGGAGAGCGGCACCGGGCGCTGCGGGTGAACCCCTTAAAGGGCGGCCTTTCCGCCGGGGAGAGCCGGGAACGCTTTCTGACCCTGAGTCCCTGGGAGTTGGAGCCGGTACCCTGGGAGGAAAACGGATATTACTATGAAAGTAAGGATCGCTTTCATAGTAAGATGGCCATCCGGCCGCTTCCTGCCGGGGCTGTGACGGAGGTTTACTATGCCCAGGAGGGGCCGGGCAGGCATCCCTATCATGAGGCGGGGGTCTATTATATTCAGGAGCCCAGCGCCATGGCGCCGGTGGCTTTCCTGGGGGCAAGGCCCGGGGAAAGGGTGCTGGATCTCTGTGCAGCGCCCGGTGGAAAGAGTACCCAGATCGCCGGAAGAATGCAGGGAAAGGGTCTGCTGGTCAGCAATGAGATCAATCCCGCCAGAGCAAAGATCCTGTCGGAAAATGTGGAGCGGCTGGGGATCCGCAACTGTCTGGTGGTCAATGAATCGCCGGAGCATCTGGCGGAGCTTTTTCCGGACTATTTTGATCGGATCCTGGTAGATGCCCCCTGTTCGGGCGAGGGGATGTTTCGGAAAAATGAAAATGCGGGGGAGGAGTGGAGCCCGGAGAATGTGGAGCGGTGCGCCGTGAGGCAGGACGCCATTCTGGACTGCGCCGTGACCATGCTGCGTCCGGGCGGCAGACTGGTGTATTCTACATGCACCTTTGCCCCCGAAGAGGATGAGGGGAGCGTCAGCAGGCTGATCTGCAGACATCCCGAGATGGGGATTCTGGATCCGGCGGAATGTCTGTCAGGCGGGGACAGGACAGAGGAAATTGCGGAGCGGAGGGGAAAGGACATACCTACCTCCTGGGGCTTTGCGCCCGGCCGCCCCGATTGGATCAAGGATCCTGTGCCGGATTTGGAGCGGACGCTCCGGCTTTGGCCCCACCGGCTACGGGGAGAGGGTCATTATCTGGCAGTGCTGCAGAAGGACGGCGGGCAAAATACGGGTGAGGTGCGCAGCCTCTATGGAACGCAGCGGGGCATACCGGAGAAGAACTGCCGGGAATATCTGGAGTTTGCAGAGGAAACCCTGACGGAGAAGCCGGAGGGGATATACCTGCGGTTTGGGGATCAGCTGTATCTGGCGCCGGAGGGAATTCCCGCCCTGCAGGGACTTCACGTGCTGCGGCCGGGTCTCCATCTGGGTACGCTGAAGAAGAACCGGTTTGAGCCATCCCATGCGCTGGCGCTGGCGCTGAACCCGGAGGAGGTACGTTACAGCTGCGCAGTCTGCGGTCCGGACAGGCAGGGGGAAAAACAGACAGATCTGCCGACAGCAGCCGCTTATCTGGGCGGACAGACCTTTTCGGCCCAAGGAGAAAAGGGCTGGTATCTGATCACCGTGGACGGCTATAGTCTGGGGTGGGGAAAGCTGGCCGGAGGCATCATGAAAAATCATTATCCAAGAGGTTTGAGAAAAA
>CAZFYD010000088.1:0-9963 GCA_964523315.1 uncultured Acetatifactor sp.
TAAATAAGGATACAGCGGAACTTAAAACTGCGGAACTTAAAATAGGAGGATCAGTATGCTGGTACAGGCGATTCCCTTATTTCAGGATGCCCATCTGCTGCGCAGAGGCATGCTTGAGGCACTGGGGGATTATACATTTTTATTTCAGGAATATTTGTACAAGGGATATGCAGACGGCATTCTTGCGGGCTGTGAACTGACTGCGACCAAGGATGCCATCATCCTGGGCAAGGGCGTTTTGTTATTTGAAAAAAGACCTTATCTGTTAAAGGAGCCTATGATGGCCGCATATCATCCAACCAATAACCTGACGTTATTGAAGCTGAGATTTTCGGATGAAATGCGGGATCCCAATTATGTTTACCGGGAGATGGAGCTTGCCTTTTCAGAGGGAACCCAGATGCGGAAGGGGGAAATGGAGCTGTGCCGTTTTACCCTGCAGGAGGGAGCGCAGCTGCGGTATCAATATCGGGATTTTGAGGACAGAAACACGATTTATGATACCCTGAACAGAGTTTATGTACCGTATGCCTCAGTGGGAAGCAGTACCTTAGCGCCTGAAATTACCAGGAGCTTTGCAGCAGAAATGCTGGCGCTCTCCAATATAACGGATTTTGACGCCCTGTTCTGCATGCAGATCCTGGGACAGAACCAGCCTGTAGGCGCAGAGGCCCTGAAAGCATATCTGAGACGGAAGGGGCAGGAGGAATATGCGGGAGCATCTAATATGGAGATCTATAGGGGACTTGCAGGGGTGCTGAAAAGGGCTTTGGGAGAAAACCGGCCCGAAGCGGCAGAGCGCAGGAAGAAATGGAGGGTTACAGTTGAGTGAACATGGTGGAGGCGGCAGCAGAAGGGGCGAAGTCGGAGATACCGAACGCAGTGAAAACAGTTATGTACACCGCCTGATGCGGATACGCTGTTCGCACGGAAGTATCGACAACTATATCAATATTCCGACAGATCACGGTGTCGTGGCAGGAGAGGATCAGCAGCCCCTGTTAAATGCCAATGATCATATTGCCGGGGAGAACGTGATCCATTTTGGAAACTGTGATTCCGACGAGAATCCGGAACGGGTTTTCCGGAAAGGGCTGGTGGGGGGAATGCTCGGTGGGGGACTGCTTGGCGGTCTGGTATCGGATCTCCTGGAAAAAACCGGCATTATGAGCTTTAAATGTACGCCCAAGACCGATGAGGTATGGGAGGAGACAAACGACCGGAATATTCTGGATGGCGCGCCGGCGCTGCTGATGAAGAGCTGCCTGACCTGCCGTTATGGGGGGAATATCACGCTTGTGCCGTTGGATGAATACCCCGAGGAGGACGAGAGCAAGGAAGCGGAAGAAACAACTGCCGATGAGGAAGAGAAGGATTATGTCAAAGAAGAAACGGATGCTGTCCTGGCGGCGGCCATGGAGAGAATTGCCTCTACCGGAGAGACGGGGGAACAGGCAGTCATGGAGGCGCAGATGTATATGGCAGCGGCAGCCTCGGCAGATACGGCAGCGGCGGCAGCAGGCATGTGCAGTTCCCTAGTGGGCTCCGATGTTGCCTGTGGCCTGACCTGGATGCAGGCAATACAGTGTCCGGCGCAGCAGAGTGCAGAAAACTATGCGCATAATCAGGCCGTACCCTTTTCCGGTTCGTTTCTTGACAGCAGCGGCATGATTGTCAGCCAGGGGGCAATGAATGATTTTCAGTTCAACAGCTTTACAGTGGCCCAGGCAGGCGGCGGCGCTGTTGCGGCCTATAATGCCTGCAGGCTGCTGCAGGGGGAAGCTGCGCCGTCCTTTGCGGATATTGCCTATGCGATGGAGCCCTGCGGAATATTAAACAATACCTATGGCATGATGCCCTGCGGAATTGCCAATTATTTTATCGGAGAAGGCTATAATGTGGATTTTGGGGTGGCAGACATCGGCGAAAGGATAAAAGCTGCGGGCACCGGCGTACTCATGTACGCAGCATCGGGACTCGTCCATTATGTGACCTGCGGGAAAACGGATGACGAAAGCTACGCATTTTATAATCTGCCGGAGGGTATGGATCATAATATTCGGACATTAGAAGAATTGGAAACAGCAATCCTGGAAAAGGGAGCATTTGCCATGCTGGGAATGGCGATCTCTCCAAAGAGTGACCAGACGGTTCAATAGCATTAAGCGTAAACGCTTCTGAATGGAGGAAGAGATGAATTTTACCGATGAAGCCATATTGCTGGCAAGAAAGCAGATGGAAAAGAATGAAAAGGAAAGGCATTCCGAGAAGGTCATCAAGGCGGAGCTGGAGCACTCCATCTATGATGAGGAGATTACGATTTTTCATATACCCGTGTGCTTTGAAGACAAAGCCCTGCTGGACGGGAGGATTACCATGCGTCTGCCGAAGGATTTTACTCCAAGGACAAAGGAGGAAATCGAGAGGGTATATTTTATGGGAAACCGTCCGCAGTATGTGTACAGCAATTCCTATCTGGATTTTGCTCTGGCGCTGAACTGGACCACCCATGAGGTTCCGGGGGAGCTTTTGTTTGAGGCTGCCGGGAATGTCCGTTATATGATGGAACGGATAGGCCCTAAAATGCGTTTTTTAGGGGAGGAAAAGCTGGAACGGGAAGAGGGAAGCCTGGTGCTTTTCAAGCTGCTGGCAAATGCCATAGACGGTGTGACCTATATGAATCTGTTCTGCACATGTGTGGAGGGAAGGCTGCTGATGGGAACCATAGCCTTTGATCAGACCCTGAGCAAAAGGCTGGCGCCGCTGACAGAAGAAATCGTGAAATCACTTTGTATTAAAGGGGAGGCATGAGCATGGAAACAATTACATATGAAAATATAGAGATAGCCGGAATTCCTTTCCGAAAGATCGGGAAGCTCCAGATCCGGCACACGGTAAACGATCACGGCTACTGCCACATTGAGGGGGAATTGGCGGAAGAACAGGCCCAGGACATTATCCAGAGAGTGGATGAAAGATTTGCACTGAAGATCAAGACAAAGGCCGAGGGACAGCCTTCTGTGCTGTTTTACGGTAATATTCAGAATATTTCCATGGAAAAAGGAAACAGCTATGCTTCCCTTGTGGTGGATGGGATCACCTCCAGCGGGAAAATAGATCTGGAAAAGTCCAATAGGACCTTTCAGAATACCACACAGACCTATGAACAGCTGCTGAATCATCTGCTGAAGGCAAGAGGAAGTGTCCAGGTGCTGGCCAGTGATAAGGCGGTCGGGAGCTTCATCATCCAATGTGACGAAACCGACTGGGAGTTCATTATCCGCATGGCCTCCCAGCTGGGAGCGCCTGCCTGTGTCAATCTATTATCACTGAAGCCGCAGATCTATATCGGGATTCCGCCGGAAGGAAGAACCGTGAGGGTGGATACGGCTTCCTTTGGCGCGTCTAAGGATGTACTGGGGAGTGAGAGCGCATCACAAAGTGTACACACCTATGCATATGCCTTTTTGGGAGACAGCGTTCAGCTGAACGGAAAGAGCTACCGCATCAAAGCCATGCAGGCGGAGCTGGTAGACGGCCTGCTGGAATGCGTGTACGACTTCAGCGTTCCTACCGGGTTTTCCGTGCCCAGGGCGGCCAACACCAATGCCTCAGGCAGGATGCTTCGGGGGATTGTCAAGAAGGTGGAGGCTGATAAGGTGCAGGTATTTTTTGCATCGGTGGATAAGTCTTATGACGAAGGCGGAGACTGGTGGTTTCCTTATTCAACAGCCTACTCCTCACAGGACGGCAGCGGGTGGTACAGTATGCCCTCCGAAGGAGATGAGGTAAGAGTATTCTTTCCTTCCGGTAATGAGGGGGAAGCCTTTGCTGCAGGAGCCGTAGCTAAGAATGTCAGAGCAAATGTCAAGGATAAGGCATGGAGCGGCATCAACGGCAAAGAGATCCTGATGACAGCAGACGGTCTTGTGATTACCTGTAAGGATCAGAAGATCTACATAAAGCTTTCCGATGCGGACGGTATCTCCATTATCTCAGATCAGAACATCAATGTCACCTCCGGCGCCAATGTCAATATTTCTGCCGGCGACACCATAAAAATACTGGCAGAAAATGAGGTTGTGATCGGGACGGCTGAGTCCCATATCAATCTCAGAAAGGAAGGCATCAGCGCTACAGGAAACAGTATTGTCATGATATAAGGCGCATTAAGGAGAACTGCGATGGAGGAAATGAATTTCAGGGAGGTTTTCAAGGAAACCTGCTATATACCGGCCCTGCGGAAGATGACGGAAGCTTCCGCTGCTGTGCTCAGCCGGGAGGGTGAAAGAGTTACAGAGGCTTTTTTATCTCCCTTAGAAGGGTTTATGGAAATTGTTATGGAGCATCAGGACAAAGGAAGCATCCCGCCGGTAAAGCGGATCGGTATTTCCTTTCTGAGAACGGCCATGTTTAGAGGAAAGCCGGAGATTCTGGCGGAGGCATACGAAAACGTTCCGTTTCTGGAGTGCCCGGTTATGGGCTGTGAACTGGATGCAGCGTGGATGTTCCCGGTATGGGAGAGGTTTCGGGAGGAGCTTCGAGAAAACCTTCGGCAGCAGTCCCTTGGACGATACGTGCGTAATCCCGAGCTCAGAGCCTATGAAGCAGAGGCTATATCCATCGTCCTGCGGCAGCTGGCCATGCCCATGAAGTTTATGATCAGAGGACTGGAGAACCGGGGGATCTGGAACAGACTGGCCGGCAGGGAGCTCTTTGTGATCTCCTATGGGGAGTACATGGATTGGCAGTTTCCCCTGATGGAGATAAAAGGAGAAGTGGATCTGTTTCTTTGTGATGAGAAGGAGGATCTCACTTTTCGCAGATTTCAGGGTATGCACTATGAGAATAAGCAATTTGGCTGCGTGGTTCTGGACGATTGCGTTTTCCGGGACTGCAGCTTTCAAAAGACGGTTTTCAGGGGAACAAAGCTTAGAAATGTGCGTTTTATCAGCTGCTTTTTTGAGGACTGTCGGTTTGAAGGTGTGGAATTGATGGGAAGCTCTGTATTATCCAGCCGTCTGCGCAGGGTATGTTTTCAGAAATGTCACCTGATGCAGGGCTTTTATCAGGAAGAGCAGACCTCACAGTTTTATTGCCTTGCGGAATTTAAATGGAGCCTTTTGGAGGAAGTAAGCTGGCAGGAAACAGAGATTTCAGATGCCGTTTATGTGGATTGTCAATTATTTGATGCGGGATAGGGAGAAAGGGAATGAGATATTTTGTGGTGGCACAGGATAAGGAGTTATCCAATATCATAGCGCCGGAAAAGATAGATGCTTCCATTTACAGGGACGGTGTATCAAGGAAGGAGTTTGATCAGGCACAGAGCATGATTGTGACCTATTTTTCTAATTCTCAGGAGCTGGAAAAACCGGATATTCTGTATTCTCCTGCTTTTCTGGTCTCGGATAAGCTAAAGAGGCTTCTGCGGGCCTTTGAACCAAGGATGAAGCTTAAGGGGATACGCTGTTACCCACATGAGGTGGAGGATCCGGAGGCTTTGCTTTACTGGTGGCCGTATCTTCCCAGAGTAAAGTGTCTCAGTGCACAGACAACGAAATATCCCACAGGACTGATTGAGCATCTGGTAGTAGTGGAGAACAGGCTGCAGGGCAGGCCCATACTGCTGGTGGACGGCACGATAGAGACCATTGTTCTGGTATCTCTGGAGCTGGCGGAGTGCATGCTAAGACGGGGACTCTGGGGAATGGATTATATTCCGGTGGACATGGAAAGGAGGTAAGTATGAATAAGTTTTTTTCCGCAGGCGGTATTGTGACACTGATCTCGGTAGTATTTTTCTTTGCAGATTTGTATCTGCTGTGCGTATTTCCATCCAACCTGATTCTGGAGCTGTTCTGGGAAAAGGCGGGGAAAGAGGAAATTGAAAGCCTGGAATATAATTACGGTCAGCTGGCAGGTATTCCGGCAGGAGAGGGAGTTACCGTTCTGGAGGATATCGGGCAGTACGCAGAACTGGGAAGCAGGGAATATATTACCTTCAAAACAGAGTCCATCATTCCCCTGAATGCCTATAAGCTGAAAAGCGGCACGGACAGAACCAACAATACTTACAGAAGAGCAGGGAATCAGGTGCGTTCCGGCAGACAATGGAACACCTATTCCACTGTGCGGCCGCTGACCAAGGCGTATATCTACAATCGCTATTATCTCGTACAGCTTCCCGACGGAAGCTATGTGACGGCTTATCTGGAGGACGCCTATTACTGGAAATATAAGCTGACAGGAACGGTACAGCTCCCGCTGGGCCGTGTGACAGATATGCTCAGTCAGGAGAAGGATTTTTTAAGTCCTTATATTGAAAAATACGAATTGGATGAGGAAAGGGTGCTGGTCATGTTTTCCGAGGAGCGCTATGAGCAGCATAAGACGCTGTATAAGGTAATACAGCTGACTGTTTTTGTCATGATTCTGGCAATTTATATTGCTGTGGTATTTCTGGTTAGGAATGTATTACACAGGATGGGGAGGTAACCGCCGATGAGCAGTACGGAAACACTGGAGCTTGGAAAAATTCTCGTGGATGTACCGGTTAAGTACAGAGCCGTAAAGGAGCTCTGTATCAGGGATCATGCCAACGAATACGGCAGCCTGTCCCTGACGCTGATTCTTGCGGAAGCTGTGGATGATGAGGTGATTAACCGGCTGGAGGGACAGAATATCCGTATCCTTACGCCGGAGGGCAAAGAAATTTTTGCCGGTATCTGCTCCGGCACAGGGCTGCTGAAAGAAAATCAGTATGCCGAACTGCGGATTGAGGCCAAAAGCCATGCATGGATCACGGACAGGACACAGAAAAGCCGGACCTTTCAGTCTGAGCAAAAGACTCTGCTTCAGGTGGCAAAAGCCGTAATGGCGGATTATCCGGTAGCTTTGCGCATCAAACAGGACATGCCCCTATCCCGGATGCTGTCCCAGCAGGAGGAAACGGACTGGCAGTTTTTAAGAAGGATTGCCAATCAGTGCGGCTTTCTGCTTTTTACCAATGTAAAATCCACGCAGATTGAAATCCATATCGGCACGCTTCCCTTCTCCGCAAAAGCGCTTCAGCTTACGGGCGTCTATGACAAGAAGGATATTGCCGCCTATATGGGAGTAAAGCTGAATACCGGAAAAGAAGCATCAGCCTATGAATTCTTACAAACCGGGGGAAGCACAGGGGATCTCACTGCGGGGAGCGGCTGTCAGGTGCGGGGAAAGAATGCGGACTGCATTGTAACCGAGAGTGATATCCGGTCTGACCGTGGGCTGCTTTACAATCAGGTTCTCCTGACCTACAATGACGGCGCCGTACCCAGGATGGAGGAGGCCTATGCGGGGAGCTCACAATCCTATACCAGCGTGCTGACCGGCGAGGTGCTGCAGGTCTCGGGGACGGATATCCAGGTAAAATTTGACGACGGCGCCGGAGGCGTGCGCTGGATTCCCTATACCAGTGCTCTGGGCAATGATATCTATGCCATGCCGGACGAGAAAGATATAGTATTCTGCTACTATGACAACAGCGGTGAGGTTGTGGCGCTGGGGAGCAAACCGGTGGATACCTCCTATCCTGACTTTGAAAAGCCCGAGGAACGAAGTCTTACTGCCTATAACCGCATGATCAAGCTCAAGGGCGACGGCATTGATCTGACGGGAAACCGGGCGGAATATGACGGAAAAGGCGGGAATCAGGTTAAAATCACTTTTTCCGATACGGAGGGAATCGATATCGCTGCATCAGGTGATATCCATATCGGGGGACAGAAAACAGTCCTCATACAAGCCAAGGAGCTGCCGGAGGGGGAAACTGTGCCCACCGCCTGGTTCGATGAAAGCTTTTCGGAAAATATGGAAAAATTTAAAGCCCAGCAGCAGGAGGGAAGCGATAAATATGTGGCGGACAAGGGCGCCTTTAAGCCCTATGATCCGGTCACCGATCTGATCTGCACGGTGGGCGGAAATTTTGTGGATGGCTTTGTGGAGGGGCTGAAGTCCCCGTTGCATATCGTGGAGTCCTTTGGTTCTCTCGTCAATATGATCAAGGGCGAGGAAGAGGAGGAGGTGCCCAAGGTTCAGTTTGCCTCCGTGGAGGACAAGCGGGTATCCGCTATTGCACTGGAGAGCCTCTATCTGATTGTAGGGGATTCCGGCATTATCATCGGTAAGGACTATATCATGATTGATGCGCAGAGGTTCCAGCAGTCTGGCTTTGACCGCAAAACGGACTATCCCCAGGTAAGTGAGAGCCAGCGCACAGGCATGGATATCTTTATGGACTTTGCCAAGCTGGCAGTGGATATTGCCTGCCTTTTCTGTCCTGCCATGTGGGGACTGAAGCTGGTCAGCGCCGGGCTCTCCCTGTTGAAGGGCGACTATTACGGTGCGGCCATGAGCCTGATTCCGTTCTCCAGCGCCTTTAAGATGGTAGATGATGTGACGAAGGCGGTAAAGACAGCTAACAATGTAACAAAAACAATCTGCATTGTTATCGCCGGAGCAGAGATTGCGGCATCCACGCTTGATGCGGGTATGGCGGTTGCCAGAATCTACCAGAACTTTAAGAAAAACGGTTGGGACGCTCTGGGAGATCTGGCATTCTGGGATGATCTGCTGTGTATCGGACAGTCTACCCAGTCTATCTGCGGCAGCGTAAAGGATATTTCGGAGCTGAACGAGAAGCCCAAGACCAATGATACGCCGGAAGGAGACACAAAGAGGGAGAGCGATGAACCTGAGACACCGGAGCAGAACCGGCAGCAGACAGAAGCCGATCCCGTAAAGCCGGAAAACGCCACAGACTGCGGAGATCCCATTGATGTGGTGACGGGCAGCCAGAAGGTATATCAGACAGAATTTGTCATCCGGGATATTTCCGGCAGCTTTGCCATCAGGCGTTACTATGAATCCATCTATAAAAACAGCGGCAGCCTGCTGGGAGAACGCTGGTACTTAAGTGTGGGCAGCTATCTGTCCGTGCAGGAGGACAGGGCGGTGATTCTCCTGCCCAACCGCCATCTGGAGCGCTTTGGCCGCAGAGAGGACGGTACATGGGAGAACCTGCGGGGCAATGACGGCTCTGTGACCCTGCGGGAAAAGGACAGACAGTACCTGCTGTATTGCCGGAAGGAAGAGAAAACCTACCATTACGACTTTGACGGCAAGCTGGTGTCCATCGAGGACCGCAACGGCAATCAGATTCGCCTGAAATATATGGGCGCAGTCCTGGTGGAGATGGACTTCCCCAGCGGTCAGGTACTTTCCTTTGCCTACGAAAACGGAAAGCTCTCCGGCATTACGGACATCATCGGCAGACAGGTGCAGTACCGGTATGAGGGCGAGCTGCTCACAGCAGTAACCTATCCCAACGGGGGAACCATCACCTATGAGTACACGCCGGAGGGCTACCTCTCCGGCATCACCGACCAGAACGGCAACCCCTATGTGCGCAATGAATATACAAGGGATGGACGGGTAGCCAGACAGTTTGTAAACGGAGATACCGAGTATGTCATCCTGTATGATGACAACAACAGGGTCAATACCTTTTTGAACATGACCAATAATGACCGCCTGGAGTTCCACTACAACAACAGCCGCCTGGTGGTAAAAACCGTTTACTCCGACGGCAGCAGCGAGGAGATTCGCTATGACGAGCGGGAAAACAAGGCATGGGAGAAGGACAGAAGAGGCTATGAGCTGACCAGACGCTTCAACGCAGACAGCATGCTTCTGGAGGAAAGCCTGCCCAGCGGCCTGACCACCTGCTTTGCCTATGATGAGAACGGCAGACTGAACCACAAATGGGATAACGGCGGAAGAAACCAGTGGTACACCTATGACGGACACGGGAATCCGGTGGAGATTCTGCAGGAGCTCTGGGAGGGCGTCATGCAGCGGGTGCGGTTTTCCTATGATGAAAGAGGACGTATCACAGAGATCCTGGATGCCAACGGGAAC
>CAZFYD010000089.1:0-7372 GCA_964523315.1 uncultured Acetatifactor sp.
GGTATGCCCATCTGTCAAAGATCCTGGTGAAGGTGGGCGACTATGTGAAGCAGGGGCAGAAGATTGCTCTCAGCGGCAACACCGGAATTACTTCCGGGCCTCACCTGCACTTCGAGATCCTGATTAACGGCAAGCAGGTGGACCCGCTGAAGTACCTGCAGTAACAGTTCAGCCATAAGAGGATAAACACTGGGCATGGGTGCTTGCACACAATGCACAGTGGTTATTCTCTTATGAGCGGAGCGCCCTCAAATGAAATGAAGGGTGAGCCGCCTTGCGGGAACAAAGGTTCTGTTTTACAAATGGGGATTTTGTGGTATAATGTGTAAAATGCTTCGCATTTAACACTACTGAATTAAATATGCGCTAAAGCGCATGGAATCATGGTATAATGTGTAAAATGCTTCGCATTTAACACTACTGAATTAAATATGCGCTAAAGCGCATGGAATCAAAAACACTATGAAAAAGTATGGGATTTTGTTATTGGGATAATAAGTCTTTGATATAGATCAATAAGAGGTAAGCGAAATGGAACAATACGCAATTAAAGGCGGTAATCCATTGGTGGGCGAGGTTGAAATAGGGGGAGCTAAGAATGCGGCGCTTCCTGTTCTTGCTGCGTCAGTAATGACGGATGAAACGATTCATATAGATAATTTGCCTGACGTCAGAGATATAAATGTGCTGCTGAAAGCCATGCAGAATATCGGGGTGCTGGCAAAGCGCACGGACAGACATAGTGTCACTCTGAATGCATCCCAGATTAACAACTTAGTTGTGGAGGATGATAATATCAAGAAAATCAGAGCTTCCTATTATCTGCTGGGTGCTCTGCTGGGCAAATATAAGCATGCGGAGGTGGCTCTGCCCGGTGGCTGCGATATCGGCTGCAGGGCGATCGACCAGCATATCAAGGGATTCAGGGCTCTGGGAGCGGAGGTATGGATCGAGCACGGCATGATCAAAACCCGAGCGGACAAGCTTCTTGGCAGCCATATCTATATGGACTGTGTCAGTGTGGGGGCCACGATCAATGTGATGATGGCGGCGGCCATGGCTGAAGGACAGACGATTATTGAAAATGCGGCAAAGGAACCTCATGTGGTGGATCTGGCGAATTTTCTGAACAGTATGGGAGCCAGAATCAAGGGCGCCGGTACGGACGTGATCCGTATCAAAGGGGTGACCCGGCTCCATAGTTCCGAATATACGATTATCCCCGACCAGATTGAAGCAGGCACCTTTATGTTTGCTGCTGCGCTGACTAAAGGGGATATTACTGTGAAAAATGTGATTCCCAAGCATCTGGAATCCATCAGTGCAAAGCTGCAGGAGATCGGCTGTGAGATCGAGGAATCCGACGATGCCATGAGAGTAGTATGCGCCAGACCCCTCAGACAGACCCATGTGAAGACTTTGCCCTATCCCGGTTTTCCCACGGATATGCAGCCCCAGATTACGGTGGCGTTGGGATTATCCCAGGGGACCAGTATTGTAACGGATACAATTTTTGAGAACCGTTTTAAATATGTGGATGAGCTGACCCGCATGGGGGCGGATATCAAGGTGGAAGGCACCACAGCCATCATCAACGGTGTGAGCAAATATACCGGCGCCAGCCTGTCTGCGCCGGATCTGCGGGCCGGTGCTGCCCTGGTGATTGCGGGACTGGCAGCGGAGGGAATCACGACGTTGGACGATATTCACTATATTGCCAGAGGCTATGAAGATTTCCATTTGAAGCTGCAAGGGCTGGGAGCGCAGATCGAGGTGGTAAATTCTGATAGGGATTTACAGAAATTTAAGTTAAAAGTGGGTTGACAAGTACAGCAGAAAGGTGTATTGTGTCGATATATAAGAACTGCATAGTTTTCTCTTATTCAGAGTGGTGGAGATACATAGGATCTGTGAAGCCACGGCAACCCCGGCAACGGAAGGTGCCAACCTGAGCGAGTATTACTTGAACAATAAGAGGATAAGAACCAGAAATTCGAGTCCGCTTTTTGTAAGCGGGCTTCTTTTTTGCCCATAACTGCAGAACTTTAAAACTGCAGAATTTAAAATAGGAGGCTACATATGGAAAAACATTTATTTACTTCAGAATCCGTAACAGAGGGACATCCCGATAAAATCTGCGATGCCATATCCGATGCCGTACTGGATGCGCTGATGGAGCAGGATCCTTACAGCCGTGTGGCATGTGAGACCTGCACCAACACGGGCTTTGTGCTGGTGATGGGCGAGATCACCACCAAGGCCAATATCGATATCACCGGCATTGTGCGTAAGACTGTGACCGAGATCGGTTATGATTCCTCCGAGAAGGGCTTTGACGGCAATACCTGTGCCGTGATGGTAGCGCTGGATCAGCAGTCCGCAGATATTGCCATGGGTGTGGATAAGGCCCTGGAGGCAAAGGAGAACCAGATGGAGAATGCCCAGATTGATGCCATCGGCGCAGGAGACCAGGGTATGATGTTCGGCTTTGCCACCAATGAGACCGAGGAGTACATGCCTTATCCCATCTCTTTGGCCCACAAGCTGACGAAGCAGCTGACCAAGGTGCGCAAGGACGGCACACTGACTTATCTGCGTCCCGACGGCAAGAGCCAGGTATCTGTGGAATATGACGAAAACGGTAAGCCTTTCCGCCTGGAGGCTGTGGTATTATCCACCCAGCATGACGAGAAAGTGACTCAGGAGCAGATCCATGCCGATATCAAAAAGTATGTATTGGATCCGGTGCTGCCTGCAGAGATGATCGATGCGGACACCAAGTTCTTCATCAATCCCACGGGCCGTTTTGTGATCGGCGGTCCCAACGGCGACAGCGGTTTGACCGGCCGTAAAATCATTGTAGATACCTACGGCGGCTATGCCCGTCACGGCGGCGGCGCTTTTTCCGGTAAGGACTGCACCAAGGTGGACAGAAGCGCAGCCTACGCAGCGAGATATGTGGCGAAGAATATTGTGGCAGCCGGTCTTGCCGAGCAGTGTGAGATTCAGCTGTCCTATGCCATCGGTGTGGCACATCCCACCTCCATTATGGTGGATACCTTCGGCACCGGAAAGCTGTCTGAGGAGAAGCTGGTGGAGATCATTCGGGAAAATTTTGATCTGCGTCCCGCCGGTATCATCAAGATGCTGGATCTTCGCAGACCGATCTACCGCCAGACTGCCGCATACGGACATTTCGGACGCAACGACTTAAATCTTCCCTGGGAACAGCTGGACAAGGTGGAGCTGCTGAAGAAATATCTGTAAGAAAGCTGTATTTAAACTCCCGTTTTTTCTGCCTGCGCAGAGGAAACGGGAGATATGTTGATTCTGAGGCGAAAGTGTTTCAGGAAACAGTTTATGACTCGAAACATTCGGTTATTTTGACAGGTACGGTATCCAACGTTCCCAGTGAGTACAAGCATAGTTCGAGTACGGTTACTGTCTGGCATTAGGAGGGGACTTTATGAGGAAAAGGAGCATCTTATTATGGACAATTCTCTGCCTGATCTGTCTGGCAGCCTGCGGGCATCAGGAAACGGATGAGGATATAGCGAAGAGAATCGCCGGGAAATCCTATGTTTATGAGAAGGAAGGCTGTGGTAGTGAATTTGTTATATATTTAGCGGATGATGGCACTTATTCTTATTGTGAAGGTGCATTAAGCAGTTATATTGGGAGAGGAAGATGGACGGTAGAGGAGGGAATCTTGATTCTGGACGAAGATGAGGAACTAGGAAGAGAGCCGGGCTTTGCCAATTCTTTTCAGGTGGAAGGAAATTATTTGGTCTATCTTGCTGAAAAGTCCAGTAATTTTCTGTATATTGATGTGGATGATGAGGAGAGATTTCTGGAGACTTCCAGGGAATAATACCAATCCTCCGATTTTTTCAATGCGTTAAAAAGGCAGTATCGGCAGCACAATCCATGCTTGTACTGTCTTTTTTTTAATGGTAAAATAAATGCAGAATTGTTTTTCAGAAGGAGCTTACGCCATGGCATTTGCACATCTGCACGTCCACACGGAATATTCTCTGCTGGATGGTTCCAATAAGATAAAGGAATATGTAAAACGAGTCAAGGAGCTGGGTATGGACAGCGCAGCCATCACCGATCACGGGGTTATGTACGGCGTGTTGGAATTTTACCGTGAGGCCAAGGCTGCGGGGATCAATCCGGTCATCGGCTGTGAAGTGTATGTGGCGCCGAATTCCCGCTTTGATAAAGAACTGACCGGCGGCGAGGATCGCTATTACCATCTGGTGCTGCTGGCGGAGAACAATAAGGGCTACGCCAACCTGATGAAGATTGTCAGCAAGGGCTTTACGGAAGGATATTATTACAAGCCCCGTGTGGATATGGAGGTGCTGCAGAAGTATCACGAGGGGATCATCGCCCTGTCCGCCTGTCTGGCGGGCGAGGTGCAGCGGAATATCTCCAAGGGGCTTCTGGAAGAGGCCCGGAAAAGCGCCCGGAAGTACGAGGCCTGCTTTGGCAAGGGCAATTATTTTCTGGAGCTGCAGGATCATGGTATCCCGGAGCAGAAGCGAGTGAATATGGAGCTGATGCAGATGAGCCGGGAACTGGATATCCCGCTGGTGGTCACCAATGATGTTCATTACACCTACGCCTCCGATGTGGAGGCTCACGATATCCTGCTGTGCCTGCAGACCGGCAAAAAACTGGCGGATGAGGATCGTATGCGCTATGAGGGCGGCCAATACTATGTCAAGAGCGAGGAGGAGATGAAGGGACTCTTTCCCTATGCCTGGGAGGCAGTGGAGAACACCCAGCGGATTGCGGACAGATGCCATGTGGAGATCGAATTCGGTGTCCGCAAGCTCCCTCATTATGAGGTGCCAGAAGGGTACGACTCCTGGGGATATCTCAATAAGCTGTGCCGGGACGGTCTGCAGGAGCGCTACGGGGACGGCTCCCAGATTGCGGGGGACACGGGCATGACCCTGCAGGAGCGCCTGGACTATGAGCTGGATGTGATCCATACCATGGGCTTTGTGGATTATTTCCTGATTGTCTGGGATTTTATCAATTATGCCAAAAGCAACGGTATTCCGGTGGGCCCGGGGCGGGGCAGTGCGGCGGGCAGCATCGTGTCCTACTGCCTGAAGATCACCAATATCGACCCGATCCGCTTCAATCTGCTGTTTGAGCGTTTTCTGAATCCGGAACGTGTGTCCATGCCGGATATTGATATTGACTTCTGCCCCAACCGGCGGCAGGAGGTCATCGACTATGTGAGCCGCAAATATGGAGCGGAGAAGGTAGTGCAGATCGTGACCTTCGGCACGCTTGGGGCTAAGGGCGTGATCCGGGATGTGGGCCGTGTTATGGATCTGCCCTATGCCTATGTGGACGGGATTGCCAAGCTGGTACCCGGAGATCTGAATATCACGCTGGATCAGGCGCTTGAGAAAAGCCCGGAGCTGAATAAGCTCTATCGGGAGGACGAGCAGGTGCATGTGCTGATCGACATGTGCAAGCGTCTGGAAGGTCTGCCCCGCAACACCGGTATGCATGCGGCGGGCGTGGTGATCTGCCCGGCGGCGGCGGACGAGTTTGTCCCCCTGTCCCGGGGCGGCGACGGTTCCATCACCACCCAGTATACCAAGGATCCGCTGGAGGAGCTGGGACTGCTGAAAATGGACTTCCTGGGCCTGCGGAACCTGACCGTGATCCGGGACGCCGTGAATTTTGTGGAGCAGACCACGGGCAAAAAAATCGATATTGACAAGATTGATTTTAATGATCCCAAGGTGCTCTCCTATATCGGTACCGGCAGGACGGAGGGAATCTTCCAGCTGGAGAGCGGCGGGATGAAGAGCTTTATGAAGGAGCTGCGGCCTCAGAATTTTGAGGATATTGTGGCCGGTATCTCCCTGTACCGTCCCGGCCCCATGGACTTTATTCCCAAGTATATCAAGGGCAAAAACAATGCGGCGGAGACCAGCTATGCCTGTCCCCAGCTGGAACCGATCCTGAAAAACACCTACGGCTGTATGGTGTATCAAGAGCAGGTTATGCAGATCGTGCGGGATCTGGGGGGCTATACCATGGGGCGCAGCGATCTGGTGCGCCGTGCCATGAGCAAAAAAAAGCATTCCGTCATGGAGAAGGAGAGGGAGAATTTTGTCCACGGCAATCCCCAGGAGGGCGTACCCGGCTGCGTGGCCAGGGGAATTGACGAAAAAACGGCTAACCGCATCTATGATGAAATGATGGATTTTGCCAACTATGCGTTTAACAAGTCCCATGCGGCCTGCTATGCAGTGGTAACCATGCAGACTGCATGGCTGAAATACTATTATCCTGTGGAATTTATGGCGGCACTGCTGACCTCGGTCATTGATAACCCGAAAAAGGTGTCCGAATATATTCTGGCCTGCCGGAGCATGGGGATCAGGATCCTGCCTCCGGATATCAACCAGGGGGAGTCCGGCTTTTCCGTGACGGACGGAAATATTCGTTATGCGCTGACGGCTATCAAGAGTGTGGGACGGCCCATCATTGATGCCATTGTGGAGGAGCGGCGTCTGCGGGGACCGTATACCAATCTGAAGGATTTTATTACCCGGATAGCGGACCGGGATGTAAACAAGCGGGCCATTGAGAACTTTATCAAGGCCGGCGCCTTGGACAGCCTGGGGGGCACCCGGAAGCAGTGCATGAGCGTCTATGTGCAGATCATGGATCATATTGTAAAGGACAAAAAGAACAACCTGGCAGGGCAAATATCCCTCTTTGATATTGCGGATGAGGAGGACAAGGAAGAATTTGATATCCGTATGCCGGATGTGGGTGAATATCCCCGGGAGATGATGCTGGCCTTTGAAAAGGAGGTGCTGGGCATCTATGTCAGCGGTCATCCGCTGGAGGAATATCAGGAGCTTCTGCAGAAGCATGTGACTTACCGGAGCAGCGATTTTACGCTGGATGAGGAGACCGGGCGGGCGGCGGTGCCGGACCGGGAGACGGCGGTGATAGGCGGTATGGTCGCAGAGAAAACCATCAAATACACGAGAAATAATCAGGTGATGGCGTTTATCAGCCTGGAGGATCTGGTGGGGAATGTGGAGGTGGTGGTATTTCCCCGGGATTATGAGCAGTATTGTGCCCTGCTGGCGGAGGATGCCAAAATCTTTATCAAGGGGCGAATCTCGGTGGAGGAGGATAAGGACGCCAAGCTGATCTGTGAGCAGATCGTCAGCTTTGAGGAGGCATCCCGGGGCAAAACCCTGTTCCCGTACAGGGGAAGAAATTCCCGTTCGGCGGGCTTGGGCGGAGACGGCCGGGGCGGCTATGAGGCAAACGGCGGCCATGAGGCAAACGGCGGCCATGAGGCAAACGGCGGCCA
>CAZFYD010000089.1:7472-9839 GCA_964523315.1 uncultured Acetatifactor sp.
CGGCCATGAGGCAAACGGCGGCCATGAGGCAAACGGCGGCCATGAGGCAAACGGCGGCCATGAGGCAAACGGCAGCTATGGGACAAATGGCAGCGGCGCCCGACAGCAGGCCCAGTACCGGCAGCAAATGAATACAGCAGCCGCTGAGGGGGCAAAAGCCGGTATCAGCAGGATGCCGGAGGGCGTCTGGATCCAATTTCCCACGGTGGAGGCCTATCAGCAGGCGGAGCAGCAGCTGTTTGCGGCGATGGCGGACTCGGACGGCCAGGATCATGTGGTGATCTTTATCCGCAATCCCAGATCCGTGAAGGTTCTGCCGGATAACCGCAATGTACATGCGGACGAGGCGCTGAAGCAGCGGCTGGAGGCTCTTTTTGGCGAGGAAAATGTTAAATTTCTAACGAAACCTATTGAAAACCATAAGGAAATGGATTAAAATAGGAAAATAATGAGGCGTATAGGAGCTTGCGTTAGGAGGATAAAGCATCATGGAGAAACAGTTAAAGACAATCGGTGTGTTGACCAGTGGCGGAGATGCCCCCGGCATGAATGCAGCCATTCGCGCAGTGGTACGTACAGCTATTGCGAGAGGACTGAAGGTAAAGGGAATTAAGAAGGGCTATAACGGTCTGTTAAATGAAGAGATTATAGATATGCAGCCAAAGGATGTGTCCGATATCATCCAGAGGGGCGGAACGATTCTGGGTACGGCGCGTTGTCTGGAGTTCAAGACGCCCGAGGGTCAGCAGAAGGGTGCGGAAATCTGCAGAAAGCATGGCATTGACGGCGTTGTGGTTATCGGCGGAGACGGCTCCTACAGAGGCGCGCAGAAGCTGGCAAGGCTGGGGATCAACACAGTGGGACTGCCCGGCACCATCGACCTGGACATTTCCTGCACGGATTATACCATCGGCTTTGACACCGCCATCAATACTGCCATGCAGGCCATCGACAAGGTAAAGGATACCTCTTCCTCCCATGAGCGCTGCAGTATTATCGAAGTAATGGGACGAAATGCCGGTTATATTGCGTTGTGGTGCGGTATTGCCAACGGCGCAGAGGACATTTTGCTTCCTGAAAAATATGACTATAATGAGCAGGCGATTATCAACAATATTATTGATAACCGTAAGAAAGGCAAGACCCATCACATCATTGTCAATGCGGAGGGCATCGGCCATTCCACTTCCATGGCAAGAAGGATCGAGGCGGCTACCGGTATCGAGACCCGCGCAACGATCTTAGGATACATGCAGCGGGGCGGCAATCCGACCTGTAAGGATCGTTACTACGCATCCATTATGGGCGCTTATGCGGTGGATATCCTGCTCCAGGGCAAGACTAACAGAGTCGTGGGCTACCGGGGCGGCAATTTTGTGGACTTCGATATTGAGGAGGCTCTGAATATGCAAAAGGGCATTGACGAATATCAATACGAGGTAGCAAGGCTTTTATCCATCTAGTATTCCCTATAGAGACGGCAACAGCTGTTATACTGCCGCAGCAGGCATGTATAACAGCTGTTTTTTAGAATAGATTTCAGGAGCGGAATTGATGATTACAAGCACATCCAATCAGAAGGTAAAACAGATCGTGCAGTGGCAGACCAGGGCAAAAGCCCGCAGACAGGACGGTATATTTCTGGCGGAGGGACTGAAAATGTATGAGGAGGCGCCGACCGACCTGATCCGGGAGGTATACCTGACGGATGCCCTGCTGCAGCGCCTGATCCGCCGCCGGGAGGAAAGTGATTTTTATATAGAAGAAAAGCTGAAGCAGACCGACTATGAACTGGTATCGGAGGAGGTCTTCGCAAGGATATCCGATACCCAATCTCCCCAGGGGATCCTGACCGTGATGCGTCAGCCGGCCTGCGAACCGGAGCGGCTGCTGGAGGCGGAGAATCCGCTTCTGTTGCTGCTGGAGGATCTGCAGGATCCGGGCAATCTGGGAACCATTCTGCGGACCGGGGAGGGCGCTGGAATAACGGGTGTTATTATGAGCAGAAACACGGTGGATATCTATAATCCCAAGACCATCAGGTCTACCATGGGATCCATCTACCGGGTGCCCTTTTTCTATGCGGACAGCATGGAGGAAATTATTGGGATGCTTCAGAAAAAGGGGGTCAGGGTCTATGCGGCCCATCTGCAGGGACGGGCTTATTACAGCAGTTTTTCCTTTACCGGGGGGACCGCCTTCCTGATTGGTAATGAGGGAAATGGCCTGCGCAGGGAAACCGCAGACCTAGCGGATTCCTATCTTAAAATCCCCATGGAGGGTCAGGTGGAATCCTTGAATGCGGCCATTGCCGCATCACTGCTGGTCTACGAGGCCCATCGGCAGAGACATCTCTAGTGTAAGAAG
>CAZFYD010000090.1:0-9664 GCA_964523315.1 uncultured Acetatifactor sp.
CATAAAATTTACAAAATGTTAAGGGATAAGTATTTTCTAAGGTTGAATCCTGAACGTAAATCTGTTACAATAACCCTGTTCAGACTGTAGTTACTGGCGGCTTTAAGGGAAAAGAGCAGGCGGGGTCTGCCGTATGCGTAAAAAAGATCATTATAGGATAGGTGCAGTATTCAGTCAGTGTTCTGGATGGGCACGGAAAGGAAAATATGAAGTTAACGGAGAAAATATTTGGCACACACAGTCAGCGGGAATTGAAGCGTATTATGCCTGTGGTGGATCAGATTGAGGCGCTTCGTCCGCAGATGCTGGAACTGACGGATGAGCAGATGAAAGCCAGGACGGAGGAGTTTAAGGGCCGTCTGGCAGACGGGGAGAGCCTGGATGATCTGCTGCCGGAGGCCTATGCGCTGGTGCGTGAGGCGGCCAGAAGAGTGTTGAATACAGAGCATTACCGGGTACAGCTGATTGGCGGCGTGATCCTGCATCAGGGCCGTATTGCCGAGATGAAGACCGGTGAAGGTAAGACCCAGACCTGTCTGCTGCCTGCCTATTTAAATGCTCTGGAGGGCAGGGGCGTACATGTGGTGACGGTCAACGACTATCTGGCCAAGCGTGATGCGGAGTGGATGGGTCAGGTCCATGAGTTCCTGGGACTGACTGTTGGCGTGGTCCTAAACAGTATGACCCCGGAGGAACGCCAGAAAGCCTACAACTGTGACATTACCTATGTGACCAACAATGAACTGGGCTTTGACTATCTGCGGGATAATATGGTCATCTATAAGGAACAGCTGGTGCTGCGGGGGCTGCACTATGCCATCATCGACGAGGTGGACTCGGTGTTGATTGATGAAGCGCGGACGCCGCTGATTATCTCCGGACAGAGCGGCAAATCCACGGCTCTGTATGAGATGTGCGATATGCTGGCAAGGCAGATGAAGCGGGGCGATGATGTGCAGCAGCTTTCCAAGATGGATGCGCTGATGGGAATTGTCCAGGAGGAGACAGGAGACTTCATCGTAAACGAAAAAGATAAGGTCATCAACCTGACCGCTGCCGGTGTGGAAAAGGTGGAGAAATTCTTTCATATTGAAAACTTTGCAGATCCGGAGAATCTGGAGATTCAGCACAATATCATTCTGGCTCTGCGTGCCCACAATCTGATGTTTCGGGATCAGGACTATGTGGTTAAGGATGATCAGGTGCTGATTGTGGATGAGTTTACCGGACGTATTATGCCGGGGCGTCGGTATTCCGACGGCCTGCACCAGGCGATTGAGGCCAAGGAGAGGGTGAAGGTAAAGCGGGAGAGCAAGACACTGGCGTCTATCACCTTCCAGAACTTTTTCAATCTGTTTGAAAAGAAGTGCGGTATGACCGGTACGGCGCTGACGGAGGAAAATGAATTCCGGGATATTTACGGCATGGATGTGGTGGAGGTGCCCACCCATAAACCTATTGCCAGAACGGATCTGCAGGATGCGGTATACAAGACCCGGGCAGAGAAGCTGAAAGCCATCGTGGATGCGGTGGAAGCAGCTCATGCCAAGGGGCAGCCGGTGCTGGTGGGTACTATTACTATTGAAGCCAGTGAGGAACTGAGCAAGCTGCTGAATAAGAAAGGAATCCCCCATAAGGTCTTAAATGCCAAATTCCATGAACTGGAGGCGGAGATTGTGGCGGATGCCGGTATCCATGGGGCAGTGACCATCGCCACCAATATGGCGGGCCGGGGTACGGATATTAAGCTGGACGAGGAGGCGAGAGCCGCAGGGGGCCTGAAAATCATCGGCACGGAGCGCCATGAGTCCCGACGGATTGATAACCAGCTGCGTGGACGCTCCGGTCGTCAGGGAGATCCCGGAGAATCCAAGTTCTATATCTCCTTGGAGGATGACCTGATGAGACTGTTTGGCTCCGAGCGGCTGATCAGCATGTTTAACGCTCTGGGCATTCCCGAGGGACAGGAGATCGAACACAAGGCTCTGACTAATGCCATTGAATCCGCCCAGAAGAAGATCGAGAACAACAACTTTGGCATCAGAAAGAATCTGCTGGAATATGACCGTGTCATGAGCGAACAGAGAGAGATCATCTATGATGAGAGAAGCCGGGTATTAAACGGCGAGAGTATGAGAGATGTGATCTTTAAGATGATTACCGATATCACGGAGAATGCCGTGGATATCAGTATCGGTGACGAGGGCGATGCGGATGAATGGGATTACAATGAGTTAAATACATTGCTGCTGCCCACTGTGCCCATAGAGCCGGTGACCCGGGAGCGGGTGATGAAGCCGAAAAAGAACGGTCTGAAACAGCAGCTCAAAGAAGAGGCGGTCAAGCTTTATGAGTCCAAGGAAGCGGAGTTCCCGGAAGCGGAGGCAATCCGTGAGATCGAGAGGGTGATCCTGCTGAAGGTGATCGACAGGAAATGGATGGATCACATTGACGATATGGAGCAGCTTCGTCAGGGTATCGGCCTGCAGGCCTACGGACAGAGGGATCCGCTGGTGGAGTATAAGATGAGCGGTTACGAGATGTTTGACGAGATGACCCAGAACATCAAGGAGGAAACTGTGCGCCTGCTGTTCCACATTAAGATTGAGCAGAAGGTGGAGCGTGAGCAGGTGGCGAAGGTCACCGGTACCAATAAGGATCAGTCCGTGGCTAAGGCGCCGGCAAAGCGTGCAGCGGCCAAGGTGTATCCCAACGATCCCTGCCCCTGCGGCAGCGGCAAGAAATATAAGCAGTGCTGCGGAAGAGCCGGCAAGTAGGCTCTCACGACAAATATTCTTTTTTTGAAAGGCGGTGACGCAAAGTGGTAGAATTAGACGCAATGAAGTCAGAACTTCTGACTTACGAAACTCCATTAGCGGAAGTGAGGGATTCACTTTGACCTTGCTGACAAGGCAAAGAGAATCGAAGAGCTGGAGATGGAGATGGAAGCCCCGGGCTTCTGGGACGATCCGGATCGCTCCAACAAGCTGATGAAGGAACTGAAAAACATGAAGGATACCGTGGAGGGCTTCCGCAAGCTGGAGACTCAGTACGACGATATCCTGACCCTGATTGAGATGGGCTACGAGGAAGAGGATGCGTCTCTGATTCCGGAGATTCGGGGAGAACTGGATGAATTTACCGGTGAGCTGGAGCAGCTGCGCATCGGCACGCTTCTGTCCGGCGAGTATGACAAAAATAATGCGATCCTGAAGCTGAACGCCGGGGCGGGCGGCACGGAGAGCTGCGACTGGTGCGGCATGCTGTACCGTATGTACACCCGCTGGGCGGAGCGCAAGGGCTTTACACTGGAGGTGCTGGACTATCTGGATGGGGACGAGGCCGGTATCAAGTCCGTGACCTTCCAGGTCAACGGCATCAATGCTTACGGTTACCTGAAATCAGAGAAGGGCGTACACCGTCTGGTGCGGATATCTCCTTTCAACGCCCAGGGCAAGCGGCAGACATCCTTTGTATCCCTGGATGTGATGCCGGATATTGAAGAGGATCTGGATGTGGAGATCGACGAGAAGGATCTGCGCATTGATACCTATCGAAGCAGCGGCGCCGGAGGACAGCACATCAATAAGACCTCCTCGGCCATCCGCATCACCCATATCCCCACGGGAACGGTGGTGCAGTGCCAGAATGAGCGCAGCCAGTTCCAGAACAAAGATAAGGCCATGCAGATGCTGAAAGCCAAGCTGTATCTCTTAAAGCAGGAGGCCAATGTGGAGAAGCTTTCCGATATCCGGGGCGAGGTAAAGGACATTGCCTGGGGCAACCAGATCCGTTCCTATGTACTCCAGCCCTATAAGCTGGTGAAGGATCTGCGGACGGAGGTGGAGAGCGGCAATGCCGATGCTGTGCTGGACGGCGCATTGGATCCCTTTATCAACGGCTATCTGAAATGGCTGAGCGTCCAGGGGAAGGCTAAGCAGGAGCAGTAAGCGGGCGGCTAAGCAGCAGCTGATAAGCCGATGCTCCGCAATATAAAGACAACCGAATAGCAAACAAAAAACTGCCATGCTGCAATACAGCGCATGACAGTTTTTTTGTTTGCTACTTTACGCCGGTTACCGTATAGCCGGCTTTTTCTATAGTCTCCCTTATGACGGTATCGGAGATCTCCCGTGCCATGGAAACCACCACTGTACCCCTCTTCAGATGTACGACAGCGGAGGCGCCGTTAATCGAATTCACAGCCTCCATCACTCTGTTTACACAGTGTTGGCAGCTCATTCCCTCCACGGTAAAGGTTCTTCTGGTTATTACCGTATTCAGCTTTTTCTTATGCGCCTTATAGGTACTTCCTCCGCAGCAGCCTCCTTCGCCTCGAAAATGTTTTATGCTGGAACGTATGCCCAGAACGAGGATAACGGCCAGAATTGCGATGATAATAAGGTTCGTCATAAGCATTCCTTCTTTCTGTGAACGAAGAGCAGCTCTTCCGAAGAAGAGCCGCTCTGATCATTACTTTTTCCGGGAACTGCTGCCGCAGCATGCGTCTGTGCTCTTTTTGCCGCAGGAGCCGCTGTAGGGACAGCCGATACAGGCTTTTCCCCTTTTTTTCAATCGGTAGAGATAGGTAACAGCAAGCCCGTTGAGGACGATCACCAGAGCAATAATAATGATATTTGCCATAAACACACCTCACATATCTTTATGCTGCATCAGCAGGAGATCATCAGCTGGCTTTCTTCATGCTGTGCAGAGCATACTCTGAATTGAGCTTCTTGTTGGAACGGATGCACAGGTAGACCACGATGCCGACAATGACAGCCACAGCGATCAATCCGGGGAAGAAGCCTGCGCCCAGAGTACCGGTGGTGATCAGGGTGCCGATCTGGTATACCAGGAAACCGATGGTGTAACCAACACCCAGCTGCAGGCAGATGCCGCCCCACAGCCATTTCGCACTCTTCATTTCGGAGTTCATGGCTCCGATTGCCGCAAAGCAGGGAGGGGTGAACAGATTGAACATCAGGTAGGCCAAAGCAGCCACCTTGGTCATGGCAAAGATCGTAGCGACCTCTGCACCGGCGCCCTCTACAAGAGCCAGCTCTTCTGTGTCAATGAAATTGGTAACGCCGTAGCAGACTGCCAGAGTACCCACCACGTTCTCCTTGGCGATAAAGCCTGTGAAAGCGGCGGCTGCCAGCTGCCATGCATGATAGCCCACAATGGGGATCAGCACGTAAGCGAAAGGTGTAGCGATGGAAGCCAAAATGGAGGTATTCTCCATGCCTTCCTCCACCAGCTGCAGGTGCCAGTTGAAGCTCTGCATGATCTGTACCACTGTATTACATACCAGGATGATGGTTGCAGCCTTTACGATATAAGCCCATCCACGGCCGCACATGGAGAGAAATGCGCGCTTTAAGCTGGGCAGCTTGTATTCCGGCAGCTCGATGATGAAGAAGGACTTTCTCACCTTGTAACCGGCGATCTTATTTACCAGCAGCGCACAGAGCAGGATCAGGGCAATGCCCACAAAGTACATCAGCGTGCCCACCCAGGAAGCATCGGCGAAGAATGCGCCGGCGAACAGGGCGATAACGGGCAGCTTAGCGCCGCAGGGCATAAATGGAGTCAGCATAGCGGTGGCTCTGCGCTCACGCTCGTTGCGGATGGTACGGCAGGCCATGACGCCGGGGATTGCGCAGCCGGTACCGATGACAAAGGGGATAACGGACTTGCCGGACAGACCCACCTTCTTGAAGATCGGATCCAGCACCACGGTGGCACGGGCCATGTAGCCGCAGTCCTCCAGCAGCGCGATCAGGAAGTACATTACCATTACCAGGGGCAGGAAACCGACTACGGCACCCACGCCGCCGATGATACCGTCAACAATCAGAGCCGACAGGAACGGATTGGCGTTCTCCATCCATCCGGCAGCTACCTCCTGGAAGCTTTCGATCCAGCCCACCAGGACATCGGCGAGCCAGGGACCTACCCAAGCCTGAGAGATCTGGAACACCAGGAACATGACAACGGCGAAGATCAGCAGGCCCGCAACAGGATTGGTGATCACCGCATCGATCTTATCCTGGGAGTTGCGTTCCTTGGTCAGAACCTTACGCTTTTCTACCTTATTTACAATCTTATTCACGAAATCAAAACGCTTGCGGTCGGCTTCTTCCACTTCTTTCTTGCTGGTCAGATCAATATCAGCCTGCACATAGGGAGCTTTCTGACCCTTCCCGTACAGTGAAGCGGCTGCCTCCACGACCTCTTTCAGGCCATCGGCAGAGGTGGAGACAGTCTCCACTACGGGACAGCCCAGAGCTTCGGACAGGGCGGCGGTATCGATCTTTGTCTCCTTTTTCCGGTTGATATCCGCCTTATTCAGAGCCACCACAACGGGCACGCCCAGCTCCAGCAGCTGAGTGGTAAAGAACAGGCTGCGGCTTAAGTTGGTAGCATCTACGATGTTGATGATGGCGTCGGGATTCTCATTCTTGACATACCCGCTGGTGATGCTCTCCTCGGAAGTAAAGGGAGACATGGAATAGGCGCCGGGCAGATCGACGGCGATCAGCTCCTCGGCACCACTGTAGTACGTTTTCTTGATGGGGCTTTCTTTCTTCTCAACGGTAACGCCGGCCCAGTTGCCGACTCTTTCATTACGGCCGGTCAGAGCATTGTACATGGTGGTTTTACCGCTGTTCGGATTACCAGCAAAAGCAATTCTCATTTTTGGTTCCTCCTCATTCTCAGATTTGATTGGTTTTCGGACAGAGTATCGTGCTGCCTCATAAAACTTTTGTTAGAATACACTAACGAGCGGACAAAAGAAAATCAGCAGATCTCCTTTTGCGTCAGACGATAATCGCTTCTGCGAGCTGATTATCGATGTTGTATCTGCCGTCCTTGATGGAGACCACACAGCTGTCTTTCAGACGGGAAACCACCGTGATGGGTTCGCCGCTGTAGCAGCCGAGGGAAAACAGAAACGCATCCAGATCCTCATCATCTGTCTCGATCCGCTGAACAATATACTCTTTTCCTTCTTCTGCAGCACTTAAATTCATATGTATCACCTGTCTTCATTATAATATGGATGAAAGATGCAGACCATTACTGAAATTAGTCTCATCTAACCATATTTCCATACTAATCCCGGGGAACGCATTTGTCAATACCCTTTTTTTAGTAACAACTACACACATACCTTCCGGGGATTCATCAGGTCCAGAAAAAAGCAGGTATAGGTCATATACATATAGGGACTCAGCCACAGCATCCCGATGCCGCAGGTAAGGATGGCCAGCAGCGTCAGCGGGATAAAGCTCATCTGCAGATAGAAGAGACGCGCCTTGTGTCCTCTCATGATCCTCCTGCTGGTGTTCAGCAGCTGTTTCGCCGAATAGTCCGGGAAGTCCAGCATCAGGTAATAGCACTGGGAGTAGATCAGGGAGATCAGCGTGATAATAATGATGGCAGCCGAGACGGTCAGCATGGCAGCAATGAACCAGCCCATTTCCTGGGTTTGCCGGAACATGGCAAAGCAGAGCTGGCAGGGCAGCATGCAGACAAAGTTGATCGCTGTGAAAAAAGCGGAAATGGCCATGCATTTTGAAAACTGCCATTTATAGCCATAGAACAGATTGCCGACATCGCAGCTGCGCCGACAGGCCATATTCAGGAAAAACAGGGCATAGCCTGCAGAAAAAATATTGGTAAACAGGGTAATCAGCGAATTGATCAGCAGGGAGATCAGGGTGCCGGCAACCGCACTGGTTTGCGCCATCAATTGCAGGCCGCTGAATACCGTGCTGCAAATGGTGGTCAGGGCCAACGAGATCATATTACCCAGAAACAGGATCAGGATAGCAGAGCCGAAACGGCCGTCCAGCAGATCCTTGGCCCGGTTTTTTAACGCAGAAGAGGTCATATACTGCACATTCATGGTGTTCGCATTCCTTTCTATAATAAAATATGATGGCTTATTGCTCAGGGAAAAGCTCATCCAGATCAATACCGTAGGCATCCTCAAACAGGTCGTCATAGCTTTCTCCGTAGAGGCTCTCAGAATAGCGGTTCAGCATGTCCCTGTATTCGGGATCCTGCAGCATGGAGGGCAGCATGGAAAAGGCCATGCAGTAAATAATTAAGGAAAAAACAAGCCCCACACAGGAGGTAATGATTCCGATGAGAGCCATGGAGTCCAGATGTCTTCCCTTGCGGTAGGACAGGACGGCGAACAGAATGCCCAATGCGCCCAGCGGCAGAGGAAGTACTCCTGTGCATATGGTTACCAGGGAACAGATTCCCAGGACCAGGGAGGCGGCGGTAAAAGGATTCCTGCGCAGGGCAGGAGGATTCTGACGATACTCCATAATATAACGCTCCTTTATTCCCGCGAGCAATGAGGCAAGCGCTGCGAAGCAGCATTTGCCGAATGCCGCGAGGGTCAATACCCCGCAGCTTGCTGCGCTACTAGTTTGATGCCCCGTCAGCTTGCTGCGGGGTAGTTGACTTTGATTTATATAAAGCATCTTACCATCAATTCTGCAGGTTGGCAAATAAATCCGAAAGATTTAAGGGATTTTTAATCATTGGATGGGAATGCGGGGTATTTAATCTTGAAAATAAAGGGAGGAATCTGGTATAGTAGTAAAAAAGGCAGGATAAGCTTTGCTGCAGAAAGGTATGGACATACAATGGATATTTTACAGACAATCAAAGAAGAATTAAAGGTGGAAAAATGGCAGGTGGAGGCCGCCGTCAAGCTGATTGACGATGGCAATACCATCCCCTTTATCTCACGATACCGGAAGGAGGCTACGGGATCCCTGAATGATGAGCAGCTGCGAGGCCTCCATGAACGGCTGATGTATCTGCGCAATCTGGAGGAGAAAAAGCAGCAGGTGCTGGGCAGCATTGAGGAGCAGGGCAAACTGACGGAGGAACTGAAAGAGAAGATTCTGGCAGCCCAGACCCTGGTGGCAGTGGAGGACCTGTACCGGCCCTACCGTCCCAAGAGAAAGACCAGAGCCAGCGTGGCCCGGGAAAAGGGACTGGAGCCTCTGGCCCGGACGATACTGGCCCAGGAGATTACATCGTCTCTGGAGGAGGAGGCCGTAAAATATCTCTCGGAGGAACAGGGCGTGAGCACCCCCGCAGAGGCGCTCCAGGGCGCCATGGATATTCTGGCGGAGGATGTATCCGACGAGGCGGACTACCGGACCTATATTCGAAATGCCACCATCGAAGAGGGCATTATTACCAGCGAGGCAAAGAATGAAAAAGCGCAGACTGTGTACGAGATGTACTATCATTTTGAGGAGCCGGTGAAAAAGATCGCCGGGCACAGAGTGCTGGCTCTGAACCGGGGAGAGGCGGAGAAGGTGCTGACCGTAAAGGTGAATGCGCCGGCGGAGCGGATCCTGCGATATCTGGAAAAGCAGCTGATTCAAAAGGAGAATCCGGTGACGACGCCGGTGCTGCAGGAAGTTTGCCGGGATGCCTATGAGCGTTTGATCGCACCGGCCATTGAGCGGGAAATCCGCAACGATCTGACGGAGAAAGCGGAGGACGGCGCCATCGCTGTTTTCGGCAAGAATCTGGAACAGCTGCTGCTGCAGCCGCCCATTGCGGAGAAGGTGGTGCTGGGCTGGGATCCGGCATTCCGCACGGGCTGTAAGCTGGCGGTGGT
>CAZFYD010000091.1:0-9608 GCA_964523315.1 uncultured Acetatifactor sp.
TGGAGGGAATCATTCAGGAGCTGGACAGCGCCATGAGGAAGCAGTTTCAGGAGAAGTTCGAAGAGATCAGCAGGGAATTTGACAAGGTGTTCAAGGAGCTGTTCGGCGGCGGCAAAGGCACCCTGGGGCTGATGGAGGACGAGGACATTCTGGAGGCGGGCGTGCGGATCATTGCACAGCCCCCCGGAAAGAAGCTGCAGAATATGATGCAGCTTTCAGGCGGTGAGAAAGCGCTGACCGCCATTTCCCTGCTGTTTGCCATTCAGAATCTGAAGCCCTCCCCGTTCTGCCTGCTGGATGAGATTGAGGCGGCTCTGGATGAATCCAATGTGTCACGGTTCGCCAGATATTTACATAAGCTGACCAAGCATACCCAGTTTATTGTGATTACCCATAGAAGAGGCACCATGGAGAGCGCGGATCGGCTGTACGGCATCACCATGCAGGAGAAGGGCGTGTCCACGCTGGTAAGTGTGAATCTGGTGGATAAGGATCTGACTTGAGTTTTGGCATATCCGAGAAAGGAGACGGTATATGGGCGAGGAAAAAAAGGGTTTTTTCAACCGTTTAAGGGAGGGCCTGAGCAAGACCCGGAATAATATTGTAAAGGGAATTGACAATGTGTTCAGCGGCTTTTCCGCCATTGACGAGGATTTCTATGAGGAGCTGGAGGAGATCCTGATTATGGGGGATATCGGGGTCAATGCCACGGGAGAGATCATCGAGCGCCTGAAGGCTCAGGTAAAGGAGCAGCACATCAAGGAGCCATCTGCCTGCAAGCAGCTGCTGATCGACAGTATCCGGGAGCAGATGCGGGTGGATGAGACGGCTTATGATTTTGAACAAGAGCAGTCCGTGATCATGGTCATCGGCGTCAACGGCGTGGGGAAGACCACATCCGTGGGCAAGCTGGCCGGAAAACTGAAGGACAACGGTCTGAAGGTGCTGATTGCGGCGGCGGATACCTTCCGGGCGGCAGCGGGGGATCAGCTGGCGGAGTGGGCAAAAAGGGCGGATGTGGATATGATCGGCGGCAGGGAAGGCGCCGATCCGGCCAGCGTGGTGTTTGACGCAGTGAATGCAGCCAAGGCACGGCATGCGGACGTATTGCTGATTGATACGGCGGGGCGCCTGCACAATAAAAAGAACCTGATGGAGGAGCTGCGGAAGATGAACCGGATCATTGACCGGGAATTTCCCGATGCCCATCGGGAGAATCTGATCGTTTTGGACGGAACCACAGGACAGAACGCTCTGGTACAGGCCCGGGAGTTCGGTGAGGTGGCGGAGCTGACCGGCATTATCCTGACAAAGATGGACGGTACAGCCAAGGGCGGAATTGCCGTGGCGATCCAGTCCCAGCTGAAGGTGCCGGTAAAATATATCGGCGTAGGGGAGACCATAGAGGATCTCCAGAAGTTTAATTCGGATGAATTTGTAAATGCGCTGTTTGACGTGGAACCGCAGGAATAGTGTAAGAAGAAGTATGAAACTGACGTTTCATATACGGATTTGTGCAGTATCGCAAGCACGGCTTGCGATATGCATGCTAAGGTAAGTTTAAATTTGAACCATAAGAGTAAGGAGAAATAGAATGCTGACATTGGATCGTTTTGAGGAAGCTTCGGAGATTGTAAAGAAAGTTACGCTGGAGACGAAGCTGGTATACAGTGATTTTTTGAGTGAGCAGACGGGCAACAAGGTTTATCTGAAGCCGGAAAATATGCAGTTCACAGGAGCGTACAAGGTGCGGGGCGCCTATTATAAGATGAGTACCCTGTCAGAGGAGGAGAGAGCAAAGGGGTTGATTACCGCTTCCGCAGGCAATCATGCCCAGGGCGTGGCTTATGCTGCGAAATGCTATGGGGCCAAGGCCACCATCGTGATGCCGACCACCACACCGCTGATGAAGGTTAACCGTACCAAGAACTACGGCGCCGAGGTGGTGCTGTACGGAGACGTATATGACGAAGCCTGTGCGAAGGCCTATGAATTGGCCGAGGAGCACGGCTATACCTTTATTCATCCCTTTGACGACCTGACGGTGGCTACCGGACAGGGAACCATTGCCATGGAAATCGTTAAGGAGCTGCCGTTGGTAGACTATATTCTGGTGCCCATCGGCGGAGGCGGTCTGGCAACCGGCGTATCCACCCTGGCAAAGCTTTTAAATCCCAAAATCAAAGTCATCGGCGTGGAACCGGCGGGGGCTAACTGTATGCAGGAATCCTTAAAGGCAGGCAAGGTGGTGACTCTTCCCAAGGTCAATACCATTGCGGACGGAACGGCAGTGAAGACTCCAGGCAGCAAGCTGTTTCCCTATATCCAGCAGAATCTGGATGACATCATTACCATTGACGATGAGGAGCTGGTAGTGGCGTTCCTGGATATGGTGGAGAACCATAAGATGGTGGTGGAGAATTCCGGCCTTCTGTCCGTGGCGGCGGTAAAGCATCTGGAGGTACAGGATAAAAAGATTGTTGCCATCCTCAGCGGCGGCAATATGGATGTGATCACCATGTCCTCCGTAGTACAGCAGGGACTGATTTTCCGTGACAGGATCTTCACGGTCTCCGTACTGCTGCCGGATAAGCCCGGAGAGCTGTGCAGGGTGTCCGGTGTGATCGCCCGGGAGAGCGGCAATGTGATCAAGCTGGAGCATAACCAGTTTGTCTCTACCAACCGCAATGCAGCCGTAGAACTGCGGATTACCCTGGAGGCTTTCGGGACGGAGCATAAGCGGCAGATCATGGAGGCGCTCAAGCAGGAGGGATATAAGCCGAAGCTGGTGCGCACCAACATTTAAGCTGGTGCTTTGGCGGCTGCAGAAAAAGAAGTATAATAGGGCAGAAATGCTGTATACTGATAATGAATCCGCATATATTCCCTATGCGGATTTTTTATCAGAAGATGGGATTGGGAGGCAGAGACAATGAACGAAAGGAAACAGGAAATGCTTATAGTGAAGCGGAAACGATTAAAACAGAGAGCCGAAGATTATATACTGATTACAATAGCCAGTGCAATATATGCGGTATCCGTCAGTTTATTTCTGGATCCGAACTCTCTGGCGCCTGGAGGAGTAACGGGTATTGCCATCATTTTAAACAGGCTGATTCCGGTGGAAACAGGCACGCTTTTCCTGATGATCAATATACCGATCCTGCTTCTGGGAGCATGGAAATTCGGGCTGCAATTTATTCTTTCCACCATATACAGCACCGTGCTGATCTCTCTGTTTACCAATCTGCTATCGAGCTTTGAGCCGCTGACAACGGATCCTCTGCTGGCGGCGTTGGTGGGCGGCAGTCTGAGCGCCATAGGAATTGGCTTGGTGTTTAAAGCGGGAGCAACCACTGGAGGTACGGATATTATTGTGAAGCTTCTGCGGCGGGGAATGCCTCATTTAAAAACCGGTAAGCTGTTTCTGGCGGTGGACGCTATTGTAGTAACGGCTTCTGCTTTTGTGTTTCAGAATATTGATGTGGCTCTGTATGCAGGATTAACCGTTATAGTGAGCTCTCTGGTTATGGATCTGGTGCTTTATGGCAGAGATGAAGCCAAGCTTGTCTTCATCATCAGCGATAAGTCGGAGCAGATCACGAAGCGTATTTTGGAAGAGCTGGCTATTGGCGTGACGTATATACAAGGAACCGGCGCTTTCAGCGGCAGGAGTAAGCAGGTAATTCTCTGCGCCGTGAAAAAGGCCATGGCCCCGAAGACGGAGGAGATTGTCAAGGAGGAGGATCCCCAAGCCTTTATGATTATCACCAGCGCAACGGAAATCTACGGGGAAGGATATAAGAGCTATTTCAGTGAGAAGCTCTAGTCCGGAAAACGTGCGGATGCGGCATTTTCGGTAGTGAAGGAGGGCAGAATGGACGAGAACTATCAGAAACAGGGATATCTGTATGATGATTTCCGCATGTTTCATCTTCTGGATCAGGAAAAAAAGGAGATTCCCTTTCATTATCATGACTTTTACAAGGTGCTGGTGCTTCTTCGGGGCAATGTGACATACAGCATCGAGGGACGCTCCTACCGGCTGAGTCCCTATGATATCGTGCTGGTGAGCAGCGGAAGTATCCACCGGCCGGAGGTGGGGGAGGGAGAACCCTACGAGCGGATCATTTTCTATATTTCCAGGGAATATCTGGATCGGTACAGAAGCTTGGACTGCGATCTGGCTTACTGCTTCAGCCGGGCAGAGGAGGAAAAATCGGATGTGCTGCGTTTCCCGGCGCTGGTCAGTACCCGGCTGATGGAGGTGGTGGGACGTCTGGAGGAGAACGGCAGCGGTGAAGGCTACGGAGCCAGTCTCTATGCCCGGACCCTGTTTACCGAGTATATGATCCTGATGTGCCGGGCCTGCCTGCAGCAGCCGGATTGTTTCAGCCGGAATATCACTTATAATCAGAAGATGATCGATCTGCTGCGCTATATCAACGGCCATCTGGGAGATACGCTGTCCATTGATGAGCTGTCACGCCGCTTTTTTATCAGTAAATATCATATGATGCGCCAGTTTAAGGAGGAGACCGGCTATACTATACATAGCTATATTACGGAGAAGCGTATTATGGCCGCAAGGGATCTGATCCTGGCCGGGGAATCTGCTAAAAACGCCTGCTTTGCCTGCGGTTTTCACGATTATTCCACTTTTTCCAGGGCCTTCAGCCTGCGCACGGGGAAAAGTCCTTCCAACTGTAAAGAAAAAATACTTGACAGCATGTAACAAGTATTGTATGATAGCAAAGGTGAACGGCTGGCTTGCAGACCGAAAACCGGAGGCGAAGGCATATGGAGAAAATATATCAGCAGGCGCTTCTGTATGATTTTTATGGGGAACTGCTGACAGAACATCAGCGCAGCATCTATGAAGATGCGGTGTGCAATGATCTGTCCCTGGGAGAGATCGCTCAGGAAAGAGGGATCAGCCGTCAGGGAGTGCATGATCTGATCAAACGCTGCGACAGGATCCTGCAGGAGTATGAAGCAAAGCTCCATCTGGTGGAAAAGTTTATGAATGCCAGGGAGAGCGTAGAGAAGATCATTGCGCTGACGGAGGAACAGACAGAACCGGAGCAGTATCCGCAAAGGCTGCAGGACATCCGCTTTCTGGCTGTGCAGCTGCGCAGTGAATTGTAGCAAACAGTTAATGGGGATTGGTTTATGGCATTTGAGAGTCTGACGGATAAACTTCAGAGAGTGTTTAAGAATCTGCGGAGCAAAGGGCGTCTGACGGAAGAGGATGTTCGTGCAGCACTAAAAGAAGTAAAGATGGCGCTGTTGGAAGCGGATGTAAACTTCAAGGTTGTCAAGCAGTTTATTAAAAATGTGGAAGAGAGAGCCATTGGGCAGGATGTCATGAATGGCCTGAATCCCGGACAGATGGTGATCAAGATCGTAAATGAGGAGTTGATTGCCCTGATGGGCAGTGAGACTACGGAGATCGCCATGCAGCCCGGAAAGGCCATCACGGTGATCATGATGGTGGGACTGCAGGGTGCAGGTAAGACCACGGCGACAGCCAAGATTGCCGGCAAACTGAAGCTGAAGGGTAAAAAGTCCCTGCTGGTGGCATGTGATATCTACAGACCGGCAGCAATCGAACAGCTGCAGATCAACGGCAGAAAGCAGGAAGTAGATGTGTTTTCCCTTGGCTGTGACCACAAGCCGGTGGAGATTGCCAGAGAGGCCATCACCTATGCCGGAAAAAACGGGCATAATGTGGTGATCCTTGATACCGCCGGACGTCTGCATGTGGATGAGGCGATGATGCAGGAACTGCAGGAGATCAAGGAAGAGATTGCTGTGCATCAGACCCTGCTGGTGGTGGATGCCATGACCGGTCAGGACGCTGTGAATGTAGCCAAGGAGTTTGACGAAAAAGTCGGTGTCGACGGCGTGGTACTGACCAAGATGGACGGCGACACCAGAGGCGGCGCAGCGCTGTCCATTAAAGCGGTAACCGGTAAGCCGATCCTCTATGTAGGCATGGGGGAGAAGCTGTCCGATATGGAACAGTTTTATCCTGACCGTATGGCGAGCCGTATCCTGGGGATGGGCGATGTGCTGTCTCTGATTGACAAGGCAGCGGCCAATATCGATCTGGATGAGGACAAGAGCCGTGAGATGGCAGGCCGCATGAAAAAGGGGAAATTCGACTTTGAGGATTACCTGGAAAGTATGAAGCAGATGCGGAAGATGGGCGGCCTAAGCAGTATCCTGAGTATGCTGCCGGGCATGGGCATCAAGGGCGGCGATCTGGAGTCCGTGGTGGATGAAAAGCAGCTGGCCCATATGGAAGCCATTGTTTTGTCCATGACTCCCGAGGAGAGACGTAATCCCAAGCTGCTGAACCCCAGAAGAAAGCACCGTATCGCCAAAGGCGCCGGCGTGGATATCAGTGTGGTGAACCGCTTTATCAAGCAGTTTGAACAGAGCCAGAAAATGATGAAACAGTTTGGCGGCGGTAAACGCCGGGGCATGATGGGAGGCTTTCCGGGCATGGGAGGCGGCAGATTCCCATTCTAACAGCAATTCAGCAGATATATACTTCTGAGAAGTATACTTCAGTGAGTATTTATCATAAAAAACAAAAAATAAAGTATTTTACGGAGGTAAAGAAAATGGCAGTTAAGATCAGATTAAGGAGAATGGGACAGAAGAAAGCACCTTTTTATAGAATCATTGTGGCAGATTCCCGTTCCCCCAGAGATGGCAGATTTATCGAGGAGATCGGTACCTACGATCCTTCCACCGACCCCAGCACTTTCAAGATTAACGAAGAACTGGCCAAGAAGTGGCTGGCCAACGGCGCTCAGCCCACGGAGGCAGTCGGCAAGCTTTTCAAGGCTGCAGGGATTGAAAAGTAATCACGTGGAGAAACGGCTAGATTAAGTACAGTATCATGGACATGGCCCATGATATGCATAGAGAGGTAAATATGAAAGAATTAGTTGAAGTGATTGCAAAAGCCCTTGTGGATAATCCGGATGAAGTTGTTGTGACAGAGAAGACCGAGGGCAGAAACATCGTGGTAGAGCTTCATGTAGCGGCATCCGATATGGGTAAAGTCATCGGCAAGCAGGGCAGAATTGCAAAAGCAATACGTTCTGTAGTAAAGGCAGCATCTTCCCAGGAGAATAAGTCCGTAGATGTGGAGATTGTATAAGGATGCGGCTTATGGGGGAGACGATAAGTTGCTGACAGGCATAGAGACACTGGCGAAGCATGCAATATGTATGTTTCGCCTTGTTTACATTCTGGAAAGGTTTTGCATATGGAAGAGTTTTTACAGGTAGGCGTGATCACATCCACCCATGGCGTGAGGGGTGAGGTAAAGGTATTTCCCACCACGGATGATGTAAGGAGGTTCAGGAAGCTGAAGGAGGTTATTCTGGACACCGGCAGGGGGAAGCTTTCGCTGGAGATTGAGGGCGTAAAGTTCTTCAAACAAATGGTAATTCTTAAGTTTAAAGGGATCGATACCCTGGATGATGCGGCGAAATATTGTCAGGCGGGACTGTATGTGACCAGAGAAAATGCAGTGAAGCTGGGTAGGGACGAGTATTTTATTGCAGACCTGATGGGCGTGGAAATATATGACGAAGAGGACAGGCGGATCGGCGTGCTGGAGGATGTGCTGGAGACGGGGGCAAATGACGTATATGTGATCCGCAGGACGGATGGCGGAGAGCTGCTGCTGCCTGCAATTAAGCAATGCGTGCTGGACGTGGATGTGCAGGGACGCCGAATGAAGGTGCATGTGCTTAAAGGCCTGTAAATTGGACAGAAGGGGATTTAGATGAAATTTCATGTCTTGACGCTTTTCCCGGAGATGCTGGAGCACGGGCTGCATCAGAGTATTCTGGGCAAGGCGGCGGAGAAAGGGCAGCTGTCCTTTCATATAGTGAATATCCGGGATTATACGCAGGATAAGCATGGGAAAGCGGATGATTATCCTTACGGAGGCGGGGCCGGTATGCTGATACAGGCCCAGCCGGTTTATGATGCCTATCAGTCTGTGATCCGGGAGAATGCAGATGCGGCAGAGCATGCGTCAAGACCGGTAAAAAGGCTGCGGACGATTTATGTAACCCCTCAGGGCAGGACGTTTACCCAGGATATGGCCAGGGACCTTGCCCGGGAGGAGGAGCTGATATTCCTCTGCGGGCATTATGAGGGGATCGACGAGCGGGTGCTTGAGGAGATCGTGACTGATTACGTGTCCATCGGAGATTATGTTCTGACCGGCGGAGAATTGCCGGCTATGGTCATGATTGACGCTATTGCACGGTTGGTGCCCGGTGTGCTGCACAACGGGGAGTCTGCGGAGACGGAATCCTTTCACAGACATCTGCTGGAATATCCCCAGTATTCCAGACCGGAGGTGTGGCATGACAGGAGAGTGCCGGAGGTGCTTTTATCCGGCAATCACAGGCAGATTGAAACCTGGCGGCTGGAGCAATCCCTGGCACGGACAGAGAAGAGAAGGCCGGATCTGTATTTACAGTATCAGAATGGGCAGAAGATCATCCATACTCTGGCCAGACAAAAACGTAAATATATCCATATGATGGAGCAGCTGGCACGAGGCACGGCACGTATTGTATGCCAGAAGGATGTAAATGTGCTGCTGCAGGCGGAGGGAAGTCAGAGCTATTCCCTGTATGCCAAGTCCCCGGAGGCTGCCCAACTGCTGACAGAAAGTCCCGGCGGGGTGCGGATGCTGCAGAAGAAGAATTTTACGCTGACTGTCTGTCAGGATACCATCAGGGAACTGTTGCAGCGCCGGTATGGCCTTGCGGCAGAATGTGGCCGCTATCAGGCCTGTTACACCCGCAAGGAGCCTTTGCGGGTACCCTGCCGGAGTATCCGTCCTCTGACCGATTCTGATCTTTCGTATGTGACGTTACGCTGTAGGGAATATACGGAAGCCTATTTGCTGCAGCGGATTCGGGCAGGGGCAATGTATGGCATATATTTCGAAAGAGAGGAATTGCTGTCGGGGTTTATCGGTCTTCATGAGGAAGGGAATATGGGAATGCTCTATGTAGATAGGGAGTATCGGCGTCAGGGTCTGGCTGTCTCTCTGGAGAGCTGGCTCATCAATGATCAACTGAAAAGGGGTGAGATTCCTTACTGTCAGATTGAGGAGGGAAATGATGCTGTTGTAAGATTGCAAAAAAAACTGGGATTGTATCTGTGTCAGGAGCCTATGTGGAAGCTATTCTTTGGCTAATTCCAGCCAGCGCCTGTTTTCTGTGCCAAGCCCCCAGTCTTCCAGAGCGAGATGGTAGGTATCTGTGACCCGGCTGTTGATTTCTTTCATCTCCCGGCCCTGCTCCAGCTGGGTAACTCTCAGCGCCGATACCTGGAATTCCAGCCTGTCCATCCGGCCTTCCATACCATCCAGTCTGTTATTAATTGGTTCAAGCTTTTTATCCATCATCTCGGAGATGGATTGCAAAAGTGGTTCATCTTTCATTGGTTAGTACCTCATTTGATACGAGTATAACACAGCAATGCGGGGAAAGCAACTGAAATATTTGTTACTATTTACAGCCCCTCCACGCTGCATTCGCAAAACCCGCTGCTGCGCA
>CAZFYD010000092.1:0-9521 GCA_964523315.1 uncultured Acetatifactor sp.
ATTTTAAGAACATCTTAACACTTATCAGCATCTCCGTCAACAATTTTTTCGCCCATGTGCTATATGCCGCCATTGGCATTTTTAATGCAATGGGGGAACAAATCTAAAGGGAATATATCAGGTCATGCAGCACTATTTCCTCCGCCCTGCTTCTGATTCGCAATTATCCATTCACCACAAATGAGCCAGCCGCATATGTTGTATTCTAGCAGATGCACATTTCCGCTAAAATACTGCGTCTGCCGGAAATGTTTACATCCACAGTTCACAACATATCACCTCGCTGTTGGAAGGATAGGGAAGATCCAGCAGGATCGGATTTGTCTCATCGATCACAATACCCTCTGCTGCCAGCTCCTCGATCGCAGTATCCAGTTCGGCAGCCGCATTCTCCACATTGTACCAGCCGTCATAGCCGTCCCCGCTACCGCTGCCTCCGTCCGCTGCAGGATCATACGCCTTGATGGGTACGCCGTCCGCATCGATCTGAGCCTGCATTATAATACCATAGAAGGTACCGGCCTCAAAGGTGGTGGGAGTGCCGTTGAGATCGATCGTCACAGCCTCCTCCAGCGTCACAAAATTCCAGGGAGTATAGGAATTTCTCAGGGAATTGTTTTTCAGTTCCTCACCCACACTCTGTGCATTGTAGGAGCCTCTGTCCAAAGCAAAGGAAATAGCCCTGCGGAAATGTACATTATTCAGTGCGGCATTGGTTCTTGCAGCATCCTCCTGCGTCTGTGCGGACACCAGCGCCGTATCGTCATTGACATTGGCAAAGGTGCCTCTTTTCAGGTTGTAATATACCATATAGGAGATTGCATCGGTATTGGAGATATACGCATACTGATCGAACCAGCCTTCCTCCTGCGCCATCGTCAGCGTGGAGCTGTTTAAGTTGCATCCGTCGATGGTGCCTGATTTCATGTCATTATAGGTTCTGGTCACATCCGAATCGTCATTATACAGCCAGGTAATGGAATGTACATTGATGTTATCCTTATTCCAATAGGAGTCATTTGCCTTAAATACAATGGCAGCCATGCATGTATCATAGAATTCGCCCAGCTGCTCCTGATAGATTTCTGCGGACAGCTCCTCATAGGCTGCAAAATCAAACTCCTATCCCTCCGTATCTTCCTCGGGAACAGTATCCTCCGTCTCCGTGCTGCTACTGCTTTCTTCCGCCGTGTCCTGACTGATGCTGCTCTCCGGCTGCAGAGTTTCGGCTGGACTGTTCCCACAGGCAGTCATGGAAACTGCCATCGCTGCTGCAAGCATCACTGCCATGAATTTACCGGCAACTGATCTCTTTTTCATAAATATCCTCCTCATCTTTGAATTATTTTATTTTCAGAATGTGCTCCGAAAGCCCTTTCTGAAAGGCAAAAACGCAAAGCGGTGCCCAAAGACACCTTTGTCCTATGCGCACCACCCATAAAATACAAGAACCTTATACCAGAAATTACAAATTATACAACTATTTTTTTCAAAAATTTCCTTAGCCTGCATATCGCAAGCCGTGCTTGCGATACTGCACAAATCCGTATATGAAACGTCAGTTTCATACTTTCCCCTATTCCTTATTTATTTGCCATCAGCGTAACCATGGCCCGGTTCAAGCCATCCACAGTCAGCTTATACATCGGGAAAAGCTCCTTGACTGCCGTCTCCGCCTCTCTCCAGGGCGCATGACCAGGCGCCATCTTGGGATTGAGCCAGACTACCTTTTTATACTTGCGCTTCACCAGCTTCAGCCAGTCATAACCGGACAGCCCCCCGTTAGGGCCCCGATAATTGCCGCTGGTGGAGTAAAGCTCCTCCGGCGCCATGGCGGCATCCCCCACAATAATAACCTTGTAATCGCTGCCCGTATTGCGGAACATCCACTCCGTATCCACCCAGTCGCCGTTCTCGCACTCCGGGGTCTTATACAGCTTGCTGTAGATGCAGTTATGAAAATAGTAGGTCTTTACATCCTTATAGTGATTGGACCTGTGTACCGACTGGAACAGGTCGTTAAGCAGGCTGCTGTAAGGAATCATAGTTCCGCCGGAGTCCATCAGCAGAAGCAGCTTGACGGCGTTTTTGCGGGGCTTTTTCATCACGATCTGCAGGCAGCCGCCGTTATTACAGGTCTTGTCCACGGTGCCGTCAATATCCAGCTCCGTCTCGGGAATATCCAGCCTGCTGGAGAACTGCCGCAGCCTGCGCAGAGCCAGCTGGAACTGCCGGTTGTCCAGCACCTTGTCGTCCCGGAAATCCCGATACTTGCGGGCGCCCACCACGGCAAAGGCAGATTGGTAACCGGTCTGGCCACCCACCCGGACGCCGCCCACATTGCCGCCCATATTGCCGAAGGAGGTCTTTCCCATGGTACCGATCCAGAAACTGCCGCCGTTGTGCTCACTGTCCTGATCCTTCAGGCGCTGCTTGAAGGTCTCCTCCACCTGCTCCTTGTCCACATGGATATCCTCCATCTGGTTCAGGTGATTCCTCGCCTCCTCATGAGCCAGCTCCATCATATCGGATTTGTCCAGCCACCGCAGCATCTGGGTGCCCACCTCAGTCTCCCTCTGGGCGGCCTTAAAGCATTCTTCAAAAGCCATATCAAATTTATCAAAATCTGTCTCACTCTTTACCAGGATCATCCGGGCCACATAGTAAAACTGTGTCAGGCTGCTGCCGCACAGCCCCTTATCCAGCGCCTCCTGCAAGGTCAGCCACTCTCCCAGAGTGACATGAAGCCCCTTTTCCCTGAGCGAATGAAAGAACTTTATAAACATATTCATACCCCCGCATGACATAGGCTATGCCCGGGTCACACATCAATCAACATGCAAATACGAAGCATCCAAGCCTGCCTTTTACAGCTGACCGGAATGCTTGACCAGCTCCAGATCCTCGTCCTTTTTTACCACTACTCCAATAAAGGGGAGCGCACTGCGGATCCGGTCTGCGCTGATGCCGCCGATCTGCAGGGCATTGACCCAGTCGATCAGTTCGGAGGTGCTGGGCTTTTTGCGGATATCCCGGATGCCGCGGATATTGTAGAAGACCTCCATGGCATTTTTCAGCAGATGCTCCTCCACATCGGGGAAATGCACCCTGACGATCTCCTCCATCAGTTCCTGAGAGGGGAACTCAATATAATGGAAAATGCACCGGCGCAGGAAGGCATCCGGCAGCTCCTTCTCCGCATTGGAGGTGATGATCACGATAGGACGGTGCTTCGCCTTCACCGTGCACTTGGTCTCATTGATATAAAATTCCATCTGATCCAGCTCCCACAGCAGGTCGTTGGGGAACTCCAGATCCGCCTTATCGATCTCGTCGATCAGCAGCACCACCTGCTCCTCGCTGTCGAAGGCCTCTCCAAGCTTGCCCAGCTTGATATACCGGGCGATATCGTCCACGCCCTCCACGCCAAACTGCCCGTCGTACAGTCGCTGGATGGTATCGTATACATAGAGACCGTCCTGCGCCTTAGTGGTGGACTTGATGTTCCAGATGATCAGCCGCTTGTCCAGCGCCTTAGCCACAGCCTCCGCCAGCATGGTCTTACCCGTGCCCGGCTCTCCCTTGATCAGCAGGGGCTTCTGCAGCGCCATGGCAATGTTCACGCTGGCCATCAGCTCCTCGCTGGCCACATATTCCCCGGTTCCCCGGAACGTATTGGTGTTTTCACTCATATTCACTGTTCTCCTCTTTTTCAAAATAATTTCCGTTACAATTTTCCCCCCAGAGCCGTAAACCCGACTTGAAAAATATCTAACAACATGTTACGATATTCTGTGTGGAAAAGCAAGCAAATAAATCGACAATTGCCGCTGCTTCACCAAATAATTTTAGAAAGGTATGAGATAATCATGCATATAACTGAACCGGAAAAGATTCCTGTCTCCTTCGAGGTATTCCCGCCGAAAAAGGACGGGGAATTCGAGGCTGCCTTTGCCACTCTGGACAAGCTGGGCGCACTGAATCCCGCCTTTATCAGCGTCACCTACGGCGCCGGAGGCAGCAATTCCAAAAAGACCGTGGAGATCGCCTCCTACATACAGAACCGGCTGCAGCTCCCTGCTCTGGCTCACATCACCTGCGTGGGCAGCAAAAAGGAAAATCTGCGGGACGTACTGTCCTCCCTGAAAGCTGCCGGTGTGACAAGAGTGCTGGCTCTGAGGGGCGACCGTCCCCGTGACATGACGGATGAACAGTTTGCCTCCCGTGACTTTGAACACGCCAGCGATATGATCGCCTACTTGAGGGAATTGGAGCCTGAGCTGCATATTGCGGCAGCCTGCTATCCCGAGAAGCATTATGAGTGTTTCAGCATGCAGTCCGATTTGGGATATCTGAAGCTGAAACAGGATATGGGGGCGGAGGACTTGATCAGCCAGATGTTTTTTGACAATGACTACTATTATGAATTCCTGGAAAAGGCCCGCCGCAAGGGAGTGACCCTGCCGATCCATGCCGGAATCATGCCGGTGACCAGCGCCGGTCAGTTAGGCACCAGTATCTCCCTCTCCGGTGCCACGATCCCCAAGGCCTTTGCCGATATGATCGCCCGCTACGGCGACTCCTCCGAGGATATGCGTAAGGCCGGAATCGACTATGCAGTGCGCCAGATCATCGATCTGAAACAAAACGGCGTGGACGGCATCCACATCTACACAATGAACAGACCGAAAATGGCTGCCGAGATCATGGAAGCCATCCGATAAATGAATCCACAAAAACAGGCCGCACCCTTCAAAGGTACGGCCTTATTCTTATTCCTCTTCCCAGAGAGCATCGGATACCTCAATCTTGCGGTCCCGCAGCATCAGCTCTCTCACTGCCACATCCGCAGGCTTTCCCTCAAACAAAATGGCATGTACCTGTTCGATGATCGGCAGCTGCACATCATACTTACGGGCCAGTTCCATGGCAGCCTTGGCGCTGTATACGCCCTCCACCACCATCTGTACTTCGTCCATGGCTTCCTGCATGGTCTTTCCCTGACCAATCAGGATCCCGGCACGGCGGTTCCGGGAGTGCATGCTGGCACAGGTGACGATCAGATCCCCGATCCCTGTCAGCCCGCAGAAGGTCTCAAACCTGCCGCCCATAGCTGTACCCAGCCGGGCGATCTCCGTGATGCCCCGGGTAATCAGCGCTGCCTTGGTATTGTCCCCGTAGCCCAGGCCGTCCGCAATGCCGGCCGCCAGCGCCACCACATTTTTCAGGGAACCGCCCAACTCGATTCCCAGCACATCCGGACTGGTATAGACACGAAATACCTCATTCATAAACAGATTCTGGATATATTCCGCCGTGGAGCGTTTCCTGGCGCCCACCACGATGGTGGTAGGGATTCCTCTAGCTACCTCCTCCGCATGGGAGGGACCGGACAGTACCGCTACCTGCGCCTGGGGGATCTCCTGCTCCGTAATCTGCGCCTGGGTCATCAGAGTATGCTCTTCAATACCCTTTGCCACATTGACGATGCGCTGGTCCCTGGCCACATAGGGGCAGAGTCTTGCCGCCGTGCTGCGGGTAAATCTGCTTGCGGTAGCCATCACCAGCAGATCCGCTCCCTCCACTGCTTCCCGGTCTTCCAGAGTGAATCGCACATCCTCTGCCAGCTTTACTCCCGGCAGCATCTTATGCTCATGCTGTGAGCGAAGCATCTCAATCTCTGACTCCAGAGCCGACCAGACCGTAATCCGGTGCCCGTTTTTATGCAGCAGCACTGCCAGCGCTATTCCCCAGCTGCCGCCGCCGATCACTGTAATTTTTGCCATAACCGATACCCGTTATCCTTTCCGCTATACATGCTGGAATCCATGCAGCCCAAACTTCTTCAGACATTATGCCTTCTCTTCTTCCTTCTTCTCCTGTCCGGCTTCCTGACCGCTGCCATCCTCCACCTTGTTTTTTCTGGTCAGATAGGTTTTCCGCTCCGTACCATGAAGCAGACGCCCTATATTTTCCCGATGCTTCCAGAAAGCCAGCACTGTCAGAAAGCCAAAGACAATATACATCTCAATCAGCTGTCCCTGTGTCATCTCTGCAAAGAGGCCCATCTGTCCGCTGATCACCAGCTGGATCATCAGCACAGTATAAACCAGCAAAGACCCCAGTGAAACATAATGTGTGGTAAAAAAGGTCCCGAAAAACATGACCACGCCCGTCAGTATAAACCAGGGATGAAAGGAAAGCACCATTCCGGCAGTAGCCGCAATTCCCTTCCCGCCTTTAAAATGCATATAAAAGGGATAATTATGCCCCAGAATTGCTCCGGCTCCCGTATACAGACACAGCAGATAAATGATATTGTGGCAGCTGCCGCCGAATATCAGCCGTACCAGCCATACTGCCGCCATACATTTCAGGCAGTCTCCGGCAAAAACAATAAGTCCTGCCTTGGTTCCCAGCACCCGCAGCGCATTCGTGGTGCCGGAATTGCCGCTGCCGTGTTCCCGGATATCAATTCCACGGGCCTTTCCATAAAAGTAAGCGGTCTGAAACAGACCAAAAACATAGCCGATCAATAAACATACTACACGTATCATGCTTCCTTGTCCTTTCGTTCTCTGATAATAAACCGCAGGGGCGTACCCTTAAAGCCAAAGGTCTCCCGGATCTGGTTTTCAATGTATCTGGTATAGGAGAAATGCATCAGTTCCCTGTCATTGACAAAAATCACAAAGGTGGGAGGCTTTACCGATACCTGGGTAATATAATACAGCCGCAGACGCTTTCCCTTATCCGAGGGCGGCTGCTGCATGGCTACCGCCTCCGCCATAATTTCGTTCAGTACACCGGTAGCCACTCTCATGGCATGGTTTTCGCTGACCATATCAATAGTTTCAAAGAGCTTGGGCAGTCTCTGTCCTGTCCTTGCAGAGATAAATACCATCTCCGCATACGGCATAAAGGACAGAGTATTACGCACCTTTTCCGTAAAGCGGTAAATGGTCTTGTCATCCTTTTCCACCGCATCCCATTTATTTACGGCAATGATCACAGCTTTTCCCCGGTCATGGGCAATTCCGGCGATTTTGGCGTCCTGCTCCGTCACGCCCTCCACCGCATCGATTACCATGACCACCACATCGGCACGTTCCACCGCCCCCACGGTGCGGATAATCATATACCGCTCCAGCTCCTCCTTGATCTTATTTTTCCGCCGCAGGCCCGCTGTATCAATAAATATATACTCCCGGTCACCATAAGTAATCTCCGTATCCACTGCATCCCGGGTCGTCCCTGCAATATCTGACACAATCAGCCGGTTCTCCCCCAGCAGCTTATTGATAATAGAGGATTTACCCACATTGGGCTTCCCTACGATGGCAACCCTGGTACGGTCATCCTCTTTCTCCTCACCGGCATCCTCCGGGAAATAAGAGACCACCACCTCCAGCATATCTCCAAGCCCCAGCCGGTTCACCGCCGACACGGGATAGGGCTCTCCAATTCCCAGATTGTAGAACTCATACACATCCGCCATGTATTTCTCATAGCTGTCCACCTTGTTGACCACCAGTACCACAGGCTTATGGCAGCGGCGCAGCATATCCGCCACCTTGGAATCCGCATCCTGCAGCCCCTGACGCACATCAACCAGGAAGATAATCACATCCGCCGTATCCATGGCAATCTGAGCCTGCTGGCGCATCTGAGACAGAATAATATCCCTGCTGTCCGGCTCGATTCCACCGGTATCAATCAGCGTAAAGTTCTTATCCAGCCAGCTGACATCGGCATAGATCCGGTCCCGGGTGATGCCCGGGGTATCCTTTACAATTGATATATTTTCGCCGGCCAGCGCATTAAAGAGGGTGGACTTCCCCACATTGGGCCTTCCTACCACTGCTACAATGGGCTTGCTCTTCCTGTTCGCCATAGTTTCCTCCATTTCTATCTCTGCTTCGCCCCGTCAGACTGCCTTTCTTGCTGTCACCTTCCCAACACGGCATCAATAAAGTCGCATCCGCTTGATTTTACAATATTAATCTTCACTTGTAAAGTCTTTTCCAGCTCCGCCACCGTCAGATCATCCAGAAAAACGGTTTCACCGCTGCGCAGCACATTCTGCGGCAGGAGCAGCCTGCTGCCAAGAGGCTTATCCTTCAGCTGGGCCAGAATATCCTGTCCTGTCAATAATCCGGATACCGTGATCAACTCCCCGAAAAAGTCATTGCGAATGGCATAGACATGAATATGCAGTCCGGGAAAATCCTCCATCAGCGCCTCCGCCATCCGCCGGATATAGGGGTAGGCCAGCCGTCCGGTGGCCATGGAGATCTCTTCCTGCAGGGAAAGATCCGGCAGCTGTCTCTCCCGGTGCAGCTGTTCCCTGCCCCGGGCAAATTCATTTAAAAGCAGCCGGGTCATGCCCACACCGTTCTCCAGCTGCAGATAGCCGTCGTACCGCTCCTCCTCCGGCAGTTCCTCCTGCGCCAGAATATACCACTCGTCACTGGCATGGATGAAATGAATACCATGTTCTTCATAGATTTTCTTCTGCCACCTATGGATAATTTCCAATACCTCCTCAGCGTCCTCTTTCGTAAAGGGCTCTAATGGATACAGCCCCTCCCGGTACCGGGATAGGCCAACGGGCACCACGGATACACTCTCCAGATTGGGCAGATATCTGGTCAGCTCGGAGATACTGTACTCCAGCTCTGCCCCATCGTTCACGCCCTTGCACAGCACGATCTGACCGTTCATCAGGATACCAGCCTCATGGAGCCTGTCCACCTTTTTCAAAGCCTCCCCCGCAAAGCGGTTGTTCAGCATCCTGCAGCGCAGCTGGGGATTCATTGTCTGAAAGGAGATATTGATGGGGGATAAATGATACCGGATGATCCGGTCGATATCATGCTCCGACATATTGGTCAACGTCACATAATTCCCCTGCAGGAAGGAGAGGCGGGAATCGTCATCCTTAAAATACAGGGTCTCCCGCATCCCCTTGGGCATCTGGTCGATAAAGCAGAAAATACATTTATTGTGACAGCTGCGGTAGTCATCCATCAGCCCGTTTTCAAACTCAATCCCCAGATCCTCGTCATACTCCTTATCCACCTCAAGAAGCCACTGTTCTCCGTCCGGCTTCTCAATCACCACCTCAATATAGGTATCCTGGATCAGGAACTGGTAGTCAAAAATATCTTCAATTTCTGTATTGTCAATCGCCAGCAGCTTATCCCCGGGTTCGATCTCCAGTTCCTCGGCAATACTGCCCGGCAGAACCCTGCTGACCACATGCGCTTTTTCTTTCTTCATAGCTTCCTCTCCATACACGTCGCAGGCTTCTCCCTGCGATACTGCGGCATCATATCCGGGAGAGAGATACCTCACGCCAAACCAGACACAAGCCGCACTGAACTGTTACAACATTATTTTACTATTTACAGCCCCTCCACGCTGCATTCACAAAACCCGCTGCTGCGCAGCTATTACGTCTGCTTCGCAGCCGTGTTTTGCTCATTGGGTGGAGATTCCTGCTTCGCAGTCAGATTTGG
>CAZFYD010000093.1:0-9455 GCA_964523315.1 uncultured Acetatifactor sp.
TCTCCGCATTCAGATCCTCCATCTGCTCGTCCAGCAGATCCTGCTCATCCTCCAGGTCGGAAATATTGTCATTAATCTCATCCAGCTGGTTCTGTGTATCGGTGATGGAATCCTGCACCTCACTGATCGTTGTCGCCCAGGTCTCCATGACGCTGCCGGAAAGGGACGCAGCCAGCAGCGCTGCCGCTGCCGCAGATATTATGCACTTTTTGGCTCTGATTCTGATATTCCTCATACTTCCCTCTCCATGCATATCCTGGGCTGTGCCCAGGATACTGCATCAATACGTATTTGGAAGTGAAACTTCCAAACTTTCCTCTGCATGCATATCGCAAGCTGTGCTTGCGATACTGCACAAATCCGTATATGAAACGTCAGTTTCATACTTTTTCTCCGCATAGCTCCGGCCGGATCCCTGATTACAGTTCGCAGTTATTCACGGTTCTGGGGAAAGGAATGACATCACGGATATTGCCCATACCGGTCAGATACATGACGCATCTCTCAAATCCCAGTCCAAAACCTGCATGACGGGCGGAACCGTAACGGCGCAGATCCAGATAGAAGTCATAGTCTTCTTTTTTCAGGCCCAGCTCCTCCATACGCTGCTCCAGCACCTCCAGCTTATCCTCACGCTGGCTTCCGCCGATGATCTCGCCGATGCCGGGCACAAGACAGTCCATAGCCGCCACGGTTTTGCCGTCCTCATTCAATTTCATATAAAAGGCCTTGATCTCCTTGGGATAATCCGTCACAAATACCGGACGCTTAAACTCCTTCTCGGTCAGGTACCTCTCATGCTCCGTCTGCAGGTCGCAGCCCCAGAACACCTTATAGTCAAACTCGTCATTATGCTTTTCCAGAATCTCAATGGCCTCGGTGTAGGTCACATGGCCGAAATCGGATTCCACCACATGATTCAGCCTCTCGATCAGGCCCTTGTCCACAAACTGGTTGAAGAAGGCCATCTCCTCCGGCGCATTTTCAAGCACATAGCGGATCACGTATTTCAGCATACTCTCCGCCAGCATCATATCGTCCTTCAGATCGGCAAAGGCCATCTCCGGCTCGATCATCCAGAACTCCGCCGCATGCCGGGTGGTATTGGAATTCTCCGCCCGGAAGGTGGGGCCAAAGGTATAGATATTTTTAAACGCCATCGCATAGGTCTCGCCGTTTAACTGGCCGCTCACCGTCAGATTCGTGGGCCTGCCGAAGAAATCCCGGCTGTAGTCGATCTGTCCGTCCTCCGTCCTGGGTACATTATTCAGATCCAGCGTCGTCACCTGGAACATCTCTCCTGCTCCCTCACAGTCGCTGCCGGTGATCAGCGGGGTGTGCACGTACACAAAATCCCTCTCCTGGAAGAATTTGTGGATCGCATAGGCGATCATGGAGCGGACACGGAACACCGCCTGAAAAGTATTGGTCCGGGGACGCAGATGGGAAATGGTTCGCAGATACTCAAAGCTGTGGCGCTTCTTCTGCAGCGGGTAATCCGCACTGGAGGGTCCCTCCACCAGCACCTCCTGTGCCTGCATCTCAAAGGGCTGCTTGGCATCGGGGGTCTCCACGATAGTGCCCCGGATGATCAGCGCTGCGCCCACATTGATCCTGCAAATCTCCGCAAAATTATCCAGTCCATCGCTGTACACCACCTGCAGCGGCTCAAAGAAAGTGCCGTCATTGATTACCAGAAAACCAAAGTTCTTGGAATCCCGGTTGTTTCTCACCCATCCCCCTATGGTGACTTCTTTTCCTGCATATGCAGCCGTATTGCGGTAAAGCTCCTTAATATCCGTAAGATTCATCTGCCTGTCCTCCCCTGATCAATACTCGGTGATCTGGGCGTTCTCCGTCAGAAAGTCCAGCACCCTCTCAAACATAAAATATTCTCTGTACTCCTCCCTGTCCAGTTCGCCCAGAAAATCTTCCACACTTTCGTAGCCGCCCAGGGAAGCATACTCCTCCAGCTTTTCCTCCAGTTCCTCGTCCGTCACATTCAGATTCTCCGCATTGGCCACCGCCTGAAATGCCAGGCTCTGCTTTGCCGCTTCCTCTGCGTACGTATTCAGGAAAGTCTCCAGATCCATGCCGTAGAAATAAGTACAATAGGTTTCCGCATCCAGGCCGTAATAGGCGCTCTCCGACTCCAGACTGGCCTGCACATTGCTGCGGTACTTCTCCAGAATATGCTCCGGGATCTCCTCAAACACGCAGTTATTCATAAACCCGGTGAGCACGCCGCTCTCCAGCGTACTGTCGTAGGTGCTCTGGGCAGTGCTCTCCAGATACTCATGCACAAACTGCTGCATATCCGCCACGGTGGTAATATCCTCCACCCCCAGTGCTTCCACCAGCTCGTCACTATATTCAGTAGGATAAATGAAGTTCACCGTTACAGTAAAAATGACATCCTGTCCCGCAAGCTCCGTGTTATCGTAGCTTTCCGGGAAAGTCAGCTCCAGCTCCCTGGTCTCTCCGACCGCAGCGCCGATCAGGCCATCCTCAAAGCCCGCTATAAACTGCCCGGATCCGATCTCCAGCGATGCGCCGCTGGCCGTACCGCCGTCAAAGGCCACATCATCCTTTTTGCCTTCATAATCAATATTTACCGTATCGCCCAGGGTCACTTCCCCCTCCAGGATACCGCCCAGCTCTGCGGTAACATTGCTCATATACAGCTCCTTCATGACTTCGGCTTCCTGCGTCTCATCCACCGCCACAGCCTCCAGCTCCACCGGGATCTGCTTATATTCCCCCAGCGTCACATACTTCTCCACCTTCATATCCTTCAGGATATCTGTCTGCTCCCCGCAGCCGCCCAGTACGCCGGCCGCCAGCAGCGCTGCCAGTACCATTGCCAATCTTTTCTTCATTTCTTTATCCTTTCCATGAATATCGCATCTTTGCGAAGCATCTAACATAATATACCTTAATTCCGCACGCTTCAGCGGGCATATGAATCAGAAATGTAGATGCGAAGCATCTAACATAATATACCTTAATTCCGCACGCTTCAGCGGGCATATGAATCAGAAATGTAGATGCGAAGCATCTAACATAATATACCACAACTTGTCCCTTATTAAAAGTCTTAAAGGAAACTTTTTTACAGCACAGGGGAAAGCAGACGGCATATCTGCTCCTTAAAACGGATCTTCAGTCTGCGGCTGGCATAGGCTTCCCGGGTGATCTGCGTGCAATGCCGCAGATCCTGTTCAAAACGATCCGTCATCTCCCTAGCCTTGCGGGCGTCGTACACCACGGCATTCACCTCAAAATTCAGGGAAAAGCTGCGGATATCCATATTGGCGGTGCCATAGCAGAACACCTCCTCATCCACAATCAGCCCCTTGCTGTGCAGAAAGCCGTTGTCATAGGTATAGCATTTGGCCCCGGCTATCACCATGTCCCCGATATAGGAATAGGTTGCCCAATATACAAAGGGATGATCCGGCTTGCAGGGAATCATGATACGCACCTCCACGCCGGAGCGGATGGCGATCACCAGCGCACTGATTACCGATTCATCCGGAATAAAATAAGGCGTCTGTATGCTGATCCGGCGTCTGGCCTTGTGAATCAGCCGCAGATAATTGTCACGGATCTGCTGCAGTGTTCTATCCGGGCCGCTGCTGATGATCTGCATTTTGCAGCCTTCCCCGCTGCCCGGCCGAACATTCTCCAGATAGCGGCCATTGGTAAACAGGTTCTGCTTCGCCGCATAATTCCAGTCCAGAAGAAAGCGCAGCTGCAGACCAAAAATAGCGCTTCCCCGGATCCGCAAATGGGTATCCCGCCAGTACCCGAATTTCTCATCCAGGCCGATATACTCCTTCCCCACATTGAAGCCGCCCACATATCCCACCTGATTGTCGATTACCACGATCTTGCGGTGGTTGCGGTAATTCGCGCGCAGCTGAAGTCTGCCCAGCAGCGCCGGGAAAAACTCTGCAGTCTCGATCCCCCAGCTGTTAAGCTGTTTCCAGAACCTGCCCTTCACGGTACGGCAGCCCATGCTGTCAAAAAGGATGCGCACCTCCACGCCTTCCGCAGCCTTCTCTTTGAGTACCTCCATGATCCGCCCAAACAGCACATCATTTTTTATGATATAATACTCCATATGGATAAATTCCTTCGCCCGTCGCATATCCTCGATCAGGGCGTCAAACTTGGCATTGCCGTCGGTATAGATGGTAACGTCATTATCATCCGTCAGTACCGATCCGGAGCTTTCCAGATTGTACATAATCAGGTCCCTGTACCGGTCGATCTCCCCGTCTGAATCTTCACTGCAGTTCTTCAGCTGGCATTCCTGGTACCTCACCTTCGCATTTAACCGATCCTCCACTTCCTTCATCCGGAACATTTTCCGCTTGTGCATATCCGTTCCGGCCAGCAGATAGAACAGAAAACCCAGAAAAGGAATAAAATACAGCAGCAAAAGCCAGGCCCATACGCTCTTGGGATCCTTCCGCTCAAAGAAAACAATAATAATGGCAAATAACATATTCCACAGGATCAGATGCCCTGTCAGAAAGCTACCCGCCGTCTGCAGATAACTCCACACTACTTCCATATATCTCTCCCTTCATGCCGCAGCAGGCTGCGGGCAGAGCCAAACGCCCTCTGCGGATATTCTAACACACTTTCCCGGGAAAATCTCTAAAATTATTATTCAGAAGCAGAAATGTTGGTTGATTTCACCCTGAAAGAATGATACAATGTGTGTTGCAGCGAACAAAATAGGGAGGTTTCATTCGTGAAAACATATCAGATTGTAATACTTATCGTCCTTTTAGTCCTCATCGCTCTGGTAGTGATTTTATATTTTCTGGGAAAAAAGGCGCAGAAAAAACAGGCCGAACAGCAGGAGATGCTGCAGCAGAACAAGCAGACGCTCTCCATGCTGATCATTGATAAAAAGCACATGAAGATCAAGGACTCAGGGCTGCCCCAGATAGTCATCGACCAGACCCCGAAAATGATGCGCAGCTCCAAGATGCCCATCATCAAGGCCAAGATCGGCCCCCAGATCATGTCCCTGATCTGTGATGAAAAGATTTTCGAGAGTGTACCGGTGAAAAAGGAAGTGAAGGCCGTAATCAGCGGCATCTACGTACTGGACGTCAAGGGTCTGCACGGCAAGACGGAGCAAAAGCCGGAGAAAAAGAAAGGCTTCTTTAAAAGGCTTTGGGCTTCAGCTCAGGAAAAGGCCGGCGCCAAGCCGCTGAAGTAAATGCGGATTTCCATACGGTTCTCAGATACAGGCTGTCGGTCCAGCTTCAGACCGTATTCCGCTACCAGAAAGAATCCCTGAGGAGTCTCCCGCACCCTGACCATGCGGGTCTCCGTCTCCATCAGCAGCTCCCCGTAGGGGGTATGATAGGGGGAGCAATAGGAATTACCCGGTTCAAACACCATCCGGGCAGCCATTGCTCCCCTTCTCTGCAATTCTATCGTATGTCCCCTCCATTTCAGCATGGTTCTGGCGGGCTGTTCCCAGCCCTCCGGCCGCTCTTCATAGAGGCAATAATGGCTGTCCCCCCTGCGGTAATATTCCCCAAGGGCTTTCGCCCCCATCTGCCGGCACTGCGGACTGTCCCAGGATGCGGTCTCCCTGCCCTCTGTTATGATCGGTCTCTGCACACTCTGCAAAACAATCTGTACGCTCTGATGCATGATCTGTCCTCCTGCGGCTTGTGACACATTACCTCCGAATCCCGGGGCTAGTATTCCTCAATCGGGACAGTCTTGGCTGACAAAATCCCATACTTAATGATGGAATTGGCAAAATTCTTGAATTTATCCGCCGTATCGCTGACATAGAACTGATACTGGTTTTCTCCCAGCGCCGGGGCATGGTCATTGAGCAGCCCCTTTTCTCTCAGCATTTCTTTCAGCTCCCTGGCCGTCTCGTACGCCGGATTCACCAGCGTCACCTGTTCTCCCATGATCCGTCCGATCGTGGAGCGGATCAGCGGATAATGAGTACAGCCCAGAATCAGCGTATCAATGTCCAGATCAATCAGCTCCGTCAGATATCTTTTGGCAATCTCATCCGTCACCGGATCCACCCACAGCCCCTCTTCCACCAGAGGCACGAAAAGCGGACAGGCTTTTCCGTAGATCGTCACATCCCTGTTCAGTTCCGTTATGTACTGATTATAGATCTTGCTGCCGATGGTGGCCTCCGTGGCGATCACACCGATCCTGCCGTTTCGGGTCACCTCACTGGCCACCCGGGCGCCGGGCTTTACCACCCCGATCATCGGGATATCGCTCTCCCGCTCCATCTCATCCAGCGCAAAGGCGCTGGCGGTATTGCATGCCACCACAATGGTCTTTACCTCAAAGGTGCTCAGGAATCTTACGATCTGCCTGGAGAAGCGGGTCACCGTCTCCCTAGACTTATTGCCATAGGGAACCCGGGCCGTATCGCCGAAATAAATGATTTTTTCATTGGGAATCTGCCGCATGATCTCCCGGGCCACTGTCAGCCCGCCCACACCGGAGTCAAACACTCCGATGGGCGCATTTTTATCCGTATGATTCCATTTCACCGTCATGATACTATCCTTGCCTTTTCCCTGATAATTTTTCCAGAAGCTTAAAAATCCTGCTGCGGTAACGGATCTGTCCCCTGTCCGCCTCCAGCAGTGCCTGATACAGTTCTTCTGCGGATAATTCCTCCGTATCCGTCAGCACATCCCCATCCTTCTCTTCCTCATACACCACGCTGCAGGTATCCGGGGTCACCAGCAGTTCCGGATACAGCAGCCCCCACAGGCTTACATATAAACAGGTACACAGGGCAATTCTGATTTTCAGATGATTCTTCATACAATACTCCATTCTGTGCGCTTCCCTTTTTCGGAAGTACCACTATATAGAGTTATTGCCCCTCTGTGCCCTCTTTATACAGCAGCAGCCGTCACCGCCCGGTCTTTTCGCTGCGGATCCGCGCAATAATTGCTTTCTTCTGATTATCTATATGCACCCGGGCGGCCTGACTTGCCGTTTCCCTGTCTTTTTTTACAATACTTTCATAAATGATCCGGTGTTCCTCGATCAGTCTCTGATGCTGGCTGGCATCCTTGATATATTCAAAGCGGTACCGATACATCTGCTCCGACAGATTGTTGACCAGCTGCACCAGGCGCTGATTGCCTGTGGCCTGTACAATAATATCGTGAAGCTGCACATCCGCACGGGCGATCCTCTTTAAATCCCTGGTCTTCACTGCCGCCTCAAATGCCTCGCAGGCCCGGTGCAGCTGCTCTGTCTCCTCCCCGGTGATTCTCTCGCAGGCAAGCTCTGCGCACAGGGCATCCAGGGCTCTGCGCACCTCCAGAACATCATTCATGCTTTTTTCCGTGATCCGGGCGACCTCCGCCCCACGCCTGGGGATCATGGTCACCAGGCCCTCCAGTTCCAGCTTGCGGATGGCTTCACGGATGGGCGTGCGGCTGACGCCCAGCTTATTGGCCAGATGGATCTCCATCAGACGCTCACCGGGCTTCAGCTCTCCGGTGAGAATCGCCTGCCGCAGGGTGTTGAACACCACATCCCGCAGCGGTAAAAATTCATTCATCTGTACATTAAAATCGTCCTGCATCATTTATACCTCTTTATATGAATTCCGTCACAAAAAGCTGCCCTGCCAATCCCCGCTGCGCCAGATGGTCACAGGCGGCCTGCGCCTGCTCGCGGCTGTCATAAATCCCGAATACCGCAGGGCCGCTGCCACTCATCAGACTTCCCCTTGCCCCTGCATCCAGCATCTCCTGCTTGATCTGTGCGATTACCGGATATGCCGGTATGGTCACAGTCTCCAGTACATTGCCCAGCCGACCTGTTATCCCTGCCAGATCTCCGCCTGCAATGGCGGCGCATATACCGTCAATATCCGGATGCTCCCACGTCTCTGACGCATCCAGATGCTCATAAACATACCGGGTGGATACCTGAATATCCGGCTTGGCCACCAGAATATTGCACCGGGGCGCCGGGGTAAGGGGCGTCAACACCTCGCCTATGCCCTCCGCCAGAGCAGTCCCGCCCATGATACAGTAGGGGACATCGGCACCCACCTTTAGGCCCAGCTGCCGCAGCTGCTCATCCGTCAGTTCCAGGGAAAACAGATCCCGCAGGCCCAGCAGTGTGGCTGCCGCATCGCTGCTGCCGCCGGCCATGCCCGCCGCAATCGGAATATGCTTCTCCAGATGAATCGCCACACCCTTCGTAATCCCGCAGGTTTCCGTCAGCAGCCGAGCCGCCTTGTAAATCAGATTGTTCTCATCCACAGGCAGTTCCCCGCAGTCCGTGGTGATCCGTATGCCTGTCTCTGCCTCCGAAAAGGTCAGCACATCGAAGATGCCCACGGTCTGCATGACCATCCGCACCTCATGGTAACCGTTTTCCAGCCGCCGCACCACATCCAGCCCCAGATTGATCTTGGCATAGGCCTTCCGGGTCAATGACTTTTCCTTATCCATGGCGTTTTCACCCTCTCTTCCTCTGCTTTGTTCTGCGGTGTATTTTGTATACAAGGATTGTACTGAATTATATACAATTTTTCTGTACTTGTCAACTCCGGGTAATTTTATTTTACAATGTATAGGCATTTAAATAAATTGAACCAATTAGATACTTTAGCAAAATGCAGATTGTACCATGTATCTGGTATAATCTGTTTAATTTCATCACGTGTATAAAATTTTTTCTCAAAACCAAACTGTTCCATAATTAATTCCAAAGTACTATCAGCCAACACCCATTCATCTTTAATAGACAAAAAATCAGATAATGGCATTACCTCTGCTTTTTCACCTAGATAATCCATATAATCTTTCAATATATCAAAGTTTATAGAGACCTCCTTATGATCTTTCATTTGATTCGATATTTCATTCTGCCCGTCTTCATCAAAATATTCGGTTACTATTGCACATCCGCCTTTTTTCAGCATTTGTGAAATATTCTTTAGTGTTTTTAGCGCTCCAATATTTAGATAACCTTTATTAACATGATTTTTTAAAAAAGGATAATCATCCATCAGCTTCAAGTTCATTTTTATGGCATTTAAATCTGCAATTACCTCATTGCATATTATTACATCATAACTGCCTTGGCAATATTCTTCTCCACTACAATGAACATAATTTATAAAATCAGAAAATATTTTTAATTTACTTTTTTGGTATTCAAGCATTCCAAAAGAAATATCACAAATAGTATATTTAAACACTATTTTCCGTCTCCTCAATTCTCGGCAAAATTCATATGCAACATCCCCTAATCCTGCTCCTATTTCTAAAATATTTAATGTCGTAATATTTTCATTTGGCTTAACCACAATATCAAATAGCGTTTTCCCATATGTTCTTCCATTCAAAATTGACGATGGTTTTCTTAACATAAATGACACTGTAGTTTCTTTTGTTAAAAAT
>CAZFYD010000094.1:0-9425 GCA_964523315.1 uncultured Acetatifactor sp.
TGCTCTACGCCTATATGTTTCTTTCAATTTGAGTTTGAACTTTGCGATTGCCCTAGCTATGGCTGATTTTTTTTAAAAACTTGTTGACAAGCACTTTTAAAAGGAATATACTGGATAAGAATTAAAGATGATTACTAGAGTAAGAGTGGGCGTGTACCACTCTTTCTTGATGTTATAGCGAGAGGTGAGCGGATGTCGAAAAGAGAGAATTATGAAACCAGGACGGAAGCGCTGCTGCAGCCCATAGCTGCCGCCCATGGCGTGGAGATCTATGATGTGGAGTATGTAAAGGAAGGCAGCGACTATTATCTGCGGGCTTATATTGACAAGCCGGAGGGTGTGGGAATCCTGGACTGTGAGAATGTGAGCCGGGCCTTGTCCGATGCTCTTGATCAGGAAGATTTTATCCCCGACGCCTATATTCTGGAGGTGAGCAGTCCCGGACTGGGGCGCACGCTGAAAAAGGACAGGCATCTGGCGCACAGCATCGGCAAAGAGGTGGAGGTCAAGCTGTATAAGCCTCTGGACGGGGTAAAGGAGTATGCCGGAGTGCTGAAGACATTCGATGAGAACAGCATCGTGCTCACCGAGGATGCAGGAGACAGGACTTTTGTAAGAAGTGATATTGCCGTTATCAGACTGGCACTTGACTTTTAGCAACAGGCCAGCTGCTTTTGCAAATGCAGAGGGCTTAGCTGTTGCAAAACTAAACTGGGATTGCCCGTAGGGCAGAATGGAGGAAAAGTAGAAAATGAACAAGGAACTGATGGAAGCACTGGATATCCTGGAAAAGGAGAAGGAGATCAGCAAGGAGACGCTGTTTGAGGCAATCGAGAATTCTCTGCTTACCGCCTGCAAGAATCACTTCGGCAAGGCGGATAACGTAAAGGTTGAGATCAACCGTGAAACCTGTGATTTTCTGTGCTACATGGAGAAGGAAGTGGTGGAGACCAGAGATGATGTGGAGGACGATGTGCTGCAGATTGCTCTGGAGGATGCCCGGGAACTCTCCAAGAAGGCCCAGGTGGGAGATATCCTGAATGTGGAGATCAAGTCCAAGGAGTTTGGCCGTATTGCTACCCAGAACGCCAAGAACGTAATCCTGCAGAAGATCCGTGAGGAAGAGCGCAGTGTGATCTACAATCAGTATTTTGAAAAGGAAAAGGATATGGTGACCGGTGTGGTACAGCGCTATATCGGCCGCAATATCAGTATCAATCTGGGAAAAGCGGATGCCATGCTCAGTGAGAGCGAGCAGGTGCGGGGCGAAGTATTCCTGCCCACAGAGCGCATCAAGGTCTATGTGCTGGAGGTGAAGAACACCCCCAAGGGTCCCCGCATCAATGTGAGCCGCACTCATCCGGAACTGGTAAAGCGGCTGTTTGAGTCCGAGGTGACGGAGATCAAGGACGGTACGGTGGAGATCATGAGCATTGCCCGTGAGGCGGGCAGCCGTACCAAGATCGCCGTATGGTCCCACAACCCCAATGTGGATGCAGTGGGCGCCTGCGTGGGCTTAAACGGCGCCAGAGTCAACGCCATCGTGGAAGAGCTGCGGGGCGAGAAGATCGATATCGTGAACTGGGATGAGAACCCCGGCAATCTGATCCAGAACGCCCTGTCTCCGGCTAAGATCGTGGCTGTTTTTGCAGATCCCGATGAGCGAACCGCCAAGGTGGTGGTGCCGGATTATCAGCTGTCCCTGGCGATCGGCAAGGAAGGACAGAATGCCCGTCTGGCTGCGAGACTGACCGGTTACAAGATCGACATCAAATCCGAGACCCAGGCCAAGGATGCTCCCGGCTTCCGCTATGAGGATTATATGGATGATGAGTACGATGAGGAAGACGAAGATTATATCGAGGAGTATGACGGCGGAGAGTATGAGGAATAAGGGGGCGTGACGATGGCAAAAAAGGTTCCCCTGCGGCAGTGTGTGGGCTGCGGCGAGATGAAGGGCAAGAAAGAGATGATGCGTGTCCTTAAGACCGCAGAAGGCGAGATCTGCCTGGACATTACAGGAAAAAAGAACGGCCGGGGTGCATATCTTTGTAAACAGAGGGAGTGCCTGGAGAAAGCCCGCAAAAATAAAGGGCTGGAGCGCTCCTTTAGGATCAGTATTCCGGAGGAGGTATATGAGACCCTGAATAAGGAGTTTGAGAGTATTGAAGCAAAATAAAGTATTTTCTTTGCTCGGACTGGCAATCAGAGGGCATAATTTGGTAAGCGGTGAGTTTCAAACGGAGAACGCAGTAAAAAGCGGTGACGCTATGCTGGTTATCTTGGCAGAGGATGCGACAGCGAATACCAAAAAATTATTTATAAATAAAGGTTCTTATTATGGCGTTCCGGTTTATGTGTACGGTACCAAGGAAAGCTTGGGCGGGGCCATAGGAAAAGAATTGCGGTCTTCTCTGGCAGTATGCGATGCAGGTTTGGCACAGGCGGTTATAAAGGCACTGGAACATGAAGGCGCAGGCCAGATGAATGGAGGTAGTGAGCATGGCGAAAATGAAGGTACATGAACTAGCGAAGGAAGTAAACAGACAAAGTAAGGAAATCCTGGCTTTTTTACAGGAAAAAGGAATAGAAGCCAAGGCGGCCAACAGTTCTGTGGAGGAAGTACATGCGGAATTGGTGAGAAAGGCTTTTGGCGGAAAAGGAGATACACAGGTGGGAGAGAAGAGTGAGAAGCCCTCTGAGGGGGTAAAGAAGGAGCAGGCGGCTGAGCCGGTGGCAGAGGCAGAGGCAAAGATAAAGACTCCTGCAGCTCCGAAAAAGAAAAAGAACATTATTTTTGTCAGCAATCCGCAGAATTCCAAAATATCCGGCCAGAAGCCCAAGGGCAACGGGCAGCCGGGACAGGGAAGAAGCGGTCAGGGCGGCAGAGGCGCTTATAGCAGCGGCAATGGCGGCGGCAGACCCGCACCCAGAACCCCGATCAAGCCTCTGACTCCTCCGTCCCCTACGCCCAGCGTACAGATGGTGACCATGACACCCCAGCCCAAGCAGAAGCCCAAGGCAGAGCCTGCAGCAGAGCCTCAGGCAGCAGCGCAGAACGGCGCAGCGCAGAAGGCTGCTGAACAGAGCACGTCAGCGCAGCAGCCGGTACAGGAGAAGCCCCAGCAGGCACAGGAGAGACGGCCTGAAACGGGCAGAGAGCCAAACAGGGACCGGAGGGATCAGAACCGTGGCTTTGACAGAAGCGACAGAAACGGCCGCAGAAATGACCGGAGAGAAGGCGGCTATCAGGGCAGCCGGGATGGCCAGAGAAGCGGCGGCTACCAGGGCAGCCGACAGGGCGGCCAGAGCAGCAGGGACGGTCAGAGCAGCAGGGACGGTCAGACAAGAGGCGGATACCAGGGCGGCAGAGACGGCCAGAGAAGCGGCGGTTACCAGGGCAGCCGACAGGGCGGCCAGAGCGGAAACGGTCAGTCCGGTTCCAGAAGCGGAGCACCCGGCGGCAGACTCAGTTTTAATAAGGACGGTCAGGGCGGACGCCCCTTTGGCGGCGGCAGACCCGGTCAGGGAGACAAATTCCGCAGCCAGCAGCAGGGCAGCAAGGGCTTTGGCGGTGAGACGCCTACCAAGGATACCGAAAAGCACAGAGAGGAAGAAAAGAGACGGATCAGCCAGGAGAAGGATAAGCGCAGCCGTAAGGATTACATGTATGAGGACGATGAGACTTTGAAGAATAAGCCCGGCCGCTTTATCAAGCCGGAAAAGAAGAAGGAAGAGGTGGCCGAGGAGACCATCAAGGTTATTGTGCTTCCCGAGACCATCACGATCAAGGATCTGGCGGATAAGATGAAGCTGCAGCCCTCCGTTATCGTAAAGAAGCTGTTCCTGGAGGGGAAAATCGTCACCGTGAACCAGGAGATCTCCTATGAGGATGCGGAAAATATTGCCATGGAATATGAGATCCTCTGTGAAAAAGAGGTAAAGGTGGACGTGATCGAGGAATTACTGAAGGAGGACGAGGAGACAGAGGATACTCTGGTGAGCAGACCCCCTGTTATCTGTGTCATGGGTCATGTAGACCATGGTAAGACCTCCCTGTTGGACGCCATTCGTAAAACCAATGTTACCGACAAGGAGGCCGGTGGTATTACCCAGCATATCGGCGCATATACGGTATCCATCAACGATCGCAAAATTACGTTTCTGGATACTCCGGGACATGAGGCATTTACCGCCATGCGTATGCGGGGCGCCAATTCCACGGATATCGCCATTCTGGTGGTGGCTGCGGACGACGGCGTAATGCCCCAGACCGTTGAGGCAATCAGCCATGCCAAGGCAGCGGGCATTGAGATCATTGTGGCTGTAAACAAAATTGATAAGCCCGGTGCGAATATCGAGCGTGTGAAGCAGGAACTGACGGAATATGAACTGATTCCCGTGGATTGGGGCGGAACCACCGAGTTTGTTCCCGTATCCGCCAAGTCCGGCGAGGGGATTGAAACGCTGCTGGAGACCATTTTGCTGACTGCGGATATTCTGGAGCTGAAAGCGAATCCCAACAGAAGGGGCAGAGGCCTGGTGATCGAGGCTGAGTTGGATAAGGGCCGTGGGCCGGTGGCAACAGTGCTGGTACAAAAAGGTACGCTGCATGTGGGAGATTTCATCTCCGCAGGCGCCAGCCACGGCAAGGTGCGTGCCATGATCGACGATAAGGGACGCAGAGTGAAGGAAGCCCTTCCCTCTACGCCCGTGGAGATCCTGGGATTGTCCGATGTACCCAGCGCAGGCGAAGTATTTATTGCTCATGAAAACGATAAAACCGCAAAAACCTATGCAGAGACATATTTAGCGCAGAACCGGGAAAAAATGTTAGAGGATACCAGGTCCCGCATGTCCCTGGATGACCTGTTCTCACAGATTCAGGAGGGCAATCTGAAGGAACTGAACCTGATCGTCAAGGCAGATGTACAGGGCAGCGTGGAGGCCGTAAAGCAGTCTCTGATGAAGCTGTCCAACGAGGAAGTAGTGGTAAAATGTATCCACGGCGGCGTAGGTGCCATAAACGAATCCGATGTGGTTCTGGCCAGCGCCTCCAATGCCATTATTATCGGCTTCAATGTGCGTCCTGATGCTACGGCCAAGGCCACTGCCGAGAGGGAGAATGTGGATGTACGCCTTTACAAGGTTATCTATCAGGCAATCGAGGATATTGAGGCTGCCATGAAGGGTATGCTCGATCCGATCTTTGAGGAGAAAGTCATCGGCCATGCCGAGGTGCGCCAGATCTTTAAGGCTTCCGCAGTGGGCAACATTGCCGGTTCCTATGTGCTGGACGGTGTGTTCCAGAGAGGCTGTAAGATCCGGATCACCCGTGAGGGAGAGCAGATCTATGAGGGCAGTCTGGCGTCCCTGAAGCGTTTCAAGGATGATGTAAAGGAAGTCAGGGCCGGTTTTGAGTGCGGTCTTGTCTTTGAAGGCTTTGACCAGATGCAGGAGCTGGATATCGTGGAAGCCTACATCATGGTGGAAGTTCCCAGGACGTAATCTGTTACGTATATCGGCTGCCCGGAGCGTTAAGCCTGGGCGGCAATCGTGTGAGAAGAGGCCAGGATGCTCACAGCAAAGAGTTTCTAGGTCTCACACTGGGAGAAAAGAGGAAAGCAATGAGAAAAAACAGCATTAAAAATACCCGCATCAACGGTGAGGTCCAGCGTGCGCTGGCGGAGATTATCCGCAGCGGGATCAAGGATCCCCGCATCAGTCCGCTGACCAGCGTGGTGTCTGTGGAGGTGGCACCGGATCTGAAGAGCTGTAAGGCGTGGATCAGCGTTCTGGGCGGCGATGAGACCCGGGAAGCCACCTGCCAGGGACTCAGAAGTGCGGAGGGTTATATCCGTTCCCAGCTGGCAAAAACCATCAATCTGCGGAATACGCCGGTGATCACCTTTATCATGGACCAGTCCATAGAATACGGCGTAAATATGTCTAAGAGGATTGATGAAGTAATCAGTGCGGATGAAGAGACCGGAAGGGAAGAAGAAAGGTAAGGAGAAATACGTGAATATTATACAGGAATGTCAGGGAGCTTCCCGTATTGCCATCACCGGCCATGTCCGGCCCGACGGCGACTGTGTAGGCTCCTGTCTGGCGCTTTATCAATATCTGCTGAAAAAATTGCCCCAGGCCCGGATACAGGTCTATCTGGAAAAGCCTCCGGAAATTTTTAGCAGCATCAAGGGCTATGACCAGATAGATATGCTTTGTGAAGACACCGATCCTTATGATGTCTTTTTTGTGTTGGACAGCGTACCGGAGCGTATGATGGAACCAGCGCAGAAGCTTTATGCACAGGCCCGCAGAACCATAAACATTGACCATCATATCAGCAACGGCGGGGCCGGTGACCTGTCCTATGTGGTGCCTGGCGCCAGCTCTACTGCGGAACTGATTTATGAGCTGATAGATAAAGAGGCATTGGATGCTGATATGGCACTGGCAATCTACATAGGAATTATCCATGATACCGGAGTGTTTCAGTATTCCAATACTTCTCCCAGGACCATGGAAATCGGCGCACATCTGATCAGCTTCGGCTTTGATTTTCCTAAGCTGATTCAGGAGACCTTTTACCAAAAGACATATGTACAGGGGCATGTGCTGGGCCGGGTGCTGCTGGAAAGCATCCGTTTTATGAATGGAAGCTGCATTGTCAGTGCTCTGGACCGTAAAACCATGGATTTTTATGGGGTTGTCCCCGAGGATTTGGACGGCATCGTGAATCATCTGCGGAATATCAAGGGGGTTCACTGTGCTGTTTTCATGTACCAGACGGGAGTGCTGGAATATAAGGTGAGCCTGCGGTCGGATGAACTGGTGGATGTGTCGAAGGTGGCTTCCTTCTTCGGCGGCGGCGGCCATGTGCGTGCGGCGGGATGTACCATGAAGGGCACTTTCCACGACTGTGTGAATAATCTGTCCCTGCACATTGAGAAACAGTTGGAAGCGCATAAGGATTTAAACCAGTATGTATAACGGCATTGTAATTGTGTATAAAGAAAAAGGCTTCACCTCCCATGATGTGGTGGCGAAGCTGCGGGGTATCTGCGGTCAGAAAAGGATCGGTCACACCGGGACTCTGGATCCGGAGGCCACAGGAGTACTGCCGGTCTGTCTGGGCAGCGGTACCAGACTTTGCGATATGCTGACCGAAAAGGATAAGGAATATGTGGCGTGGCTGCGGCTGGGCATGGAGACCGATACTCAGGATATGACCGGGCGGGTGCTGGCGGAGCATCCAGTGGTGACCGATAAAGAGCGGGTGCGGGAGGCGGCACTGTCCTTTCAGGGATCCTATATGCAGATCCCGCCCATGTACTCCGCCTTGAAAGTAAACGGCAAGAAGCTTTACGAACTGGCCCGGGAGGGCAAAGAGGTGGAGCGGCAGGCCAGGGAGGTCCATATTGCGGAAATCGAGATTCTGCAGGTCCGGCTGCCGGAGGTGCAGCTGCGGGTGGTCTGCAGCAAGGGCACCTATATTCGGACGCTGTGTGCGGATATCGGCGAGAAACTAGGCTGCGGCGGTACTATGAAAAGCCTGGAGCGCACCAGGGTGGGTCGTTTTTCCCTGGAGGAAGCAGTATCCCTGGCACGTCTCCGAGAGATGAAGGATCAGGGCAGGCTGGCAGAGGCGGTGAGGCCGGTGGAGAGTATGTTTACCGAATGCCCAGTGCTGCATGTGCGTCAGGATCTGACAAAGCTGCTGGACAACGGCAATGCCCTGACCGTTGATCAGACGGCGGAGAGAGAGCGGTACGCCCCTGGAAGATGGGTGCGCATCTGCTGGCCGGACAATCGTTTTGCCGGCATCTATGCCTATGAGGAAAGCAAGGAAAGATATCAGCCGGTAAAGATGTTTCCGGAGCTATAGTGTGAGAAAATGGAGATCGTAACCAATACCCTGGAGTTTCAACTGAATAGGGATACGGCGGTGGCAATCGGAAAATTTGACGGCCTGCATATGGGGCACCGAATGCTTCTCGGCCGTGTCATCGAGCAGAAGCAGAGAGGACTCTCGCCCTGTGTGTTCACCTTTGACCCATCTCCGGCAGTGCTCTTTGGTTTATCCGATGGAAAGGAACTGATGACCCGGGAGGAGAAGCGGCGGGTCTTTCAGGAGCTGGGAGTGGAGACGCTGGTGGAATTTCCTCTGACAAAGGCGACTGCGGCTATGGAACCGGAAACGTTTGTGGAAGAGATCCTGGTAAAGCGGCTGCGGATCGGTTATGTAGCTGCCGGCGAGGATGTTTCCTTTGGCTGCGGGGGAGCCGGAGATGCGGCTCTTTTGCGGAGACTGGGCGGGGAATACGGATATGAGGTACAGACCGTTGAGAAGCTGAAAATGTACGGTCAGGAGGTCAGCTCCACCTATGTCCGCAGCCGGATCGAAAAGGGCTGTATGGAGGAGGCTGCTGCTCTGCTGGGAACGCCCTATACCGTATCCGGCAGAGTATGCCACGGCGCCAGACTTGGCCGCACATTGGGGATGCCAACGGTAAACCTGCAGCCTCCTGCGGCAAAGCTGCTGCCGCCCTTTGGCGTATATTATTCCCGGGTGCTGTATGAGAGTCGTACCTATAGGGGCATCAGCAATATCGGCTGCAAACCCACCGTTACCGACGCAGGGCAGGCAGGCGTGGAGACCTATCTGTATGACTTTGACCGGGAAATTTACGGGGAAGAGATTCGTGTGCAGCTGCTGGCCTTTCGCAGACCGGAACAGCGCTTTGTCACCCTGGAAGCCTTAAAGAATCAGATGCAGGCGGATATTGCTGCGGGCGGAGAGTTTTGTCTTTATGACTGAGCTGTTGTGTCAAATAAAGGTAAAAAGTGTAACTTTTCAGCCGGCCCCTATTCAGAGGCCGGCAATACACCTGCTAAAAGATAGCCGGGCCGCCCGCCATCTTCTGCCGGCTCTTCGCTTTCTTGAGATCTCGCTCACTCATTTATGTGAACTTTCTGGAAAAAAGCTTTGGTTTTTAGTAGTTATTTCTGAACTCCAGGTACTTAATCAGATCCCTGTAGCTGTTCTTGGATAAGGTAAGAACAGTATTCATAACATTTCCGGAAGTATATCCATCTATCAATTCCCGATTCAGATATTCAATGGAAAAAACATATTCAGTGCGGTCCAGCAGGTAGTCCACGGAGACATGGAAAAAGTCGGCAATTTTACAAAGAGCCTTCAGATCCGGGAAGTGAGCCCCATTCTCATAATTGGAAATAGTGCCGATGGAAACGTGAAGATATGAGGCTAATTGCTTCTGATAGATACCTCGTTCAATGCGGAGGCGGTAAAGTTTTTCCCCAAATTCCATATGTATGCTCCCGCTTCAGACAAAAATTCTATTATTTCTAAAATCAATTATAACGATTCTTCACAAAAAAGAAACAAAAATATAGAA
>CAZFYD010000095.1:0-9374 GCA_964523315.1 uncultured Acetatifactor sp.
TGTGACTTGCAGGGTATTGCCGGAGTTTGAAAATACATATGACCTGGGCAGCATAGTGGTGTGGGACAATCGGGACAGCTGGATTAAGCTTGCCTATGAATACACCGATAACGGGTATCCGGCGATTGTCAGTGACGTGACCAGTGAGTATTCCGATGATTGCAACGGACCGGAAATGCAGGGGCCAGTCTGGCTGCAGATAAATAGAAAATGTGAAATATCCGGGAGGGAAACAGATGATATTGGGAGCATTGGAAGCAGGAGGCACAAAAATGGTGTGCGCCATCGGCAATGAGCGGGGAGAAGTGCAGGAGAGGGTATCCATTCCCACAGTAAGCCCGGAGGAGACTATGCCCCGGATGCTTGCTTTCTTTCGGGAACATCCTATTGAAGCGTTGGGAATCGGCTGCTTTGGCCCCATCAATCCGGTGAAGGGAACAAAAACCTACGGCTATATCACCTCCACGCCGAAGCTGGCCTGGCAGAATTATGATATTGTGGGGGCTTTTGAAAAGGCGCTGGGGTGTCCTGTGGGCTTTGACACGGATGTGAATGTCTCAGTGCTTGGGGAGATCACCTTCGGCGCTGCCCGGGGATTGGACAGCTGCATCTACATAACGGTGGGCACCGGTGTGGGCGTGGGAGTCTATGTCAACGGAGGGCTGCTGCATGGAATGATGCATCCGGAGGCAGGACATATCCTGCTGCAGCGGCATCCGTCGGACACCTACGGCGGGAAATGTCCTTTTCATGGAAACTGTCTGGAGGGGCTGGCATCGGGACCAGCTATTGAAGAGCGCTGGGGAGCAAAAGGGACTAAGCTGGCCGGACGCCGGAAGGTGTGGGAGCTGGAGGCCTTTTATATTGCTCAGGCCTGCGTCAATTATACTTTTGTCTATGCTCCGAGGAGGATCATCCTGGGAGGGGGCGTCATGCATCAGGAGCAGCTTTTTCCCATGATCCGCAGTCAGTTCCGGGAACTGCTGGCGGGCTATGTGCGCACGCCGGAGCTGGAGGATCCGGAGAGTTATATTGTACCCTGCAGTCTGAAGGATAATCAGGGGATCATGGGATGCCTGCAGCTGGCAGCCCGGGCATGAATTTTGTAACGGATAAAAAGATTTACTGTCTATTATGTTGAACATCCGAAAGTGCAAGGCCGAGGGCCCGGCCGCAGCTGCGGTGATGGAAACATGCAGCGGCAGTATCTGCAGATAATGAGAGGAATCACAGAGGATGATGGAAGACAGCAGGATTATAGAGCTATATTTTGAACGCTCTGAGGAGGCGATTACACAGACGGCATTGAAATACGGCCGTCTGTGCCGCAGCATCGCCATGAACATCACGGGCAGCTATGAGGATGCGCAGGAGTGCGAGAATGACACCTATGTGGCAGCCTGGAATGCGATTCCTCCCACCAGACCCAATATTTTTTCCGCCTTTCTGAGCAGGATCTCCCGGAATATTGCGCTGAACCGCTATGAATACAACAAAGCGGGCAAACGCAATCATCAGTTCGATCTGGTGCTGGAGGAGCTGGAGGAATGCCTGGCATCCTCCTGCTCAGTGGAGGATACCTATATCACCGGGGAAGTGGCGGGAATGATAAATGCATTTCTGGAAAAACTGAAAACAGAGACAAGGGTTATGTTTGTACGCCGGTATTATTATGCAGACTCCGTCAAGGAAATTGCCGGAAGGCTGGCGGTCAGCGAGAGCAAGGTCAAAACCACGCTGTTTCGGGTCAGGCGGGAGCTGAAAGAGTATCTGGAAGCGCAAGGCGTGCAGGTGTGACGGGAAAGGACAGTATACTTTATGGGTAAGATCAGTAAAGAAGATCTGTTCCGGGAAATCGGAGAGATCGATGAGGCATATGTAGAAGAGGCAGAGCGGGTGCGAAGAAACCGCAGGATGGCGCCCTGGGTGACGAAGACACTGGCAGCCGCAGCCAGTCTGGCATTCTGCGTGGGGGTTGGCTACGGAGCGCTGCAGCTGATGAACACAGGAGAGAGGAGCAGCGACAGCGCGGCAAACCAGGCCGGAGGCGTGCAGCTGGAAAGTATTCGTGAGGAATATGCCATGACGAAGGATGAAGAGAACGAGACACTGACTGCGGAGGAAGCCGAAGGCATGGCGGAGCCGGAGGAGAAACTAAATGACAGTTTGTCATCCACAACAGATGTGGCTGCAGCCAGATACATACAGGAGCTGGCAGGGTCAACACAACAGGATGAGGGGGGAGTTTCCGGTCAGGTGGAAACGGCGGAAAATGAGGACGCAAAGGGAGTACTGTCGGATCAGGGTGGGCTGCAGCTGCAGGGAGCAGGGGTGATTGCTCTGACATGGGAAGACGCCCTGAAGGACGCTGCCTATGGCAAATATGTGGATGTGCAGGTGCCGGAGGGCTATAGTTATACTGACGGTACACGTTCTGATACCGGACTGCATGTGATCTGGACAAAAGGAATGGAAGAGATCTCTGTCAGCTGCAGACAGGCGGATGAGTCCGTCAGCGATTGGCTGGTGGATACAGAATGTCCCGAGGAGTATGATCTGGGGCTGTATCCTATTCCCTGGAGCGACAGTGTTCCCGAGGAGCTGTATAATAAGGTAACGTACGCCACGTTTGTACCGGAGCAGATTAGCCCGGAGATTGTAGCGGCCAGAACCTATCAAGTGGAAGAGGAGGGGGATGTATCCGGCTGCCGTACGAGAATCAATATCTTATACAGCGATAATGTGCTGGTGGAAATCATCAGCAAAGGGCCTTCCTATGAGGAAATTTATGCAATGATAAATTTGGAAAATTAGATACCGAAAACGGAATATTCTGAATTTTTATAAATACGGAACTTTCTATTTACGAAGCAGTTCTTTTTCGCTATAATAGAAAAAATGAGTTCAAGCGGAGGAAGAAGATGACGGCAGCGTGCATGAGTAAACAGGAAAAAATTCTGATGGCGATGTACGGGGCGTTCTATTCCCTTTTTTCCATGACCGTTTTGATTCTATATTTTGTCATGATTAGTCAGTAATTTTGATTACTGACTTTTCTTTTGCCCAGGTAAAGCAAAAGTAGACAGCCATGTGTCCGGCTAAGGGAGGGCGTATGGCTCATGTGGAACTACAGGAGGATTGGATTGTAATGAGTAAAAGAACTGACATCAGGAAAGTATTAATCATCGGCTCCGGCCCCATCATCATCGGACAGGCCTGTGAGTTTGACTATTCCGGCACGCAGGCCTGCAAGGCACTGCGGCAGCTGGGCTACCGGATCGTGCTGGTGAATTCAAACCCGGCTACGATCATGACCGATCCGGGGATCGCAGATGTGACCTACATTGAGCCCCTGAATGTGAAGAGACTGGAGCAGATTATTGCCAAGGAGCGCCCGGACGCTATTCTGCCCAATCTGGGCGGACAGTCCGGACTGAATCTGTGCTCGGAGCTGGCTAATGCCGGTGTACTGGATAAGTATGGTGTAAAGGTAATCGGTGTACAGGTGGATGCCATCGAGCGGGGCGAGGATCGGATTGAGTTCAAGAAGACCATGAATAAGCTGGGCATCGAGATGGCCCGCAGTGAAGTGGCATATTCCGTGGAGGAGGCCCTGGCCATTGCGGACAAGCTGGGCTATCCGGTGGTGCTGCGTCCGGCCTATACCATGGGCGGCGCAGGCGGCGGTCTGGTGTATAATGTGGAAGAGCTGAAGACAGTCTGTGCCCGGGGACTGCAGGCTTCTCTGGTAGGTCAGGTACTGGTGGAGGAGTCCATCCTAGGCTGGGAAGAGCTGGAGCTGGAAGTCGTGCGGGATGCCAAGGGCAATATGATCACCGTATGCTTTATCGAAAATATTGATCCCCTGGGCGTGCATACCGGAGATTCCTTCTGCTCCGCTCCCATGCTGACGATCTCCGAGGAGCTCCAAAAGCGTCTGCAGGAGCAGGCTTATAAAATCGTGGATGAGGTACAGGTAATCGGCGGTACTAATGTACAGTTTGCCCATGATCCCGTCAGCGACCGGGTGGTGGTCATCGAGATCAACCCCAGAACCTCCCGCTCCTCCGCACTGGCAAGTAAGGCTACGGGATTTCCCATCGCTCTGGTATCTGCCATGCTGGCTTCTGGCCTGACGCTGGACGAGATCCCCTGCGGCGTGAACGGTACACTGGACAAGTATGTGCCCGGCGGGGATTATGTGGTGATCAAGTTTGCCAGATGGGCCTTTGAGAAATTCAAGGACAGCCAGGACAAGCTGGGCACCCAGATGCGTGCAGTGGGCGAGGTCATGAGTATCGGCAAGAATTATAAGGAAGCGTTCCAGAAAGCGATCCGCAGCCTGGAGATCGGCCGCTACGGTCTGGGCTTTGCCAAGGATTTTCATGAAAAGAGCAAGGAAGAGCTGCTGGGGCTGCTGGTATATCCCACCAGTGAGCGACAGTTTATCATGTATGAGGCCCTGAGAAAGGGCGCCACTGTGGAGGAACTGTTCCAGCTGACGAAGATCAAGCATTATTTCATCGAGCAGATGAAGGAGCTGGTGGAGGAAGAGGAGGCGCTGCTGACCATGAAGGGCAGCGTTCCCGAGAAGACGGTGCTGGAGCATGCCAAGAAGAACGGCTTTGCAGACCGTTATTTAAGCAAGCTGCTGGAAGTGCCGGAGGAAGAGATCCGCAGGGCTCGCATCGGCTACGGCATCACCGAGAGCTGGGAACCGGTACATGTGAGCGGCACCCAGGACAGCGCTTATTACTATTCCACCTACAATGCGCCGGATCGGACAACGGTATCGGATAAACAGAAGATCATGATCCTTGGCGGAGGCCCCAACCGTATCGGCCAGGGAATCGAGTTTGATTATTGCTGCGTGCATGCGGCTTTTGCCCTAAAGGAGCTGGGCTTTGAGACGATTATCGTAAACTGCAACCCGGAGACGGTATCCACGGACTACGATACCTCCGATAAGCTGTATTTTGAGCCCCTGACGCTGGAGGATGTGCTGAGCATTTATGAGAAAGAAAAGCCGGTGGGCGTTATCGCACAGTTCGGTGGTCAGACGCCCTTAAATCTGGCGGCTGATCTGAAGAAAAACGGTGTGCGGATCCTTGGCACCTCTCCCGAGGTGATCGATATGGCTGAGGACAGAGATCTGTTCCGGGGCATGATGGAGAAGCTGGAGATTCCCATGCCGGAGGCCGGTATGGCAGTCAACGTGGAGGAGGCTTTAAAGATCGCTGACAGGATCGGCTATCCGGTAATGGTGCGTCCCTCCTATGTGCTGGGCGGCCGTGGCATGGAGGTGGTCAGCGAGCCGGAGAGCCTGAAGCAGTATATGGCAGCGGCTGTGGGTGTAACTCCCGACAGGCCCATCCTGATCGACCGGTTCCTGCGCCATGCCACCGAGTGCGAGGCGGATGCCATTGCGGACGGCAAACATGCCTATGTGCCTGCAGTGATGGAGCATATTGAGCTGGCCGGCGTACATTCCGGCGACTCGGCATGTATCCTGCCCTCCAAGAATATTCCGGAGGAACTGGTGGCGACCATCAAGGAATATACCCGCCGGATCGCCGAGGAGATGGGTGTCTGCGGTCTGATGAATATGCAGTATGCGATAGAAAACGGAAAGGTATATGTGCTGGAGGCCAATCCCAGAGCATCCCGTACCGTTCCGCTGGTTTCCAAGGTCTGCGGCGTACAGATGGTGAAGCTGGCTACCCAGATCATGACCCGGGAACTGACAGGTATGCCTTCTCCCATTGAAGGAATGAGGGAAGTTAAGCCTGTTTATTATGGAGTCAAGGAAGCGGTATTCCCCTTCAATATGTTCCAGGAGGTTGACCCGGTGCTTGGGCCGGAGATGCGTTCCACTGGTGAGGTGCTGGGACTGGCTCCCAATGTGGGCGAGGCTTTCTTTAAGGCTCAGGAGGCGACCCAGACCAAGCTGCCCACCTCCGGTACGGTACTGTTTTCCGTCAGCAGCAAGGATAAGCCGGAGCTGGTGGAGATCGCCAGAATATTTGAGGATTGCGGGTTCCATATCGTGGCTACCGGCACCACCTATGAGCTGCTGGTGAGAAGCGGTATTGCGGCGGACCGCATCAATAAGATGCAGGAGGGCAGACCCAATATCGTGGATGAGGTGATGAACGGCAGGATCCAGTTGATCGTGAACACTCCGGCTGCGAAGGAGGAGAAACTTTTTGACGACAGCTATATCCGTAAGACTGCGATCAAGGCCAGGGTGCCCTACATGACCACCATGGCAGCAGCCAAGGCCACCGCAGAGGGAATCCGGACGGTGATCAAGGAAGGCGAGATCGGCGTGATGTCTCTGCAGGAGATCCACGCTGCGATTCGATAAGAGGTATTGATAAACAGGTTAATTGCCATGAGATGTCAGCGAAGACGCTGAAGCTTCTTGTGGCAATTATGCTGTGCTGAGAGAAACTGCTGCACTTATTATGGAGAGGTTACCTGACAGCAACCGCACTTATTGCTTGTGGATGATTCGCAGGCGTGCTATAATAAATCGATTTGGTATGGAGGTGTATGGGATAAATGAAAGCGTATTTGATTCTGGAAGACGGCACTGTGTTTGAGGGAACCCATATCGGTGCGGAGAAAGAAATAATCAGTGAGATTGTGTTTAATACATCCATGGCGGGATATCTGGAGGTGCTGACGGATCCCTCCTACGCCGGACAGGCCGTGTGCATGACCTACCCGTTAATCGGCAATTACGGGATCTGCCGGGAGGATATGGAGTCGAGGAGAGCCTGGCCCGATGGTTTTATCGTGCGGGAGCTTTCCCGGATCCCCAGCAATTTTCGCTGTGATCTGACGATCCAGCAGTTTCTGGAGGAAAACGGAGTGCCCGGCATTGCGGGCATTGACACCAGAGCGCTGACGAAGATCCTGCGGGAAAAGGGCACCATGAACGGCATGATTACGACCAGGGACTATGCGGATTTGGCGGAAATTCTGCCCAGACTCCATGCCTATACCACCGGTAAGGTGGTGGAAAAGGTGACCTGCAGCGCTCCCTATGTGGTAAAGGCCAGCCGGACGCTGGAGGATAACGGCCCCATCTCCGGCAGCGCCAGCTTTGATGCTCAGGCCTACGCCAGGGGAGAGCGGGAAAAGCGGCCGTCCTTGGTCAGAAGCTTAAGCGGCAAAGGATTGAAGGTGGCGCTGATGGATTTCGGCGCCAAGGATAATATTGCCGCATCCCTGGCAGCCAGAGGCTGCGAGGTTACAGTCTATCCGGCCCTGACCAGCGCAGAGGAGATCTTAAGCTCCGGTGCGGACGGCGTTATGCTGAGCAACGGCCCCGGAGATCCCAAGGAGTGTGCCACCATTATTCAGGAACTGAAAAAGCTGTATGCCTCCGATATGCCCATTTTCGCTATCTGTCTGGGACATCAGCTGATGGCGCTGGCAACGGGAGCGGACACCTACAAGATGAAGTACGGCCACCGGGGCGGCAACCATCCGGTGAAGGATCTGGCCACCGGCAGAGTGTATATCTCCTCCCAGAACCACGGGTACGTGGTGGATACGGAGCATCTGGATCCGGCAGTGGCGGTACCGGCTTTTGTGAATGTCAATGACGGCACCAACGAGGGCCTGGCTTATACGGGAAAAAATATTTTCACCGTGCAGTTCCATCCCGAGGCCTGCTGCGGTCCCCAGGACTCCGGCTATCTCTTTGACCGGTTTATTGGTATGATGAAAAAGGAGGGTGTGAAAAATGCCTAAGAATCCCAATGTAAAACGAGTAATGGTGATCGGCTCCGGGCCCATTGTCATCGGTCAGGCTGCGGAGTTTGACTATGCGGGCACCCAGGCCTGCCGTTCTCTGAGGGAGGAGGGAGTGGAGGTCATTCTGGTCAATTCCAACCCGGCAACCATCATGACGGATAAGGATATTGCAGATAAAGTATATATCGAGCCCCTGACCGTAAAGGTGCTGGAGCAGATTATTGAGAAGGAGCATCCGGACAGCATTCTGCCCACCCTGGGCGGCCAGGCGGGCCTGAATCTGGGCATGGAGCTGGAGGAGTCCGGTTTTCTGGCATCCCATGGCGTGACCCTGCTGGGCACCACAGCCGCCACCATCCGCAATGCGGAGGGACGTCAGGAGTTTAAGGATTTGATGGAACGGATCGGGGAGCCCTGCGCCGCCTCCAAGGTGGTGGAAAACGTGCAGGACGGTATTGCTTTTACCAACCAGATCGGTTATCCCGTGGTGCTGCGGCCCGCTTATACCCTGGGCGGCTCCGGCGGCGGTATCGCCCATAATCAGACACAGCTGGAGGAGATCCTGGAGAACGGTCTGCGGCTGTCCCGTGTGGGACAGGTGCTGGTGGAGCGCTGCATTGCCGGCTGGAAGGAGATCGAGTACGAGGTGATGCGGGACAGCGCAGGCAACTGCATTACCGTATGTAATATGGAAAATATTGATCCGGTGGGGGTACATACCGGCGACAGCATCGTGGTGGCACCCTCCCAGACCCTCAGCGATAAGGAATACCAGATGCTGCGTACCTCTGCCCTGAATATTATCAGCGAGTTGCAGATCACCGGCGGCTGTAATGTGCAGTTTGCCCTGCATCCCACCAGCTTTGAATACTGCGTCATCGAGGTAAATCCCAGAGTGAGCCGTTCTTCCGCACTGGCTTCCAAGGCCACAGGCTACCCCATCGCCAAGGTGGCGGCCAAGATTGCGCTGGGTTATACCCTGGATGAGATCAAAAATGCCATCACTGGCAAGACCTACGCCAGCTTCGAGCCGACGCTGGACTACTGCGTGGTAAAGATCCCCAGACTGCCCTTTGACAAATTCATCACGGCCAAGCGTACCCTGACCACCCAGATGAAGGCCACCGGCGAGGTCATGAGCATCTGCACCAGCTTTGAGGGCGCGCTCATGAAGGCCATCCGCTCCCTGGAGCAGAACACCTATGGGCTGCAGCGCAAGGAGTACGAGGATGTCCCCGGCGGCGATCTGCGGAAACTTTTGCTGCGGGTGGACAGCCGCCGCGTGTTTGTGATTGCCGAGGCCTTGCGGCGCGGCATTTCGTTAGAGGAAATCCATGCGGTCACCAAGATCGACTCCTGGTTTTTGGATAAAATCGCGCATTTGGTGGAAGTGGAGCAGAAACTGCGCCGCGACTACCTGAACCCGGAGGTACTGCGAGAGGCAAAAAAGCTGGAATTTCCGGACCGCTGCATCTCCGCTCTCACCGGACTGCCGGAGCGCGAGGTCTATCAGATGCGTATGGACAACGGCATCATCGCCGCCTACAAGACGGTGGATACCTGCGCCGCCGAGTTTGAGGCGGAGACCCCCTACTATTATTCCTGCT
>CAZFYD010000096.1:0-9242 GCA_964523315.1 uncultured Acetatifactor sp.
ATATAGAATAGGAGTAAAATTGTCTCTCAACATGAAAAATTGATCAGAATAGCTAAAAGCCTTTGCGGGGAAAGTTTATGCTTTCCCCGCAAAAGCTTACATTCCCAGCGTAATCAATATTCCATCGGCGATGGCCTGGGCAATGTCATCAAAACGCTCGTCAAATAGCTGGTTATCCGCATCGGTATTGATAAAGCCTACCTCCACCAATACGGCAGGCATCTGGGTGCGGTTTAAGACCACCAGATTGGTGCGCTCATTGACTCCCTGATTCACAAAGCCTACGGCCTCCAGCTGCTGATTGATATTATAGGCCATGCGGGCCGCCTCTCCATAGCGGTTGTAGACCAGAGATTCTATTCCTGTGTACTGATTGGGATAGGGACTGGAATTGCGGTGGATGGAGACAAAATAATCGCCCCCGACCTGATTGGCCTCCTGTGCCTTCTGATAGGGGGATTCGTAGATATCTGTTTTGCGGGTATAATACACATCTACCCCTCGGCTTTCCAGAATATTACCGATGGCCAGGGTCAGGGCCAGCGCATCATCCTTTTCCTGACGGCCCTGGTATACGGCGCCGGGGTTGGCTCCACCGTGTCCGGCATCTAATACGATAAGTGGCATAATTTTTCCTCACGAGGATGGTTTACTATGTTATATGCAAGCTGCCGTATATTTTTTACCTGATAATTACTTATTTTTTACACCGCTGTGATATTGACTTTACGTAGGAACTGCTATGATGATTTTGTTCCTGAAGGGAAAATGAATATCAGAAAAGAGGAGATTATTATGAAAAGCAAAATGATGAAAATGGCAACCGTGACCGGCGCCGTAATGTTGACCATGTTCAGTCTGGTCGGCTGCGGCAATGACGTAGATTCCGGAAATGCAGGTACAAGCGGCAGCACTGTGGAGAGCAGCGTCCAGAGCAATAACACGGTGGAAACCGGCACAGAAGAAGAGAGCAGCAGCGCTGCAGAAACAAAAACAGATACAGAGCTGAACGGTACCATCCTGATGGTGGGATCCACCTCCATGGAGAAGCTGGCGAATGCCCTGGCAGAGAGCTTTATGGCAGAGTATCCGGGGGTAACCGTCAATGCGGAGTTCGTGGGATCCTCAGCAGGTGTGGAGGCTGTGAATAACGGCACGGCAGATATCGGTAATTCTTCCCGTAACTTAAAGGATGAGGAAAAGGCAGCCGGCGCAGTGGAGAATATTGTGGCCATCGACGGCATTGCGGTCTGCGTTGATCCTGCAAATACAGTAACCGGTCTGACCAGACAGCAGCTTACGGACATCTATACCGGAGCGATCACCGATTGGAGCGAGGTGGGCGGCAGTGAAAGCCCCATCATTGTAGTCGGCCGTGAGGCAGGTTCTGGTACCAGAGGCGCTTTTGAGGAGATCCTGGGCGTAGAGGATGCCTGCGCATATGCGAATGAGCTGGACAGCACCGGCGCAGTTATGGCTAAGGTGGCTTCCACACCCGGAGCCATCGGGTATGTATCCCTGGATGCAGTGGATGACAGCGTGGCAGCGCTGGCGTTGGAAGGCGTAGAGGCAACTGCTGAGAATATCAAGGCGGGCGATTATTTCCTGAGCCGTCCTTTCGTGATGGCAACTAAGGGCGAGATCAGCGCCCAGAGTGAACTGGTGCAGGCATGGTTTGACTATGTACTGGGGAAGGAAGGACAGAGTGTTGCACAGGCAGTAGGACTGATTCCTATCAACTAGGAGGGATGGAAGGATGGAATTCATATGAAAACAATGCCTGATTCTGTAATGCACAGCAGTAAAAGCAGAGGGACAGCGGAGGGCATCGCACAAATTATCTTCACTGTCTGCGCCCTGTTTGCCATCCTGGCAGTGGTGGCGATCACGATATATATGCTCATCGGCGGCACACCGGCCCTGCTGCAGGTGGGGATCCAGGAGATCCTGTTTGGCACGGTCTGGAAGCCCACGGCGGCGGAGCCTGAGTACGGGATTCTGTATGTCGTACTGACCTCCATCGCTGGTACGGCGCTGGCAATCCTGATTGGTGTGCCCATCGGTATTCTGAGCGCCGTATTTCTGGCCGAGGTGGCACCGAAGAAGCTGGCCATGGCGGTGAAGCCTGCAGTGGAACTGCTGGCGGGGATTCCCTCCGTGATCTATGGACTGCTGGGAATCTACCTGCTGAACCCGCTGATGTATAAGCTGGAGCTCTTTGTGTTCCGGGATTCTGCGAAGCATCAGTTTACCGGCGGCGCCAATCTGCTTTCGGCAGTGCTGGTGCTTGCTGTCATGATCCTGCCCACGGTAATCAATATCAGTGAAACCTCTCTCAGAGCGGTTCCCGTACATATCAAATCGGCGTCTCTGGCTCTGGGGGCTACCCATATCCAGACTGTTTTTCGGGCCATTCTGCCGGCGGCAAGATCCGGTGTGGTGACTGCCGTGGTGCTGGGCACCGGCAGAGCCATCGGCGAGGCCATGGCGATCAGTCTGGTATCCGGCAGCAGCGTGAATCCGCCCCTGCCTTTTAACTCCGTGCGCTTTCTGACGACGGCCATCGTCAGCGAGATGGGGTATGCCCAGGGCACCCACAGACAGGTGCTGTTTACCATCGGTCTGGTACTGTTTGTCTTTATCATGATCATCAATATCACACTGAATAAGATTCTGAAAAAGGGAGGGGCAGAGCATGAGTAAGAGCGGATTGATCCTGCAGAAAAAGTCCAGACTGACAGATATGCTGCTGTATGGACTGATCTATTTCGCTGCATTTTTGTCTGTGGCGCTGCTGCTGGGAATTATCGGTTATGTATTCTGCAAAGGCATCGGCAGTGTCAGCTGGACCTTCCTGACCACGGTGACCAGTGCGTTAAAGCAGACTGCCGGTATTGCCGGGAACATTGTTAATACGCTGTATATTATCCTGATCACACTGCTGATCGCTACCCCTCTGGGGGTGGGCGCAGCTATCTATCTGAATGAATATGCAAAGCCGGGCAGGCTGGTCAGCGCTATCGAATTTACCACGGAAACTCTGTCTGGCATTCCCTCGGTTATCTTCGGATTGTTCGGTCTGATTTTTTTCGGCAATACCTTAAAGCTGGGATATTCCCTGCTGCGTGGTGCCCTGACCCTGAGTATCATGGTGCTGCCCCTGATCACTCGGAATACCCAGGAGGCGCTGCGGACGGTGCCGGACAGCTACCGAAACGGCGCACTGGGCATGGGAGCCACCAGGTGGTATATGATCCGCACGATCCTGCTTCCTTCGGCGATGCCCGGAATCGTGACCGGCATCATTCTGGCCGTGGGAAGGATCGTGGGAGAGTCGGCGGCCCTGCTTTTCACTGCGGGAAGCGGTTATCTGCTGCCCAAGCTGGCGGGCAGGGGACTGGGGGAGGAAATAGCTGCTCTGGGTCATAAGGCTCTGGAATCAGGCGGCACTCTGACGGTGGAACTGTATCTTCAGATGCAGAACGGGCGTTACGATACGGCTTTCGGCATCGGCTGTGTACTGATTATCATCGTACTGGCGATCAATCTGCTGATGAAGGTGCTGGCAGGAAGGCTGCAGCCTTAAAAGGCAGAGACAGCCCTCTGAGCGGAGGCGGAACCCAAAATGAGGAAGGACTTGACTATGGATAATCGAGAGAAAATAGACATACAGAAATTAAATCTTCACTATGGAAGCAACCACGCCCTGAAGGATGTAGATATGAAAATCCGAGAGAAGGCCATTACCGCTTTTATCGGTCCCAGCGGCTGCGGCAAATCTACCTTTTTAAAATGCCTGAATCGGATGAACGATCTGGTGGAGTGCGTGAAGATTGAGGGAACTATCCTGCTGGACGGCGAGGACATCTATGAAAAGCAGGTGGACACCACGCTGCTGCGCAAAAAGGTGGGAATGGTATTTCAGCAGCCCAATCCCTTTCCCATGAGCATCTATGACAATATTGCCTACGGCCCCAGAATCCATGGAATCAAGAACAAGGGTAAGCTGGATGAAATCGTGGAAAATGCCCTGCGGGGAGCGGCCATCTGGGAGGAAGTGCAGGATCGGTTGAAAAAATCGGCGCTGGGACTGTCCGGAGGACAGCAGCAGAGACTGTGCATCGCCAGAGCGTTGGCAGTACAGCCGGAGGTGCTGCTGATGGATGAACCTACCTCCGCTTTGGATCCTATTTCCACACTGAAGGTAGAGGAGCTGATGGAGAATCTGAAAAAGCAGTATACGGTGGTAATCGTGACCCACAATATGCAGCAGGCAGCCAGAGTATCGGATGACACCGCTTTTTTCCTGGTGGGCGAGGTGGTGGAGATGGCTTCCACGGCGGAACTGTTCTCCCGACCGAAGGACCAGCGGACAGAGGATTACATCACCGGACGATTTGGCTGATGAACGAGGAGGATAGAAGGATGACACCGAGAGTCGTATTTGAACAGGAACTGGAGCAACTAAAGGTCGCTGTGACAGACATGAGTGAAAGGGCGGAGATCAGCTATGATCAGCAGGTGCTCGCTGTAAACGGGAATGATCTGGGCACTCTGGAGCAGCTGCTCTGTGTGGATCATGCCATGACGGATATGCAGAGAAATATAGAGGCCAGATGCTTAAGGCTTCTGACCAAGCAGCAGCCGGTAGCCCGTGACCTGCGAATCGTTTCCGCTGCCTTGAAGGTAGTTACCGATATTCAGAGAGTGGGCGACCATGTGACCGATATGGCGGAGCTTTTTCTGCGGATGCCCCAGCCGTTTCGTCTGCAGCGTGGAGGGGCTGTAAATAGTAACAGGGCAAGGTGATGGCATACAGCCGGCGGTACATACTGCCGTAAAAAGGATTGCAAGGAGCAGCAAATTGATTTATTCTGTAATTATTCAGAGCCCTGCAAGAGGCGATTCTGCGCAAGGGATCTGAGGCTGCTATGCTTAAGGAGAGGTTTCAGAAAGAAGGGGTATTGTGGCGCTGATTTATGTTGTTGAGGATGATAAGAGTATACAGGAGATCGAGACCTTTGCACTGGCAGGGGTTGGGTACCGGACGGCAGGATTCGACTGTGCAGCGGATTTTTACAGTGCATTAGAAGAAGAGATGCCCGATCTGGTGCTGCTGGACGTAATGCTGCCGGATGAGGATGGTCTGTCCATCGTACAGAAGCTCCGGAGTCGTAAGGAGACTGTACTGCTTCCGATCATGATGGTGACGGCGAAAACCACGGAGATCGACAAGGTAAAGGGGCTGGACATCGGTGCGGATGATTACCTGACCAAACCATTTGGCGTTATGGAGCTGATTTCCCGGGTGAAGGCCATGCTGCGGCGCAGTCAGGTGGAGAAAAAGGAGAAATGTCTTTTTATCGGGGAGATCGTGCTGGATCGGGAGAAGCATGCCGTGACCGTAAACGGGCAGCCCTGTGAACTGACCTATAAGGAATATGAGCTGTTAAAGCTGCTGATGTCCAATGCCGGGATCGTGACTACACGGGATGTGATTCTGGATCGGATCTGGGGCACCAGCTTTGAGGGGGAATCCCGGACTCTCGACATGCATATCAAGACGCTGCGGCAGAAGCTGAGGGATCAGGGAAGCTTGATCCGAACCGTGCGGAATGTGGGCTACATCATGAGCGGAGAAGAGAACTGATGTAAGAAGAAGTTCTAATGCCTGGAATGCGGCATTTTTTGCGCTGATTTGCGGTTTCGCGTGTCGGAATCATGGAGGCAGTGGGATGAAAAAGAAAATCAATGCCAGAATGGTACTGGTGGCCGTGCTGGGAATTGCGGCTACCATGGTGCTGCTGACGGCAGTATTTTACGGGGTATTTAAGAGACAGATGGTGGACGACCTGCGGATCTACGCCATGCTGCTGCGGGGGGAGACCGGCCAGGAACAGCTGATGCAGTCCGATGGGGACATACTGACAGGAAAAGTGCGTATTACTTACCTGGATGCCCGGGGCGAGGTGCTGTATGACAATCAGGCAGACAGCTCGGATATGGAGAATCACAGCCAGAGACCGGAGGTGCAGGCGGCCATGGAGACCGGAGAGGGACAGGCCGTCCGCCGGTCGGCCACGCTGGACAAAAGTACCTTCTATTATGCAGTAAAGCTGGAGGACGGGAAGCTCCTTCGGGTAGCCGTGGAGACTGAGAGTATCTACAGTATACTGGGCAGCGCCATGCCCAGTCTGGCTTGGATCTGTGCGGTGCTGGTGCTCTTATCTCTGCTGCTGGCCCATTATCTGACCGGAAGTCTGGTTGAGCCCATCGAGAATCTGGCGGAGCATCTGGATGACGGGACGGAGATCACGTACTACGAGGAACTGGAGCCCTTTATTCGGACCATCCGGAAACAGCATCAGGATATTATGGAGAACGCCAGACTCCGGCAGGAGTTTACGGCCAATGTTACCCATGAACTGAAGACACCGCTTACCTCGATTTCCGGTTATGCGGAGCTGATCGAGACCGGCATGGCCTCCGGGGATGATATTGTCCGGTTTTCCCAGGGAATCCACCGGAATGCCCAGCGCCTGCTGACTCTGATTAACGATATCATCCGGCTGTCGGAGCTGGATGATTCCCGGGAGGAGCCGGCAACGGAGCGGCTGAACCTGTATGAGCTGGCGACCACCTGCGTAGAGATGCTGGGCGTCAGCGCCGAAAAGCATCAGGTAAGTCTGCAGATGGAGGGCGCAGCCTGTTATGTGATGGGGGATCGGATCATGCTGGAAGAGCTGCTGTATAATCTCTGCGATAATGCGATCCGCTACAATAAAGAGAAAGGGGTGGTGCAGGTGCAGGTGCAGCAGGAGGGAACCAGGGTGGTCCTGACGGTGCGGGATACGGGAATCGGCATTCCCAGGGAACATCAGGACAGGATCTTTGAACGGTTCTACAGGGTGGACAAGAGCCGCTCCAAGTCAACCGGAGGCACCGGGCTGGGACTGGCCATCGTCAAGCATATCATAGACAGACACCATGCGGAGCTGAAGATGGAAAGCCAGCCGGGAGAGGGTACCACGATCCGGGTGACCTTTGCGGCGGCAATAGAGTAAAGCGTTATTTGGGTTCTGCAGCTGTCGTTTCCTCCGCAGCCTCCTGCGCTGCATTGTCCGCTGAAGCTTCCTCGGAAACGGGCTCCGGCAGGGTCATAACAACCTTGCAGATACGGTTCTGATCGATTCCCTGGACCTTCAGGCGGATGCCGTTATCCAGCTCCACCTCCTCGCCATCCTCCGGCAGGCGGTCCAGATACTCGATAATGATACCGCCAATGGAATCATAATCCTCGGAATCTAGATTGGTATCCAGCGCATCGTTGATATCATCCAGCTTCATGCTGCCTTCCACCAGGTAGGTGCGCTCCCCGATCTCCTGGATATATTCCTCCTCATCCGCATCGTACTCGTCACGGATCTCCCCGACGATCTCCTCCAGCAGATCCTCTAAGGTGATCATACCTACGGCAGCGCCGTATTCATTCAGGACAAAAGCCACGTTCATGGTGATCTCGCGCATTTCCAGCAGCAGGTCTGCACTTTTTTTGTATTCATAGGTATAATGGGCTTCCCGCAGAATGCTGCGCACGGAAAAGTCACTCTGGTCCGCATTCAGGATAAAGTCCTTGATATTGATTAGGCCGATGATATTATCCTTATCGTCCTGATATACCGGAAGCCGGGTATACATGGACTCACGGAATACCTCCAGCACATCATGGTAGGAGGCTTCCACACTGATCGTTACCATATTGATGCGGGGGATCATGATATCCTTAGCCAGGGCATCGGAAAAATCAAACACATTGTAGATCATTTCCTTTTCCTCGGATTCGATGACGCCGTCCTCGTGGCTCACGTCCACATAGGTCTTTAATTCCGTCTCGGTCATGGCGCTGGCTTTTTTATTCGGATCGATATGTAACAGACGCAGAATGCCGCCGGAGAGCTTATCTATCAAAAAAATAACGGGCGTCAGGATATGCATCAGCCCATAGATGATACCGCCGTAGACCAGAGAAATCTTCTCATTATTCAGGTTAGCCCAGGTCTTGGGGACTATCTCGCCGAAGAGCAGCACGATGATCGTCAGGATACCGGTAGCGATACCTACTATCAGGCCGATCCGCAGAGCCAGAGTGGTTGCCAGGGAGGATGCGGCAATATTTACGATATTATTGCCGATCAGAACGGTGCTGAGCATCTTCCCGTAATTATCCAGAATCTTGTTTACCCTGGCGGCACGCTTATTCCCATCTTCCTCCAGAGCGCGCATCCGCACACGGTTCACGGTTGAAAGTGCTGTTTCCGCAGAGGAAAAGAAAGCGGAAAGTACAAGCAGTATCAGCAGAATTACAAATTGTATGACGGCAGAACTGTCTACCTCTAACAAACAAAACCACTCCTTTTTTACAATATTTTATTAGGAATCATATAATATATTCAATAAGATGTCAAGATATCTGAAGGACAGGAATATAATTAATCGTAACAGTTCAGCCATAAGAGGATAACCATTGGGCATGGGTGCTTGCACACAAGGCACAGTGACTGTTCTCTTATGAGCGGAGAGCGCCTGTATATGAGCAAAGTCAGCTGCAAAGCAGCGGCAGTTGCGAAGCTACTGCATAGCACCGTAGGTGCGGCTTTGCGAATGGGCGGGCTAGACTGTTGCAATTTGTCAGGTAAAATAATTTATAAAATAAGGGGGTATGGGTAATGAATGGGAACGGACAAGGGAAGATGGGGGAGATCCCGGTGCTTTTTCTGTTGAAAAGCCTGCTGTTTTCCTACATATTGACAGGCGGTCTGCTGCTGATTCTGGCGTTTCTGCTGTATAAGGCGGGGCTATCCCGGAAGGTGGTGTCCGTCTGTATCATTGTGATCTATGTGCTGGCTACCTTTTTCGCTGGTTTTATCACCGGAAAGAAGCTGCAAAGCAGGAAATTTCTCTGGGGTGCGCTGATGGGAGCAGCGTATTTTCTTGTGCTGACGGTCATCTCCCTTGCGGTAAACCGTGAGCTGGGGGCGCTGACCAATTCCTTTTTGACCACACTGGTGCTCTGCAGCGGGGGCGGTATGCTGGGCGGCATGCTCAGCTGAAGACCCGGTTCAGACCTGGCATTGACTAAAGCGTCTGCTTTGCAGCCATCGCCGCATTACCATTCACAGCCGCTCCACAGTCAGATTTGGAACCGATATACAGCTTCTTACGAGCAAGCTCGACGAATCTGT
>CAZFYD010000097.1:0-1760 GCA_964523315.1 uncultured Acetatifactor sp.
TTTTCCTCTTTTCCCGGCCGCCATACGCAGACGCCTCGCTATGACGATTCCACATGCAGGTACTGGTAGATCTCCCGCTTTCCCACGCCACGGTCTTTCGCCACTTGCTTCATGGCTGCTTTCTCATCCAAACCCTGCTGCCGGTAGTGCTCCATATGCTCCTCGATGGACAGCTCCTCCCAGACAGCAATATCCTCCTGCCGCTTCTGCTCCGGACTTTTTCCCTCAATGACCAGCACATATTCTCCCCGGGGCTCCTCCTGCTGATAGAAGCTGAGCGCCTCCTGAAGCGTGGTGGGCATCACCGTTTCAAACCGTTTGGTCAGCTCCCGGCACAGAGTAATCCGCCGCTGTCCCAGTGTCTGATACAGCTCCTCCAGGGTCCGCACCAGATGATGGGGTGCCTCATAGAGAATCATGGTTCTGGTTTCCCGGGCCAGCTCCTGCAGAATCGCCGCCTTCTCCTTTTTCTCCGCAGGCAGAAAGCCTTCAAAGCAGAATCGTCTGGTGGGCAGTCCCGATAGGGTCAGCGCCGTGATACAGGCTGCAGGGCCGGGCAGGCTGGTTACCGTGATCCCCTGCTCCAGACACATTCGCACCAGCACCTCCCCCGGATCGGAGATGGCAGGTGTACCGGCGTCCGTAATCAAGGCAATATTCTGTCCGCTGCTTAACCGGCCGATCAGCTGATAGGCCTTCTCCACCTTGTTATATTCATGATAGCTGGTCATAGGCGTATGGATATCAAAATGATTCAGCAGCTTTATACTGTTGCGGGTATCCTCCGCTGCAATCACATCCACCATATTCAACGTCTCCACCGCACGTGGGGTCATATCTCCCAGATTGCCGATGGGCGTTGCGCACAGATATAATGTTCCGACCATGTCTCTCTCCTTTTCGCTGTCCGTCCGGCCTAATAGCCGAAACGTTCTCGGATCTCCTCGGTGTAGACCCCCGGCTCCCGGAAAATAATCAGGGGCTTTTCCACCGTCATCCGGGCTTTTCCGCCTCTCACCGCTTCAATCAGAACCATGTTCGGCTCCTTGTCTACATAGGGATATACCAGTCTCATCCGCTTCGGCTCCAGCTTATACCGCGCCAGTGCCGTCAGGATCTCCGCCAACCGGAAAGGTCTGTGCACCAGATAAAAATGCCCGCCCGGCTTCAACAGCCTGGCTGTCTGGCTCACCACATCCTCCAGCGTACAGAGGATCTCATGCCGGGCAATGGCCTTGGGAGCCTGAGGGTTGGTCAGGCCGTGCTTTCCGATCATATAGGGCGGATTGCAGGTAATTACGTCAAAAGAAGCAGACGCAAAGTAACTGTCTGCTTCCCTGATGTCACCTGTCACAATGTCGATTTTCTTCTCCAGGCCATTCAGCAGCACACTGCGCCTGGCCATATCTGCACTTTCTTCCTGAATCTCCATCCCGGTGAAATGGGCTGCCTCTGTCTTCGCTTCCATCAGGATTGGCAGGATGCCCGTGCCGGTACATAAGTCCAGCACCAGATCTCCCCGGCGGGCTGCGGCAAAACCGGACAGCAGCACCGCATCCATTCCAAAGCAGAACTTCTCAGGATGCTGAATAATCCGATACCCGTTTCTCTGCAGATCGTCAATGCGTTCCCTATCCTTCAACGTGACTGTCATTGTTTCTGGCTTGTCCTTCCTGCCTCCGGCTCTGCTCCTGACCGCTGTGTTCTCTGTTCGGATAATTGTTGTTGCGGCTGCGGCGGCGGTCATTCCTGCGGCGGTT
>CAZFYD010000097.1:1860-8961 GCA_964523315.1 uncultured Acetatifactor sp.
CTGCGGCGGTTGTTCTGATTTCTGTCCCGCTCATAGCGCTCGCTGCGGTTCTGCCGTTCGCCGCCATCCTGATGATCGCCTGTATGAGAACGCTCCCGCCGCTCCTGGCCTGCGTTCCTGCCCAGACGCTCACTGCGCCCCTGCTTTCCCGCGGAGCCCTCCGGTCTGTCTTCCTGCTCCAGGCTCTCCAGCTGATCCTCCTGCTCCATGCGTTCCAGCTCTTTCAGCTCTTCCCTGGACAGCTCCATCTGCTCCTTTTTGCCATGCCGTCTCCGAAAACGCAGCTCCTCCGCCGGATACTCACGGATCTCTTTTTCATCATCCTTGTCCACGACCACCTTCACCAGCTGACGCAGTACATTGACACTTTGTACCTCGCCCTTCAGGCCGTCCTCCGTGGTCACAAAATCACCGATTCCCGGCAGCCTGCGGTTCAGCTCCTCATAGGTGTCCTCCTCATGCTTCAGACAGCACATCAGCCTGCCGCAAACACCGGAAATCTTAGTGGGATTCAGGGACAGGTTCTGCTCCTTTGCCATCTTGATGGACACCGGAATAAAGTCTGACAAATGAGTATGGCAGCACAGCGGTCTCCCACAGATACCAATGCCTCCCATAATCTTGGTTTCGTCCCGCACGCCGATCTGGCGCAGTTCAATACGGGTCCTGAATACTCCTGCCAGATCCTTTACCAGTTCCCGGAAATCGATTCGTCCATCCGCCGTAAAATAGAACAGCACCTTGTTATTGTCAAAGGTATACTCCGCATCGATCAGCTTCATTTCCAATCCATGCTTTTGAATCTTCTCCAGACAGATGTTAAAAGCTTCCTTTTCTTTCAGCTTATTGGCAGCCTCCTGCTCCTTATCCCGCTCATTGGCAATGCGCAGCACAGGCTTTAAGGGCTGAATCACCTTATCATCCGACACTTCCCGCGCATCGCTGACCGCCGTACCGAACTCAATCCCTCTGGCCGTCTCCACGATGACGTTATCCCCTCTTTTTATCTCAAACTGCAGCGGATCAAAAAAATATATTTTGCCCGCAGTACGAAATCTGATTCCAACTACCTTAATCATCTATACACCTCACTTCTATCTCTTAACGTAACTATTCCAGGGCAATTCGCAAAATCGCCCCTGCAAGACTTTTCCTTTGCTCATGCATGGCTCTGAACAGTTACATTCTAACACACCTTACTATGGCTGAAAAGAGGAAAAATCTTACCCGTTTTCCTTCATTTCCAGGAAAAGAAGCTCCATTACCAGATCAAAATTCACATTGGCATCCAGACGCTTCTTCGCCTTGTCCAGAGCCTGGATCACATTCTCAATCCCCTCATAGCTGCTGCGGCCTGCCACTTTCCGGATTGCCTGAATCTCCTCTCTGAATACCAGGTGGCCTGCATCCGCGGTGGCTTTAAACAACAGCACATCCCGGTACCATATCGCCAGAATATCCAGATAATCGCTGGTTTCCAGCTTAAACTCCCCCATCTTTTTGATGGCTGCAATAATCTCCGGGATCTCCATATCCTGAATATATTTTAACAGACCCAGCGCCTCGTTCTTTATATTTTCAAATTCTTCACTGGAGGCCAGCGCCTTTGCCTTTCCCAGATTGCCCCTGGCGAAAGCTACACATACATCCGCCTTATAGTCCGGCGCCTGCAGCTGCTCCATCAGATAATTTTTCACCAGCTCATCCCGGACCGGCTTCATATTCAGCACCACACAGCGGCTCAGAATCGTGGGCAGCAAGGTGTTCAGATTGGACACCAGCAAAAGAATAACTGCATACTCCGGCGGTTCCTCCAAGGTTTTTAAAATCGCATTCTGAGCCTGGGGCGTCATTTTTTCCGCTTCATTGATAATATACACCTTGTAGCGGCTGCTGTAGGGCTTGATAGCCACATCATTATTCACCTGCGCACGGATGTCATCCACACTGATCGTACCCGGTTTCTCATGTGTCACCCGGATAATATCCGGCTGATTGTCAGAGAGGGCCTGCTTACAGGAATGGCATTCGTTGCAGGGTTCCACCCCCTCTCTCTCACACTGCAGCGCCATGGCAAAGATCCTGGCAATAAACTCCTTGCCGGAGGATTTTTCGCCGTTAATAATATAGGCATGGGATACCTTATGTGTTTCCAGTGCATTCCGCAGATGCTCCTTAATCTGCTCCTGCCCCACAATATCATGAAATCCTGCCATGTGCCCTCCCTTCTATAGGTATGCTTTCCTACATGAAAATATCCAGCAGCAATCCCCGGATCTCACCGATCTTGGAGAGAATCGCCAGATTATCCTTTTCATCCTTCATCAGCTCCTGAGCCAAATCATCCAGATTCTGATCCACCAGACGCACGATGCCGTAGACACGATGCCGCCCTCTTCTGTCCAGGAAATTCTCCCGGGAAAAAGAGTGGGAACGACTGATGATCTCATTCATAAATGCTTTCACAAGCCCCCGGTAATGCTTCATATCCCGCAGATCCTTGCGCTTTGCCAGCTTCTCGCCCTCCATGGTGATCTGCTCCATCAGGCCGCTTAACCGCTCCTGCAGCTCAGCCTCCTCAATATGACTGGCCAGCGTAAATTTAAAACTCCCGTCCGTGGGTTGTGCCTGGGCAGCGCTCTCCAGGGGAGCCGTATTAGTCACCTGATTTACTTTGATATCCATATCCGCATCCCCTTTCTGCCGTTTTGGCAAAAGTATCAGCCTTTATCTCCGTCGCCCTGTCTGATATATGTACGGATCTCCTCCAGGCATCTCTCCAGATCATCATTATAAAAGCTTCTGGCGATACCAGCCTCTTCGATCCGCTCCCGGGCAAAGTCCCGGCTGTCCGCCAGGAATCTGCGGCACATCTCCTCATACCTCGGCTCCAGCTGCGCCCGCTCCCGGGCAAGCGCCCGGCTGAGGCGCTCCCCATCATCCAATTCAATCAGCACGGGCAGCACCTGCGGCTCTCCGAAATAGTCCCGCATACTCAGATACGTCTCCAGCGTACCGATCATACAATAATCCGCTGCCGACAGATCGATCCGGGCATCCGCCACGGTAAAATACCGCCACAGTCCATGGCAGGTCTCATAGGCCCGGGCCTCTATCACCTTACCTTCCGCTTGGAGCCTGCGATACCCTGCCTCATCGGTGAAAAAATATTCCACACCGTTCCGCTCGTTATCCCGTATGGGCCTGGTGGTATAGGGCACAATATTACGCAGTGCCAGTTCCCGATCTGCCAGAAGGCGCTTATAGATTGTATCCTTTCCTGTAGAGCTTTTCCCCATCAGACATATGATTCTACCCATAAAGCCTATTTTACCTCGACAACTCTGATCATATTGGTGGTCCCTGATTTGCCCAGAGGCACTCCGGCGGTGATGACCACCAACTCCCCGGCGTGGATATATCCTGCCTTTTTCGCCTCTTCCACGGCAGCCTCAAACAGCTCCTCCGTATCATCCTTCTTCGGCAGCAGTAAAGGCTGATTCCCCCACAGCAGATTCAGCTGCTTACATACTCTGGGATTCACGCTGCAGCTGATGATCGGACAGGATGGCTTGTATTTTGCCACCTTTGTGGCCGTAAAACCGGACATGGTCACGGTAATGATGGCACTGGCGTGCAGATCCATAGCTGTGGTGCAGGTCGCATAGGAGATCGCCGTTGTGGTATCCGGAGTCCCCACGGCAGCCAGCTCATCCATCCTGTGACGATAATTCAATTCCTTTTCGGCACACTCCGCAATACGGGCCATAGTCTGCACCGCTTCAGTAGGATATTTACCGGCAGCGCTCTCCCCGGAAAGCATAATGGCCGTGGTGCCGTCATAGATGGCGTTGGCGATATCCGTCACCTCCGCTCTTGTGGGACGGGGATTCTTGATCATGGATTCCAGCATCTGCGTGGCCGTAATCACATGCTTGCCCTGGGATACTGCCATCTTGATCATCCGTTTCTGCAGGGCCGGAATCTCTTCAATGGGAACCTCCACTCCCATATCGCCCCTGGCTACCATGACTCCGTCGGACACCTCCAGAATCTCTTCCAAATTCTCTATACCCTGCATATTCTCAATCTTGGCAATGATCTTCATATCATTGTGGTGCTCATCCAGAATACTGCGCACCTCCAAAATATCTTCCCTGGTTCTGGCAAAGGAGGCCGCCAAAAATTCGTAACCCATCTCAATGCCGAACAGAATATCCTCTCTGTCCGCATTGCTGATATAGGGCATGGAAAGAATCACACCGGGCACATTGACCCCCTTATGATTGGATATGGCGCCGCCGTTGATGACGGTGCAGCAAATATCCGTATCGGTAATCTCGTCCACACACATTTCGATCAGGCCGTCATCAATCAGAATGTGTGTCCCCACACTGATATCCTCTTTCAGGCTTTTATAGGAAATGGCCGCTCTCTCGCTGTTTCCCATGATTTCCTCGGTCGTCAGGACAAATTTCTGGCCTGACACCAGTTCGGCCCTGCCGCCCTCAAAATCTCTTAGGCGGATCTCCGGACCCTTGGTATCCAGCATAGTGGCTACCTGCAATCCCAGCTCATCCCTGACCTTGCGCACCATCTCCAGCTTCCGCCTCTGCTCCTCATGGGTGCCATGGGAAAAATTGAATCTGGCCACATCCATACCTGCCAGCATCAGTTCCTTTAACTTTTCTTCTGTCTCGCAGGCCGGTCCGATAGTACAAACAATTTTTGTCCTTCTCATAGCTAAATCCTCTCTGTTTTCTGTATTTGTTCAAATGAATGGGCTCAATCTCCGTTTTCGAAAAGTACATCCAGTCCGGCCGCTCCTTCCCGGACGGAGATGCCCTGCACCTCCAGGCCGTCCGCCAGATACTGCTCTATCAGTGTTCTGTCCTGAGCCTCCATACGCTCTCCGGGCACCAGGATCGGCGTTCCCGGCGGATAGATGTTCAGAAACTCTCCCACATAGCTGCCAACCGCTTCCTTTAACGGAACCCATCTACAGGGTTGATCCCAGGCCCCGGCAAAGGGCACATGCTCTCTCTCCATAGGCGGATATCCTCGGCGGGCTTCCCTCGTCTCCATCCGCTTCAATTTGCTGTCAATCTCCAGCAGCGCTTGAGTCAGACGCTCATATCCGGCCGCCGTATCCCCGATCGTAAACATGGCCAGTACATAGCTGTCACACGCCATCTCCATCTGCAGCCCATATTCCTCCAACAGCCTTCTATATAATTCTTTCCCGTTCATTCCCGTATTTTTCACGGAAATCACTAATTTTCCAATATCTTGATGCCTTTGGTATTCTTCTTTTTTTAATGCCGCCGTAGGCCACAGAGTCAGCGCCCGGCAGGCAGACAGCTGCGCCAGCATATGATTCCAGTTCTCGTACATTTTCTGAAAAAAAAGCTTTCCTTCCGACGCCAGATGCACCGCATTGTCTATACTGGCCATAAGCACATAGGACGGGCTGCTGCTCTGATAGATCCGCAGGAAACGCCGCAGCCGTCTGCGATCCACTATACTGCCGTTTACATGCAGCAGAGCCGTCTGCGTCATGGCGGGCAGGGTTTTATGCACGCTGGTAATCACCAGATCCGCCCCGGCTCTGCTGCTGCCCGGAGCAAATGCCGGATGAAAACCCAGATGAGCGCCATGCGCCTCATCCACGATCAACGGGATACCATACTCATGAACTGTGTCCGCAATCTTTTTCACCTCTGCAATCCTGCCCTCATAAGTGGGCGATACAATCAGTACACCGCAGATATCGGATTCCCTTTCCAGCGCTCTTTGCACCTGCTCGGCAGTGACCGCCTCACAGATCCCCGGCTCCGGCAACAGCGCCGGATAGAGATAGGAAAGCTGTAAATGACGCAGATATGCCGCATGATAGATGGATTTATGACAATTACGGGCCACCAGCAGCTTACTGCCCCGGGGAACAGCTGCGCTGACCGCACTGAGAATTCCGCAGGTACTGCCTCCTACCAGATAAAAGGTTTCCTCCGCCCCATAGGCATCGGCGGCATATTGCTGCATTTCCCGAAGGATTCCCTCCGGCTGATGCAGGTTATCAAAACCCTCTATTTCCGTAATATCCAGCTGCGCCAGCTCTCCCGGCAATTCTCCCATGCCCCGTCTCTTATGCCCGGGCATGTGGTACGGATAGATCCCTGCCCCGCTGTATTGTTTCAGTTGTTCAAATAGCGTCTCCACTGTCAGATTTTACCTTTACTCTCAATGCGCCATGTCCTCTGTGCAGATGCATGGTCTCCATGGCGGAACACCATTTATCTGCAGCCGTCACGATCCATGCCTCCCTGCACATGGGCGGTACCACAGTCAAAGGCCACATGTGTTTTTTGATAATGTCTCTCTCACGTGAGGTCAGCTGGTACTCTGCATCTGCATTTCGCAGGGCAATCCCCGGATGATAAAAACCATGCAGATTGTGAATCTGTATATGCTCCTTATCATGCCAATCGTAGAGAAAATAGTCATGCAGCAGCGCTCCTCGGATCAGCTCTCTGCGGCTGCAGTATATATGCAGCTTTTCCAGCTTCTCACTGATTGCCAGGCTGTATTTAGCTACATTCATGCAATGGTTATTTACTGTCATGCTTCCATGCTGTACATGCTGTTTCGTCCTGCGAAAATTTGCGGAATGCAGAATATCATCCGCATTTTCCCGTATCGCATAATAAAGCCTGCGCTCCTTCTGATAACGCCGCCGAAACCGCTCTGCCCGTCTCTGTGTACGCCTCTGGATGCGTTTATGCAGCTGATGATGAAATACATTATCCATAAACTATTCTTTCAAACTCCTGCCTATATCAATGTGCGTATTTCTGATGATTTATCCTGAATATTTTATAATGCCCTATCTCATAGTATAACATAAATATAGCAGCAGAAAAAGCATGTTTTTGCTTTTTCTGCTGCTTTTATAAAAACAATGCCCAGAACCGGAATCGAACCAGTGACATAAGGATTTTCAGTCCTCCGCTCTACCAACTGAGCTATCTGGGCATGACCTAAGGCCAAGTAGCGGGGACAGGATTTGAACCTATGACCTTCGGGTTATGAGCCCGACGAGCT
>CAZFYD010000098.1:0-8931 GCA_964523315.1 uncultured Acetatifactor sp.
AATGACGATGAGCTTGACGATGGTTTTGGGGAAGAAGGCTTCTATATCTTCTGATTCTTACATCGTCTTATTGTCATGTCCAAACGCATGTTTATCTAACATATGTTCGATGAACATATGTTTCTTTTTGTACTCTCCAAAATCGGAATTTCCTATAAAGCAAAAAAGTACAGCCCGGACTTTTTCTGTCCCTGACTGTACTCGTTCTGCGCATGTACTGTTCTTCCGGAAACGGCTTACGGCTTATAAATAAAAGCTTCCGGTAAACTCCTTATTCATTACATAATAAGCCACGTTCTCCTCGGGCTTTACATACAGCTCTACGCTGGTCAGATCCTCTGTCTTCTGCTGCAGGTCATACTGCCATACATCCTTGGCAATCCTGATCAGATCTTCCTGAGTAAAAGACTTGCCGGAGAACTGTAAGGTAATCTCGGACTTTACTTCTTTCCTGGAAGCGGCTTTACTGCCTGCTGGTCTGCCAACCGGTCTCTTCTCTGCAGACTTCTTTTCTGATGCTTTCTTTGCAGCAGGCTTCTTTTCTGCTGTCTTAGCGGCAGACTTCTTCTCTGCAGCAGGCTTAACCTCTGCTTTTACTGCCTCAGCCTTGGGGGCTTCTGTCCTGGCTACCTCTGCCTTGGGTGCTTCTGCCTTGACAGGCGCCTTTACAGTTGCTTTAGCTGCAGACTTGGGGTCTTCCTTATTAACAGTTACGTTCTTCTTGGTTGCTGCCATAGTCGTCTCTCCCTTCATTTTTTCAGACTATTTTCATATACTCCTCACAAGGTTCTATATATGTCACAGTTCCTAAATGCAATCCTTGTTAGGCAACAGTTTATTCCCTTTTTTCCAAAATGTCAACTTTTTATTGTAAATTTGACATTTTGTTGTCCGAAAGTCCCATAAAAGCAAGGTTCTTAGGCACTATCACAACGTTTTTTCCGGTTTACAGCCAAAGTCCGAAAGAAATCAGCACAATAATTCCCAGTGCAATGCGGTACCAGCCAAACACTTTAAAATCGTGCTTTTTGATATAACTGAGCAGGAAACGCAGCACAAAAACAGATACCACAAAGGCCACCACACAGCCTGCCAGCAGCGCTCCAAACTCCAGGGCCGTAAAATGAAACCCGAACTTTACCAGCTTCAGCAGACTGGCGCCAAACATCACCGGCACCGCCAGGAAAAAGGTATACTCTGCAGCCACCGTGCGGGATACCCCGATCAGCAGCGCTCCCACAATAGTGGCTCCGGAACGGGAGGTGCCCGGAAATACCGCCGCTATCACCTGAAATACACCGATCAGCAGCGCAGTCTGATAGGTGATCTCTGCCAGGGAATTGATTTTGGGGGTTCTTCCCCGATTCCAGTTTTCAATCACAATAAAGGCAATACCAAAAACAATCAGCGCCAGCGCCACCACCTCATAGCGGTAGAACAGCGCATTCAGCACATCGTCAAAGAGAATCCCGATAACAGCCGCAGGCACGCAGGACACCAGAATCTTGAACCACATGGTCATAATATCCATCCGCAGCCAGGAGATCTTACCGGGATTCTGCGCCCGGGACTTCGCCGTAAGGGCAAAGGGCCACAGCTTGTTCCAAAACAGCACCACCACCGCCAGGATGGCCCCCAGCTGAATCACCACATCGAACATCTCAAAAAAGTCCTCGCTCATATCGGTGAAAGGCATCAGCTTCTCCAGCAGAATCAGATGACCCGTGCTGCTGATGGGCAGCCACTCGGTGATGCCCTCCACGATACCATAGATAATTGCTTTTATGATTTCCAACATCGTCTATTTTCCTTTCCTGCTTCCTGCATACCCGGATTTAGGGCATTCCGGCTTCTGCCATTTCACGTGCGGTTTCCGTATTCCGTCTCCACAAACCGGCGAAGCGCCGCCAGGGACCTCTTTACCTTCTCCGTATCAATGCAGTAGGCCATGCGGAAATATCCCGGAGTTCCGAAGGTATCGGAGGGCACTAAGACCAGATCGTATTTCAATGCTTTCTGACAGAATACCTTGGCGTCCTCCTCCAGAGCCTTGGGGAAGATATAGAAGGTTCCGCCCGGCTTCACCACCGTAAAGCCCAATTCCACCAGTGTATCGTAAATCAGATTCATATTGGTCTCATAGACGCTTAAATCCGCCGTCTTATCCAGCACCTGGGCTACCGCCAGCTGGATGATGGAGGGCGGACAGTTATGACCGGTGCCTCGGGAAATCTGCCCGCACATATTCACAAGGGTCTCCGCCTCCGCACATGCCGGATTGACAGCCACATAGCCGATACGTTCACCGGGCAGGGACAGGGATTTGGAGAAGGAGTAGCACATAATGGCGTTATCATAATATGCGGACACGCAAGGATTCTTCACTCCCTCAAACACAATTTCCCGATAAGGTTCATCGGAGATGATGAAAATATCATGTCCATACTCTGCGGATTTACGCCGCAGCGTATCTGCCAGCTTCTGAATGGTAGTCTCGGAATAGACAATGCCCGAGGGGTTATTGGGGGTATTGATCAGCACCGCCATGGTCTTTTCACTGAGCATTTCCTCAAAGGCTTCAAAATTGATCTGAAAATCCTCCACCTGAGCGGGCACCACCTTCAATACCGCACCGGTCAGATCGATATAGGGGTGATACTCCGGGAAAAAGGGAGCAAAGGTCAGAACCTCGTCCCCCGGCTCCGTCACGCAGCGCACGGCATGGGCAATAGCGCCCGCTGCGCCGGAGGTCATGAAAATGTGTTTTGCCTCATAGGGCAGGCCAAAGCGCTCCGACAGATTTGCGGCAATGGCTTCCCTCACGGAGGGAATGCCCAGGCTGGGGCTGTAGCCGTGGAGCTCCATGGGATCCCGGGTGGCCAGCATCTGGATCATCCGATCCGTAAATTCCTGGGGTACCGGCACGGAAGGATTGCCCAGACTATAGTCAAACACATTCTCATAGCCGATCTCGGCCCCTCTGGCGGTGGCAAACTCCGACAACTGCCGGATCACTGATTTTCCTGACAACATATCCTTATACTTCTGTACGATCATGGTTCCGTCCTCTTTTCCGCATCACTGCTTTTCTATTCTTCCTCATCCTCTGCCCAGGCCAAGGCGCATCTGACTGCCCGCTTCCAGCCCTTCTTCAGCTGCTGACGCCGCTGCTCCTCCATCGCCGGGACAAATGTGCTCCCCAGCTGCCAGTTCTCCCGGATCTCTTCCAGATCCTTCCAGTAGCCCACGGCCAGTCCCGCCAGATAAGCGGCTCCCAGCGCCGTGGTCTCGATACACCTGGGCCGATGCACTCGGGTTCCGATGATATCCGCCTGAAACTGCATCAGGAAATCATTGGCCGAGGCGCCGCCGTCCACCTTCAGTCCCTTCAGCTGTCCGCCCAGATCCTGCTCCATGGCAGTCAGCACATCGGCGGTCTGGTAGGCGATGGATTCCAGCGTTGCCCGGATAAAGTGCTCCTGACTGCAGCCCCTGGTGATGCCCACAACGGTGCCCCTGGCAAATTGGTTCCAGTAGGGCGCTCCCATGCCTGCAAAGGCCGGCACCACATAGACTCCGGCAGTGTCCTCCACCTTGACGGCGCTCTCCTCGCTGGCCGATACGCTCCGCACCAGACGCATGCCGTCCCGCAGCCACTGCACCGCCGCCCCGGCCACAAACACGCTGCCCTCCAGGGCATATTCCACCCGGTCGCTGTCACCGGCGGCAATGGTGGTGAGAAGGCCCGCCCGGGAAGTGACAGCCTGACGGCCCGTATGCATCAGCAGAAAGCAGCCCGTGCCATAGGTATTTTTCACCTCACCCGGCGCAAAGCAGCCCTGGCCGAACAGCGCCGCCTGCTGATCTCCCGCTGCTCCGGCAATGGGGATCTCCCCGCCTAACAGGGAACCGGCAGCATACCCGAATACATGGCTGGAGGGATGAACCTCCGGCAGCATACACGCAGGGATATTCAGTCTTTTCAGGATATCGGGGTCCCAGCGGAGCCTGTGAATGTCAAAAAGCATGGTGCGGGAGGCATTGGTATAATCCGTGGCGTGTACCTGTCCCTTGGTCAGGTTCCAGATCAGCCAGGTATCCACGGTGCCGAACAGGATCTCCCCCCGCTCGGCCCTCTCCCGCACCCCGGACACATGCTCCAGAATCCAGGCAATTTTGGTGGCGCTGAAATACGCGTCCGGCACCAACCCCGTCCGCTCCCGGATCAGGCTGTCATACCCCTGCTCTTTCAGCTCCTCAATCATCTCCGAGGTCCGGCGGCACTGCCAGACAATGGCATTGTACACAGGCTCCCCGGTGGCCCTGTCCCAGCAGATCGTGGTTTCCCGTTGGTTGGTAATGCCGATGCCGGCGATCTGCTCCGCGCCGGCGCCTGCCATGGCCATGGCCTCCGTCGCCACCGACAGCTGGGAGGACCAGATCTCCCGGGGATTATGCTCCACCCAGCCCGGCCGTGGATAGATCTGGGTGAATTCTTTCTGGGCCATAGAACAGATATTGCCCGCTTTGTCAAACAAAATACAACGGGAACTGGTAGTCCCCTGATCCAGTGACATGATATACTGTTTCATCCTATGCCTGCTCCTTATATAAAATACCCCGATTTACTCCAGCCTCATGTATATGCCGCCGGGCACCTCCACGGTACGTTTATCATCCACCACCAGATAAGCGCTCCGGGCGGAGGGATTGTATACCGCAGTGCCGTCCGCCGAGAATTGTAATTGCCGCAGCACCTGCAGATAATCGATAATCTCGATATTGGTGGCATACCAGATATCTTCCCGGCCGCCGGTAATCCGGCAGAACTCCTCTATGCGGTCCCAGTTGTCATTCTGATCGAACTCATAGCTGTGGCCCCAAACATACATGAGCTTCAGATACTGTTTTTTCCCAAAGTCAGCAAACCACTGTGCCATCTGAAGCAGCCGTGGATGGTTATGATGACAGGTGGGATGCCATTCCATGGGATCCTGCGGCAGTTCAAAGCTCTCCGTCGCCTCCACCACCCGGGCATAGGCAATGCCCAGTTTCCGAAAAAGCTCTTTGATTTCTTCATTATAAGAACCGTTGGGATAGGCATGCCCTCTGACCAGACCGCCGGTGATTCTCTCCAGTCCCTCCCGATCCTCCAGTATCTCTCTGGCTGCCTGTACCATCGGACATCTGGCAAGGGTGGGATGGGTCATGGTGTGGGTTGCAATCTCATGCCCCTGATACAATTTCTGAATCTGCTCCGGCTTCAGCCGGATGTCCATATCCATAAGTCCATAATTCAGATTAAAGGTTCCCTTAATTCCATACCGGTTAAAGATCTCCAGCAGCCTTACATCGGTCAGCTTGCCGTCATCATAGCTCATGGTCAGCGCTTTCGCCCTGCCCCCGGGAAATGCCTGATATACTTTCATGCTCTTCCTTACCCTCCTCATCTGGATCGTTTGATTTTTCACTTCTTACATAGTAGTATATTTTTTCCCGCTTGGCAAGTCCTCTCTGCTTGTTCGCCTGCAAAGGAATGGCCCCTCTGCCTATTTCCTTTCATCCAGATACAGCTGCACCCTGCTGTCCAGCACTGCCGCGACCTCCTCGGCGCTGCGTTCTCCGCTGAAATAGGGTGCCAGCTCTTCCTCCACCATGGTCCACAAATCCTCCGCCCGGCCGGAACAGGAACCGCTGTATCCAACAGCCGCCAATATTGCTTGATCTGCTCCTCGTCGAGTGCAGCTTCCTCCCAGGAAAAACCGTAGGCGTCCTGATACTGGGTGGGTATGTCCTTCACCCCCTGTTGGTACTGCTCCAGATAATATTCATTGACACTACGTCGAACCGACAGAGAAGAAAAACCCTGACTATATTCCACATATTTGCGCTGCTCCTCCTCCGAAAGCAGAAATCGCAGGAAATCTGCTGCGCCCTCTTTGCTGACAGTACTCTGATTCATATACAGCATATCTGCCGTCATATAGATACCGCAGCCCGACTCCTTCGTATATCCGATGATGACTCCCTCGCCATGAAAGCAGCTCTTCAGCTTATTGAGATCACCGGGCCCGTTTATTCTGAGATCTACTCCCGCAATGGTTCCGTCCCTGAGCCGATCCATCAGTTCCTTTGCCGTATACTTTCCCGTGTCTGCATACTCTCCAGCAAAAGCAAGCAGCTCCAGAAAGGGTTCCTCCGTCAAATGACTTTCTCCTGTCTCCCAGTCAATCAACGCCTTATTTTCCTCGTCATACAAGCCATAGTACATGACAATTCCCACGCCGCTTCTGTTATACTCCAGTATCTCAGCCGAAGAATTTCGGATTGCCTCCATCATCTCCTCCAACGTCCAGGACCTTTTATCCGTAATCTGCCCGGAAACGGCCATACATGTGGTCTTCCATGTGTATGGTATGCCGTATGTGATGCCGTCTATCCGGCCTTCCAGAAAAGCGGACTCATGAAAAGGGGACATATCCTCGACCACCCAATCCAGCGGCTCCAGATATCCCTGGGCGGCTCCCGCTTCCGCATCTATTACATTCTGATCCAAAAGATCCGGGCCTCCGCCTGCAGCCATCTCCAGCTGAATCCGTTTGCTGAAATCCGTCAGCTGTTCATTCTCCTCCCGTGTAATAATCGTCACATAGTAGTCCTGGCTTTGCCGGTTATAACGGGCAATCAGTTTCTTCTGCACCTTATCATCCCTCAACGTGCAGCTTCTTTTATTGTAAAAATCCCCTTTTTATTATATGATGATAAAAACGTTCAAAGGAACATACCTATTCACTGAATCACCCAGAAAGGAAGTATTACTTATGAAGGATTCCCGACGCAACAGACAAAACGGCTTTCAGACCATGGGACCGGACGGAGGCTGGCAGAAGAGTTCTGCAGGAGCGCCTAAGCCCCTGCATTCCACTGGAAAAATCATCGTCATATGTGCCCTCATTGCAGTGGTATTGATCCTGCTATTCGGATCCACCTATCAGATCCGGGAACAGGAACAGGCCGTGCTGATCACTTTGGGGCAGGCCCAGGCAGTCACCGAACCGGGACTGCATTTCAAAATCCCGTTTATCCAACAGGTGCGCAAGGTCAACACCACGATCCAGGGCTTTTCCATCGGCTATGACAGCGAGTACAACAACTCCGATACCGATGAATCCCTGATGATCACCTCGGATTACAATTTCGTAAACGTGGACTTTTTCGTGGAATACCGCTATTCCGATCCCGTCAAGGCCCTCTATGCCTCCCGGGAACCTGTAAACATCCTGAAAAATATAGCCCAGAGCTGCATCCGTACCGTGATCAGCAGCTATACCGTGGACGATGTACTGACTACCGGCAAGAACGAAATCCAGGCAGCCATCAAGTCCATGATTATGGAGAATCTGGAGCAACAGGATCTGGGGATCCAGCTGGTCAACATCACGATTCAGGATTCCGAACCGCCCACCACAGAGGTCATGGAAGCCTTCAAGGCGGTGGAGACCGCCAAGCAGGGCAAGGAAACCGCATTGAATAACGCCAACAAGTACCGCAATGAGCAGATTCCCAACGCCCAGGCCAAGGTGGACGGCATCATCAAGGACGCTGAGGCCCAGAAAACCGAGCGGATCAACGAGGCAACCGCTCAGGTGGCCCGCTTCAACGCTATGTATGAGGAATACATCAAAAATCCCACTGTCACCAGACAGCGTATGTTCTTTGAGGCCATGGAGGAGGTACTGCCGGATTTGAAAGTGATTATTGAAAGTCCCAATGGGGATATGCAGACCATCTATCCCATCGACTCCTTCGTCACCACGGATCAGGACAGCAGCTCCGGAAACAATTCCGCAGCCAACCAGAGTTCTGACAATTCCGTCAGTGACGAGCAATAGGGAAAGGAGACCTTACAACTATGAAAATCGCAAAGAGAGTTGCTATCGTTATCGCTGTACTGGCCCTGATACTGATCGGATCGGGATGTCTGGTAATCACCCAGGAAAATGAATACAGTCTGATCCGTCAGTTCGGCAAGGTGGATCATGTGGTAGAGCAGGCCGGCGTCAGCTTCAAAATCCCCTTTGTGCAGAGCGTGGATACACTGCCCAAGGAGACCCTGCTGTACGACTTATCCTCCTCCGATGTCATCACCAGCGACAAAAAGACCATGATCTGCAACAGCTATATCCTGTGGCATATTACCGACCCCCTGCTTTTTGCCCAGACTCTGAACTCCTCCATTTCCAATGCGGAGAGCCGTCTGGATACCGTGGTATATAACTCCACCAAAAATGTGATCTCCAGCACCACCCAGGATGAGGTAATCTCCGGCCGTGACGGAACCTTGTCGGACGCAATCATTGCCAATATCGGAAACACTCTGGATCAGTACGGCATTGAGCTTTTGTCCTTTGAGATCAAGCAGCTGGATCTGCCCAGCGACAATAAGGCCGCTGTATACGAGCGTATGATTTCCGAGCGTGACAACATAGCGGCCACCTACACCGCAGAGGGCAATTCCGAGGCCCAGATGATCCGCAACACCACCGATAAGGAAGTGACCGTGATGCTGTCCGAGGCGGAAAAGGAAGCGGAGATCCTGATTGCCGAGGGAGAGGCAGAATACATGCGGATCCTGTCCGAGGCCTATTCGGACGAATCCAAGACTGAGTTTTACTCCTTCGTGCGCAGTCTGGACGCCCTGAAGGCTTCCATGACCGGCGGCAACAAAACCGTGATCCTCTCCCCGGACTCCCCGATCGCAGAGATTTTCTATGGGAAGTAGCATGAATACCGCAGGGCAGAACCTGTGGAAATAAGCATACGGACAGCAGCAGCCCCGGGTGGTGGAAGCACCCGGGGCTGCGCTGTCCTGCGCCTACGGCACAAAACAAATATACTGATTAACTAAGGGAATAGATAAACGCTTATTTA
>CAZFYD010000099.1:0-7512 GCA_964523315.1 uncultured Acetatifactor sp.
GAGCAACCGGCTCATAACCGGTCGGTCCTGGGTTCGAGTCCCCGAAGGTCCATTAAAACAAAAAATATCTGGCCTAGTGGCTCAGTTGGTTAGAGCGCCGCCCTGTCACGGCGGAGGTCGTCGGTTCGAGTCCGATCTGGGTCGCTCAGTTGCTTGGGAGAAATCCGAGACAACACCTTGCCGGTTCAAGTTCGGCCGCCAGTACTAAGAAAAAAGCAGGAGAAATGTTGAATTTATCAGCGCTTCTCCTATTTTTCTGCCTCAAAACTGCAGTTAAAATTCTACCTGTGCGGTTGCAATCCAATGGTTTGCCTGCACGCAATTTATTCCTGCGAGCAATGAGGCAAGCGCTGCGAAGCAGACAGGTGTTGGATTAGCAACCCACTCCCAAATGAGCAAAACGCAGATGCAGATGCAGATGCAGAAGCGCATAAGCGCAAGTTTTGTGAATGTAAAAGTCAGGTTGGATGCTCCAGAGAGCATCCAACCGCACAGGTAGAAAAAATTTATAGATTAGTATGATCGGCGGGAAACTGCAAAAAATGACGGGAAATAAATGCAGAAAAGCTATCAGAAAAAGCGAAACTATGGTAGAATCTTATCATAGTAACTCTATAACTGTTTTTTTTAGGAGACTCATATGGAGAAATACAAAATCTTGTTGACAGGTAAGAATAATACTGCACTGGATGATTTTTTTATGCAAATGTATGAAAAATTTGATTCTTTGTCTACATCCGCACGCTATGAAGACATTGTTAATCATCTGAAATTCTTTAGACCGGATATTTTCGTATATTGTATGAGTGGCGAAAACAGTGGGGATATCAGCAAAATTATTTCCATAAAAAAACAATTACAGAAAGAAAAAATCCCATTTGCCGCTCTTGGTTCGGAGGAGGAATGTAATAGCTTTACGCAGTATGCCATTAATGTTGCAGATCTGGTTCTGGTTAAGCCTATCACAGCAAAGGCCATAGAGAGCAGGATTGCAGACTACTTGCAGGAGCAGCAGTATTTGTCGGAAAAGGAGACACGCACGGAGGCAGAACGCTTGACCAGGGAAGAAGAGCATCGTGCAGAAGCAGTCAGGAAAAAACACATTCTTGTGGTGGATGATGATCCTTTTATGCTGAAAATAATTAAGGAGCACCTTCGCGATGGATTTGACGTGGCAACTGCCGTCAGTGGGAAAATAGCTTTAAAGTTTTTGGAAAAAAAGAAAACAAATTTAATTCTGCTGGATTATGCAATGCCGGGAGAGGATGGCCCGGCTGTCTTGGAAAAGCTGCATGCGAATGACGCTACTAAGGATATACCGGTTATTTTTCTTACAGGTATTACGGAACGGGATAAGATTCAGAAGGCTCTGGTGCAAAAGCCGCAGGGTTATCTTTTGAAACCGGTTGATCATGATAAACTGTTGGAAAAGATTTCAGAGCTTATCGGTAGATAGTGATAACATTACATGGAGTTAACGGTTTGGAAAAGAGGCAGGCATGGAAAAGGAATTATATTTGACAGATTTGGTTGATGCCAGGGTACTGCAGCGAATTCAGGATGCTTTTTCTAATTTGACCGGTATGGCGGCTCTTACAACAGATGCTGATGGTACTCCGGTAACAGAGGGATCCAACTTTACGGAATTTTGTATTAAATACGCACGAAGTACCCCAGTCGGACGTGGACGTTGTGAACAATGTGATAAATTTGGTGCACATGCCACATGGAAGAACGGTAAGTCGACAACATATTATTGCCATGCCGGACTAATTGATTATGCTGCTCCGATTATTGCGGATGGTCATCTGGTAGGATGCTTCATTGGAGGACAGGTGCTGGATAAAGAGCCTGATCTTGAGCAGATAGAAAGGGTTGCAGAGGAAATTGAGGTGGAACCGGGCGGTCTTGTCGCTGCGGTAAAGAAGGTACATATTCTGGGAAAAGAGAATATTGATCATGCAGCCGAGTTCCTTTGCACAATCGCAAACGTATTGTCCGATATTGCATATGGTAAATATCTGGCTTTACAGGCAAACAGGGAAATCGAGAAGGCCGCAAATATGAAATCGGACTTTCTCGCTAATATGAGCCATGAGATCCGAACACCCATGAATGCGGTTATCGGTATGGCGGAAATGGCGCTGAGAGAGGATCTGTCTCCGGCAGCAAGAGAATATATTCATCAGATAAAGTCTTCCGGTAAAACACTTCTGACAATTATCAATGACATTTTAGATTTTTCAAAGATTGAATCCGGTAAGATGGATATTGTACCGGTAGAATATGAGCCTATGTCCATTGTTTGCGATATCACCAATATTCTGGTAACCCGGCTGAAGGATAAGGATGTGGAGCTTGTTTTGGATATTTCTCCGGATATTCCGAATAAGCTGCTAGGCGATAGTATCAGAATCAAACAGATACTCCTGAATATTGCCAATAATGCGGTAAAATTTACAGCGCAGGGGCAGGTTGTTATTCACATGTCCCATACGGTACTGGCCGATGACAGGATCAATCTTTGTGTCTCCGTAGAGGATACAGGAATCGGAATCAGGCAGGAAAATCTGGGGAAACTGTTTCAATCCTTTCAGCAGCTTGACAGCAAGCGGAATCGTAACATTGAAGGGACCGGTCTGGGACTGGCGATTTCCCGTCGGCTTGTGATGCTGATGGACGGCGAAATGCAGGTGGAAAGTGAATATGAAAAAGGCAGTACCTTTTCATTTTCGGTACCGCAAAAAGTAGTTGATCCCACAGGCTGTATTCATGTAGCAGACGCGTCATCTGTTCTGGCCATGGGGTTATTGGACAGCCCTTACATTAAACGTCAGCTGGCAATTGACTGTACGTATTTAGAAGTGGAATACAGGGAGCTTGCCTCTATCGGGGAACTATATACGCTTTCTACAGAAAAATCAGTTTTTTTGTTTATGGAACAAAAGAGTTTTAATACAGAACTTGAGAATTTTATTAAGAACAATCCGGCAATCACGGTTGTTTTGCTTATGGAAGCTAATACGGTAACCGAAGATAAAGCACCTGATTTGCGTTTTGTAAGAAAACCGCTCTTTACCTTAAGTGAGGCGATGATATTTAACAGGGAGAAGCCCTACTATTATTATGGGGATGCTGATGCCGTTGATATTGACTTTATTGCACCTGCGGCAGAGATCCTTATTGTTGACGATAACGCTATTAATCTGACTGTTACAGAAGGTTTGCTTGAACCGCTTAAGATGAAAATAGATACAGCGTTAAGCGGCAAGGAAGCGATAGACAAGATTTCGACACATCACTATGATATTGTATTCATGGATCATATGATGCCGGAACTGGATGGTGTGGAAACTACTCATATTATCAGACGGTTTCGTACGGATTATCAGGATGTGCCCATTATTGCCCTGACAGCAAATGCGGTGGGTGGAGTAGAGGAGATGTTTCTCAGGGAAGGTATGAATGACTTCGTTGCAAAGCCGATTGAGTTCAGGACATTGTTGTCGAAGGTAAAAAAGTGGCTTCCTGCTGAAAAAATCCGGAAAGGAAAAGAAAATCAGCATACGGTTCAGGCTCAGAGCAGCATGAAAGAAAGCACTGTAGGTGATTTAGATGTAAAATCAGCGATCAGGCTGTTGGGAAATGAAAAACTGTTCTGGGCTGTATTAAAGGATTATTATAAGCTTATCGACAGTAAATCCAATCATATTAAGGAACTGATGGAGAAAGAGGATTGGACGGGCTATACAATAGAGGTGCATGCACTAAAAAGCGCATCCAGGCAGATAGGCGCTGTTTCGTTAGCCGAGAAGGCCGCAGCCATGGAAAAGGCGGGCAATGCAGGGGATGTGGCACGGATTCAACAATGTACGGATGAGATGCTGCAGCAGTATCGAGCGTATCTGCCTGTTTTGGAACCGTTCTTTTCAGAAGAGACGCATGGAGATGCCGAAAAAAAAGAAATATCAACGGCCTTGCTTCAGGAATTGTTTGCCGAAATGCGTGAAGCATCTGATAATCTGGATAGCGATGGTATGGCGGCTGTGATTGGTAAAATGGATCAGTATCGTTATGAAGGATGGCAGGAGAATTTGTTCAGGCGTCTAAAGGACGCTGTAGATCAGATCAATGTGGATATCTGTGAGGAGATTTTGGCTCAGTGGGAAAGTAGTTTATACCGGGTGACGCAGCAGAGCAATGCCATATGCTCCAATCCGTTAAGAACAGATAATTTAAGGAGAAGAATGATCAGAGTAACCGTATGGAATGAATATGTGCATGAACAGAAATATGAGAATATTCGGGCGGTGTATCCGGAGGGAATCCACGGCTGTATTGCCTCCTTTCTGGAGAAGGATCCCAAGCTGCAGGTCAGGACAGCTACCTTTCAGGAGCCGGAGCACGGACTGACGGAGGAGGTGCTGGAGCAGACGGATGTGCTGATCTTCTGGAGCCATGCCAGGCAGGAGGAATTTGCGGATCAGGTGGCAGAGCGGATTCAGCGTCATGTGCTGCAGGGCATGGGACTGATTGCGCTTCATTCCGCCCACTACAGCAAGGTGATGAAGCGCCTGCTGGGCACCAGCATGACCCTAAGATGGCGGCACGAAGATCGGGAGCGGCTGTTTGTGACGGCGCCCGGACATCCCATAGCTGCCGGGCTGCCCGCTTATATTGAGATCCCTAAGGAGGAAATGTATGGGGAATATTTTGATATTCCCAAACCGGATGATGTGGTTTTTACCGGCTGGTTTGCGGGCGGAGAGGTTTTCCGCAGCGGCTGTACCTTCACCCGGGGGCTGGGCAGGATTTTTTATTTCCAGCCGGGGCATGAGGAGTATCCGATCTATTTTATGGAGCCGGTCCGGCAGATCATCCGCAACGCAGTAAAATGGTGCGCACCGACTCTGCGCCGGAGCGGCAGCCCGGACTGCACGCAGGTGACGGAGCCTCTGGAAGGATGCGGGGAGCACAGCTGAGGACATATTTTCGGAAAGAGAAGGTGCGGACATGCAGATATCTGTATTTTATGACCATATTACCCAGGCCGGACAGCAGACAGGCAGGAGCCCTTCGGCATTGCTTCAGGAGTGTAAAGCCTGCGGTATTGACGGACTGGAGATCAATTACACGCAGTTAAAAAAGGGCGGCTTGAGGCTGCACCGTGCTTTTCGCAAGGCGGGCCTGGCTATCAGCTGTATCTACGAGTTTTATGATTTTACCCATAATGGAGACCTGAGCCGGGCGAAAAAGCATGTGGATCTGGCAGCTAAGGTGGGAGCAGGGAAGGTGCTGATTGTGCCGGGCTTTCTGGAGGAGCAGGAGGCCGCAGAGCTGAATGCCTGCAGCCAGGAGCAGACGGAAGTGAACCGGTTTATGGAGAGTCATGCATCTACCTGCAGGCTGCGGGATACTCTGCGGGAGCTGGTAAGCTATGGGCAGGAAAGGGGGGTGAGGATCACTCTGGAGGATTTTGACGGAGCCGCCTCTCCCTGCGCCGGGAGGTTTTCTTTGAAATGGCTGATGGAGCAGGTACCGGGGCTGGGGTATACGCTGGATATGGGGAATTTTGCCTATAGTGACGAGGATGTGACGGAAGCCTATGAGCTGCTGAAAGCATATATCGCTCATGTACACTGTAAGGATCGGGGGATGGAGCGGCAATATCAGGCGGTAAAGCAGCGCTTCCGGTATTGTCAGGGACTTGCCTGTGTGCCGGTGGGCGGCGGGTATCTGCCAATCCGGGAGCTGATAAAGCAACTGAAAACACAGGGGTATGACGGTTATCTGGCCATTGAACATTTTGATGCACCGGCTCAGGCGGATTATATCCATCGATCAGCCGCTTTTCTGAAGGAAATGATTGCGGACTGAGCAGACAGCCAGATCGGATACAGCAAGGGAAAGAAAGGGTAAAAACCATTGAAAAAGCTGGAAAAAGCCAAAAAAAGAATTTTTGAGATCCTGCAGATCGGAAACCGGTCGGACACGATGAGCCTGATGTTTGATGTGCTTATCGTCTGCGTCATTATATTGAATATTGTGGTTACTTTTTGCCAGACCTTTGAACAGCTGGCCGGATACGAGTCCCTGCTGCATTGGATCGAATTTGTCACGATTATTATATTTACGGCGGAATATGCACTGCGCATCTGGACGGCGGAGTATCTGTATCCGCGGACCGGACATGTGAAAGCAGCGCTGAAATTTGTTATTTCCTTTTACGGCCTGGTGGATCTGCTGACCATATTACCGTATTTTTTGCCTTTTATATTTCCCAGCGGCGCAGTGGCCTTCCGGATGCTTCGGGTGGTGCGGATCCTGCATCTGTTCCGGATTAATGCAAAATATGACGCCTTTAATGTGATTACCACGGTTTTGAGGGAGAAACGCAATCAGCTGATGTCCTCCCTCTTTCTGATTCTGGTTATGATGATGGCCTCCTCTCTGTGCATGTACAGCCTGGAGCATGAGGCACAGCCGGAACACTTTTCCAATGCCTTTTCCGGCATCTGGTGGTCGGTTTCCACCTTGCTGACAGTGGGATACGGAGATATTTACCCGGTGACGGTGGGCGGACAGATCATGGCTATCGTGATTGCCTTTCTGGGAGTGGGCATGGTTGCTATCCCCACAGGAATCATTTCCGCCGGTTTTGTGGAGTATTATACCAGGATCAAAAACGGAGCAGTCACAAGGCTTGATGCGGATTTTATTGCCTTGGAGATCACGGCGGGGCATCCCCTTTCCGGGCTGACATTGGAGGAGGTTCTGCTGCCGCAGGGGCTCTATACAGCCACAGTTCTGCGGGATAAAGAGGTGCTTGTTCCGAGCGGAGATCTGGAACTCTGTGCAGGAGATCTGCTGGTGCTGGGGAGCATGAGCCGAAAGAGGATTGAAGCCGGAGTGGAAGAAATCGTGTTGGCGGGAGGGCACCCCTGGATTGGCCAGCAGATCGGGGAGCTGGATATATCCAGGAGAAGTCATGTGATTATGCTGAAGCGGGGCAATAAAAATATCCCTCCCCGGGAGAATACCCCGCTCAGGGAAAATGATGTGCTGCTTATTTTTACCAAAAGCTTTTGATCCAGTTGATCAGGGAATCATGATAGACATTGTCGGTTACGTCCCGAAGCATTTGGTCGGTGACGGGGCCGTTCTTACTCATGATAGTCAGGATCGCTTCCTGAAGCCCGGCAATCCTGCCCTTCTCAAAGGCTTCCTCCAAAGCTGCACAGTCCGTTCCGGCTGGCTGCGCCTGTCTGACAGCATCAGCCGGATCCGTCTGTCCTGCCGCAGCAGCTATGGTCTCGGTCTGACCGGCAGCAGGCTTATCTGCGCTCTTTTTCAGAGGCAGCCAGATCTCTCCGCAGTTACCGGGAATGGTCACGGTGATATTGCCGCCGTTTGCAGTAACCTGTTCTCCGGAAAGAGCGCCCACATAAACAGGTGTATTTCCGGCAGGCAGCGTCAGTGCGGATGCGTTGTCATCATTGTTTACCGTAACCA
>CAZFYD010000099.1:7612-8831 GCA_964523315.1 uncultured Acetatifactor sp.
CCATCGTTATATTCGGTATTTCCCCAGAAATTCACATTGCAGTACCAATCCTTATAAGGAGAATTTTCCCGGTTCTGCTGAATATCCTTAAAGGCGAAAAAGTCTCTGCCGGTGTGGTTGAAAACACCATCCAGGATTACCCGGATACCGGCTTCATGGCATTTTGCCACGAAGGACTTCAGATCTGCATTGTCACCCAAACGGCTGTCCAGCTTCCGGTAATCAGTGGTCTCATAGCCGTGTCCCACAGATTCAAACAGAGGGCCGATATACAGGGCGCTTACGCCGAGCTTCTGCAGATGTCCGATCCAGGGAATCAGGGAGGGAAGCCGGTGAACCGGTTCTCCGTAGGGATTCTCCTTGGGGGCGTCCAGCATCCCCAGGGGATATATGTGATAAAATACTGCTTCATCATACCATGCCATTGTCTGTTTTCCTCACTTTCTGATTCGCGTTTCGAAGCTACTGTTCCGACAAGAAAACGCTTTCCGGCAAAGTATATCATAAAATCAGAGCCGGGACAAGCAAAACAAAAGAAATTGTTGCACTAAATAATGATGCATGTTATACTAATTGTATTAAAATTGTTAATACACTTAAGGAGGTGTGAATGCATGATCCTGTTGGACTACAGGGATAAGCGGCCCATCTATGAACAGATGGTGGAGAAGCTGGAGCGGCTGATCGTCAGCGGCGGACTGGAGCCGGGCAGCAGGATGCCCGGTGTCCGCAGCCTGGCCATGGAATTGTCGGTGAATCCCAATACGGTGCAGCGGGCCTATACGCAGCTGGAGCAGGAAAGATATCTGTATACGGTAACCGGACGGGGAAGCTTTGTGGCGCCGGAAAAGGAGTGGCGGGATGACCAGGTCAGCCGGATGCTGGAGGAATGGACGGCGGTAACCCGGAAAGCCAGAGAAGCAGGACTGGAACGAGAGCTGCTGGAGAAACGCCTGGCTGACGTTTACCGCAGCGGGGAGCAGGAGAAAAAGGAAGGGGAGAAAGGCGATACTCCGGGTGGCCCGGGGTATGCAGAAGGAGGGAGTCATGATTGAAGACGCTCTTTGCCCGGGAGATGGAGGAGAGGGGCTGACTCCCATCATTGCCTCTCACAATCTGCGGGAGCTGGAGAAGGCTTATGAAGGGATATAAAAGATATGATTAAAATGATGTAAGGGCTAAAACCCCTTATTAAAAACTACTATTTTGCTATTGAATT
>CAZFYD010000100.1:0-8794 GCA_964523315.1 uncultured Acetatifactor sp.
TGAGATAATCTTTGCATAGATCCTCTTCATAACAAAAACTAAGGAAAGTCTTGATGCTCCGGGCATAGCTGCGCACAGTTACATTTCTGCAGGATCCTTTAGATCTTAAGTGCAGCATGTAGCCGGTGAATATATTGTCATCCTGCGGCAGCTCCGGAAAACTGATCTGCTCTATGGATCCGTAGGTATCCGAGATCCAGCGGAAGAAAAGTTCCAGGTGCATGGTATACGTAAGTATAGTCTTTGGGGCGCAATAAACCATACGATCCGCAAGAAACCGATCGAAGCATTGTTTAATCGTCATCAGGGACACCTTCCTCTTGACTGTGCCGCCTAAATAGGCTATCATAGTCATACAGGGTACCGCTATCCTCATCAACAAACGAGTAGCGATGCATCTGAGACGACTCGAAGACTTCGGCAAGCTCATCCGCATTAAGCTGCCGGAGTTTTTTCGTTTTATACTTATAAGCATTATGTATATCGTTATCATTCATACGCAAAAGAGCCTCGAAGCAATCTTGCAGGGGATTGTCATGATTAGTACCCCGGACATAAAGGCCCAGGGTAACGGCAGCATTAACAAAGCGCTTTTGCATAGCGGCGCTGGAGAGCTTGCGGTTATAGATCCGCACCAATTTAACGGTGTCAGGTGTCATTTTCATGTCGTAGCATTTTGTGCGGCGCAGGGCCTGCCAAAAAGAGCACATTTCCCGTCGGTCTTTCCTAACTTCCGGATCGTACTTTACCAGACGGAATACCTTGTCCGTCAGGTAATCTACAATGATCTTACGGTTATCCAGATAATCATAGATACGTTTGCATTCCCCTTTATTCCGATGATCCTTGAAAGGCACCAGGTCATAGCTTTTGCTGTGCCGGCGCATGGTCTGGTACTCAATGTTAATTACATAGTTCAGGGGAGGTGTCAGCCGGTTCGCCAGCTTAATCAGGTCATTTTCTTCTATGGTCAGATCCCCGGCCAGGATCTGAGAGACATAATCCACCATAGCCGGATCCGTCCCATATTCCCGATAAAACTCCAGGCGGGCCATGAAACGATAATGCCAGGACTTTTTCTCATAGGCTTTCTCATATACATACTGATCATAGCGGTTAATCAGGCCGTTCATCTGCCAGATCAGGAGAAACCAGGGCTTATAGTTCTGTTCAATCACTTCCCGTGTCTTTTGGTAAATGCGAATAAAAACCTTGTCGGAGCGCTTGCCCAGGGCCACGTAATCAATCTCATAGTCTTCAGCGCCAACCTTATTTGTGACATATGTTGCATTCTTAAAGCGGTCAACACGCATCTTGTAGAAGTTGTCCGGAGCAAAGAATGCCTCCGGATCCCGCAGATAGTTGGTATGCCAGCAATAATCAACCCGGTTTTCCTGGACAAAATCAATTTCCAGGTGAAAGTATTCTGCAATCCGCTTTACGTATTCATAAGAATTTTCAAAACAATCCTTCACGCCGAACTGCCAAAGCATGTAGGAGCGAATCTGCACAATGCACTCACAGGTTACGGACTCCCCGCCATCTGCCGCTTTGGGAACTACAGGAGCCAAAAAGATATCAAAGTATTCCGGACAGGACAGGCAGATGGTATAATACCGGGAGAAGGTCACCGGTTTTAAAACCAGGGAGCGGCCAAGCTGCGGAATATAAAAATCATCCATATCGTAATGATCCCGGATATAGTTATATTTATGCTCAAAAAATTTTCGGAGCCGCAGCACAGACTCATCCCTTGTGATCTGCCGGAAATCGTTCTTAAACTTTACAGAGTAGTAAAAAGTATCTATGTTGTGTAAAAATTTCTTTTGCTTGACATCGAACCAGTACATTTTATCTTCCAGACTCATACTATCAAATAAAGAGCATTTATAGATATTTTCCTCAATCATAAAAACCTCCAAAAATTTCGAGAAACCCCCCTTTTCTCGAAATTTTAAAATTGCCATTTTCCCCAGTATTTTCGGGCATTTGACCCCATTGTGACTTGGTTTTTGAGACCACGTATTACAGGCACGTGGTGAGGGGTAAAAAAGGGGCCGGGCAGGCCCCGCAGCCGCCTGCGGCTGCCCATGCCTGCCCGGCCCATCCTACCTTTATTTTGCATCTTCCCGTTCCTGCTGCAGCATCTGGGCCATCAATACAGGATTTTGATAAAAGCCGGATCTAGCAAGATTCTCCACCACAGAATAGGTATCATAGGAATCCCGCAGGCGCCGGTTATGGGCAAAACAATACATGCCCCGGTATTTTAGCTGCTTCACTTCTCCGTCATTGTCAATAATCGGTTCCCGTTTTATGACAATCGTAAGGACTCCGGCGAGAGTCAGGCACTCCCGAATCTCCGTACACTGGGAGCGGATCGGCTTGGCCAACAGATAAAAATTCTGGGCAGTTCCCAGGATTACCCGGCGGTTTTTGCGATTTTGCGTAATAACCGAAAGCATGTCGGGAGGAAAGTTCCGGGAAGAATTGCTGGAGAACCAGTTCTGCAGCTCATCGATGATGGCAATAACTCCCATATGACCATTTTTATAATTGATTAGCTGTGTCCAATGCGTCAGCTTATCGGTCTGATAGGCAAACTGAGTATTGGAGATACACTTTGCCTTTGGATATGTGTCCAACAGCTCCGTTGCATACTGCATCAGGGAGATGGTTTTACCGTTTCCTTGGCGGCCGGTAAAGATAATTAATCCCTGGGGTCTGAAATAGTCCGGCTCCCTGTTGTAAATATCATCTACGTACTGTTTAGGGGCATCCACAAAGACTTTCATAAATAGGCTGCGTTTAGGCAGCTTTTGTACGCTGCCTTTTTTGACCCGGTCCCCCTTACAATACCGGATCAGATACCAGACCATACAGTCCGTAGTAAAAAAGGCAAGTAAAGCCAGGACAAAAAATACCGGATATTTCATCCAGGCAAGCATAATAGCAAACATATTTCCGATGGATTTCAACATCTTAACACCTCACTTTGTGGGACAAAATAGCTGCAGCTACGTTTTCCTGAAGAAAGTTTGTCCCACAGTTTACATATGCAGCGGCGCCGATCGGGGAGCAGCTGCAGACAACTGTGTTACAGAAATGGCAGCACTGACCAGATCGTTTTGATAATACTAATCAAGATCCGCCACATCTGCAGCAATAAAATAATAGCCAGGATCGGGGCTACCTTCTGCCAGGGAAAAAAGTAAAGCACGGATCCCACGATATTCAGGAAACCGTTGATTACAGACAGATCAACAGAAATATCCATCACCGGCAGCTTGTCCAGGACGGATTCCAGAAAGCTGAAAACAATATCTAACATTTTATCAGTAACCATGCTAATCATCATCCTTTCTGGTTGCTCTAAGAACAGAAGCTGTTGTCATAGAGTTACCGGCGATAATGTCCGGGATCCGTTTATACATGTGCCAGAGCCAGACTATCCAGATGATACCGGCGATAATGTTATCCACTGTCGGCTTGTAGGGCTCATACCAGGCAAAGTCAATCACCACTGTGCCGGTGCCATAGTCAAAGGATCCTTTATAACTGCCTAGGTTTATGGTAATAACCGGAGCACTCTTGCCAGAGGCATTCTGCAAGAAATTAACCAACGTGTCCCCGTAACCGGCAAGACTATCTATAAAAGCAAACTTCTCCCGGATCTGATCCAGACGCTGGTTAGTCAGATCCTCGTCAGGAACAAAGAAATATTCAAAGAGTTCCTGTATTTTCTCCTGAATCCGCATTGGCAGTGTGTTAATCTCCAGCCAAACTTCTGCAAGCTTCTGCAGGGTACTGGTAAAATTGTCCTTCATGCTCTGGAAACCGGACTTGATATTCTCCAGCTGATCCCCCAGAGCGCCGGTAATCTTAGTCCATACAGTTTCCAGGCCATTCCCAATGCTGGTAGTCAAGTTGGTAAACCAGGTTGATACATTTTCCTTAAATTCTGTTATGCCCGATGTAATAGATTCAAAATAAACTTTAAGCCTTTCCGCAATCCGATTAGGGATACCAAGAATGCTATCAATAAGGGAAGAATCATCACTATCTCCTCCATCACCGCCGTCAGGTTCAGGAGTCGAATAACCCGGAACAGCAATGGAGGAGCTTGAAAAAAAAGATTGCCATCTACATCATAAATATCAAAATTAGAAGAATAAAAAGAAGAAGCAGAAGTCAAAGTAGAACGATGCTCCGAATCATAACCGTAAATATGAACATCATTATGTAAAATCCATTCCCCGTCAAACAACTTATAAATAAACAAATAACCGTCATCAGACGGATATACATTATAATAGCCATTACTACTATCTAAAGCAACCAGAGAAGGACAAGTAAGAGAAAACAAATAAACATACGAAGAATCTGTACATACAAAGTTGTAATCATATAAATCACCATCAATAAGCGGTAATATATTATCTAATGCGTAAGGGTTATCCGTATCTTCCGTTTCCACTGCTCCCGCTGCATTTACATATAAAGAAAAAAAGCTGCCTAAAAACACAAATAAAGCAATAACTAAAGGCAGCACATACTTTGTCCAACATTTCATTTCTTGTTTCGCCTCCTTAACAATAATATCAATGCCAGGATCGCCAGGACGATCCCAAGGAGATCTCCGTATTCCAAAGCCCGGAAGATCCGCAGCAGTTTATAAATCAGTTCCATTATCATATCAATCCCCATAAAAATGCCCCGGAGCAGCAACCCCGGGGCAGACAGCGCCTAACAGATGAGGTTACAACTGTTTAAGCAGAACGCAGGATAGAGCCTACAAAAGAAATGCCCTTACGCAGAGCGATGAAGGATACCATAACCGGAAAACAAACCGGCAGGACACCCACAACCTCATTCAGGACGCCGTTAAGCATAGCAGAAGTCACCACGCCCGCAAGCACACTGCCAGAATCAGCAGAAAGTAAAATACCGCCCATAGCTTTTTCCTCCTTTCTGTGCCACAACCTTACTGCAGCATGATCAGTACTGCAGCTATTTGTGCCACGCTAAAAAAACATGCGCAAAAATTTATATATATAATGCAGCAATCCTACGATCATAAAGATCAAAAGGATGCTGATACCGGTCTCCATCTGTAGCTCCAAACGCTGATTAGATATCAACAGCTCCTGGTTACTTTCGGATACCTCCTGCAATACCTCCAGCAGGTCGGTATCCTCACTATTTTCCGCCAGGATCCTAAGGTACTCCAGCTGTACACTGTCATCCTGGCTCTGTATATACTGCAGGAGCTCCTGGGAGCTGCCGGAGATCTCTTCCAGCAGCTCCAGCTCCCGGGAATTATCCAACTCCGCAATAACAGTGTAGGGAATAGAGTCGGCATCCCCGCCGGAGACGGTAAGCAGCGACTGCTCACCGTCTGATTCCGGCATTTCATCTAAAATAAGGGATTCATCATACATTACACTTTACCTATTTACCGGCTTTCTTCTCCGAGGAGATCTCTGCAGCTGCAGCAAGGGCTTTTTCGGCCTGAGTCACCGGCTCTTGATGTATAATCATGCCAGGCACCACCAGTCCGGGCACGATATGCTCTGAAAAACGCACGTTAGAATAATACGCAATATCCACCAGGCGCAGCACCGGCTTGCCGTCACCGCCGACCTTGGTTTCAAAGGTGCCCTCATAGATTGCAGGGCAGATGGGCACTTTAACCCGCATCGCCGAATCCATAGAAACCTTTGCCGGCTGTATCCCCACCGACTTGCTGACATCATACTGGCTCTGCTCCAGCAGCTGCTCTCCATGCTCTCCCCAAAAGAGATACCGCACGGAGCAGCCAGTCATCTGCTTACCATCCGTCACCATGTCATAATTGTTAGCGAAAAGTACTAAAATCTTAGCTTTGTTAGTAAAACTCTGTGTCATATCCATTTTTATTTCCTCCTTGTAATTATGTGAACGGGTTAGCAGCCAGCAGCTGCTCCCGCAGTTCGTTTTCCTGCTGGTACCGGCGGCGGTACCATGCCATAACCTTGTTATAATCTCCGTACCGGCCCGTAGTCGTACAGAGGTCATACAGTTTCTGCGGAGTGTAGCCGTACTTCCAAGACAGCCACTCCTGAAAAGACAGCAGTTCCCCGGAGATCTCCCGGCACGTCTGACCGTAAGTTTCCCGGAGATAGCCATCACCTGCCAATGCCCAGCATGGCCAGATACTTATCAAAATGGCCGAGTAAAAGCATGCCCAGACAAGCGGCCAACAAAATAATAAATCCTGCGATCTCAAACGCTAAAGCGGTCTGCCTTAGCTTTTCAGGCAGTGCAGGGACAGGCTCATCCGGATGTAAGTGCATCTCTTCGACCTGCTTAGCGTGGAGTTTATAAAGCTTGCGGGAGCCGTATATATAGACGCCCACGCCAAAGCCGCCCAAAGCGCATAGCAGCGGCAGCTGATAAGTACGCACAAATAAGATAATTGCTTGCAACATGTGATATATTCCTCCAATCTGTAGGTAATGTATTATTAAAACCGCCCCTTATTCAGGATAAGGACAAGGACGCCAGCCGGGAGGGGCTCAGGTGCGGCACTGACCGGAAATTACTAATAATCAGCCCAGGTATGGAGCGCCGCACGAACGGTTATGTCCGCCCGGCGGGCACCCGGCCATGAGGTTGTTAAACTGCAGCTGCCGGATCCGCCCTTTGGTTTGGATAAGCCGCTGCAAAAATGCTTTCCGGGGATCCCTATAGATCAGAGATCCGCCACCTGGATGCGTTTTCACGGCGGGGCCCAGACCCGCCGGAAGTCGCCCCGGAGTTATGCTGTTGGCGCCGGGCTGCGCCGCCTCGTTGGTTCCGGTTCTTTGCCGGGTCCCGTCGGGCGGGGCGCAGCACACAGTGCTGCAAAAAACCGGGCTGCCTTACCAGGTGCGGGCATGGTTTTTGGTGGGGCTCCGCCCGGGGAAGGCTGTGCAAACGGTGCATAACCCGCAGGTTGCCATGGATAACCAGGTGCACGGCTCATGGACAAGCTGTGCATAGCGGTGGGGCTGCTATACACAGCTTGCCCACAACCCGCACACCAGGTTACCCACGGCAACCTAAGATGCGGGTTATACACTCGTTTACACAGCCTCGGCGATGGAGCCCGACCCACCAAAAACCACCCGCATATATAAGCAAAATCATGGATTACTCCTCTCCTGGAGGAGGCCCCGCCCGCCGTGACCCGTCAAAGGTACTGGAGGGGGTCGGCGGCGCAGCCCGGCGCCTTTTATAGTTATCCGGGGCTCCAAAGGCAACGATCCAGGAAGCGATATGTAAATCACAGGTAATCTCCCGGTCTGGGAGATTTCGGGGGCTTGCCGTCTTCCTGCAGCAGCTCTTCCAGCCCGCTGGCTAGTTCGAGCGAGTGAGAGAGTGAATTCAGATACCTGGCGTAATCATAAGAATACCGCAGCATACGATCCAACCGAGCCTTTTGCATACCAATCGACTCATCATAACGCTTTAAGGCTCTGACACGATCTGTTTCCCCGGTCATCAGCTCCCCCAAGAGGCCACACAGGTTATCAGTAAAGGTACCGCTGCCCTGCGCATTGATAAAATCAATCTGATCCTGAGTAAACCTCACTGTTTTATGTACCGTCTCCAACCGTCTAGGCATACTTAGCACCTCCGATCAGCGCCGACAGAACCAAAACAGCTACATCAAGCACAGAATAATCCGCACAATCTTTTACAACAACATCAGGATCCGGGCCCAGATCGTCAACCGGCTCATCAGCAGCGGGGACAGAAGCCCCAGAATCAGCAGAAATAGAATCTCCAACAGGAAGATCGTCACCAACGTTCCCGGAAAGAACGCTGCCTCCTCGAAATTCAGAAATTCTCTCCGAAACACTTTCCAGATCTGTATGCATTTCCACTTCATTGACTGTCTCCTCCTCTACTGCCGGATTCTCTGACTGCTCCTCATAGGGAACCAAACTTAAAAGAAATTTGCTAACACGCTCCAGGGACGACGAAGCATACAGACAAACCTGAACATCTGATAAAATAGTATCGAAAAAAGCAGGTTTTCCGTAAACATAAAAGAAATCCGTATCTTCACAATGACGTGCTTTTTTCTCTACACAAATATCAAAGAAAACAGAACCATAAGCTTTCTTAAACTCCTCATCAAAAGAAGGATCATTGTAAATACTTGATACACTAAATCTTCCCTTAACTTCCAGTAACTTCATTTCATCACTCCTTTTTTTCTCCTGGGCCTCTGACACGGCAGCTGCTCCAGGGCTTCACATTCAGCTGAAACTGTGTTACAATTACCTTTAAGACGTCTTTTAAATGGGACATCTGTCCCACAGTTTTAGTATAATTGCCAATTCTCTAATTGACAATAGATAATTAGCAATTTTAGAGAGGTTTTTTATGACACTTTATGAAAGAATTACACAGAAATGTAAGGAAAACGGATTAACAATTAAAGCCCTAGAAACAAAAGCAGGTTTTCCAAATGCAACGATCAGGAAATGGGAGAAACAAAAACCAAGCTACGATAAAGTAGTAATAATTGCCGATTGTCTAAATGTTACTTTAAACTGGCTTATTCTTGGAAAAGAAGAAGGAGAACTAACAGAAGAGGAGCAGGAACTAATAAATTTATACCGCCAGGCCGATGCCCGGGGAAAACGCAACATCTTAAGAACAGCCCAGGATGAAGCCCGGGAACTCGAATCATTAACTTCTGGGACTGGATCCACCGGCACAGGTAACTGATCTGTGGGACAAACCACCTGCAGCAATCAGG
>CAZFYD010000101.1:0-8703 GCA_964523315.1 uncultured Acetatifactor sp.
CCCACCCTGTCATTGGGCACCTCCCGCTCGCTGCGCAGAGGGCGTGCCCCGGCACGCAGATAGGCTTTTACCTTCTCCCCGTATAGAAAGGGATCATTGCCCCGCACGATGCCCCACTCCATCAGCAGGGCGGCGCTGCCGGATACGATGGGCGTGGCAAAGGAGGTGCCGGTAAAAGGGCTGTAGCCTCCGTAAATGTCCGGCGCCAGGATCCCCACTCCCGGCGCCGCCAGATCCGGCTTTACCAGACCGGCAGTGACCACACCCACGGTGCGTCCGGCGTCCGCATAGCCCCTGCCGGAAAAATCCGCATAGCTGTCGTAGGTGCTATCGTAGGCTCCCACAGTGATTACCTTGGCTGCTGTGGAGGGGATGGTCAGGGTCACCTGGGGCGCAGGGCGCAGGAAACCGCTGCGGCTGCTGCGGGCCGCATAGCTGGGCAGATACAGGTAATACTGCCCGGTAACCGCCTGCACCGGCTCAATGCGGATGGTCCAGATCCCGCTGGTCAGATACCGTCTGACAATCCCTCCCGGCAGCGCTCCTCCTACAGAGGGCTGGCCCCCGCCACTCTCCAGGGGAATCAGATCCAGATAAATCTCCTGGGCCACCGCATAGGGCAGGGGTTCTCCCATGTACACCAGCACCTGGGTCTGCTCCAGCTGCAGCGTGAACTTGCCTCCCTGCAGGGACTGGGGCAACGGCGCCTCCTCCCCGCCGGGGGAGCGCAGAATGATCCGGTATATATCGTTGTAATTTTTCCACAGCTGGATACTCAGGGAGCGCTCATACTCCGCCACTGCCAGCTGGATCTCCGCCGTCCGGGCGTTCCCCGTGCTCTCCGCTCCTGTCCCTGCGCCGCCTTCCCCGGTCAACAGGTTTCCCGCCGCATGTCCGGCGGAATTTCCCTCGTTGCCGCTGCCCACACAGATCACGGTGCGCCCAATCTCCGCCGCGTTGTCCAGAAACCGCTCCAGGAGAGAGCCGCCGTCATGGGAACCGTAGGTGTTGCCGAAGCTCAGATTAATGACCAGGGGCATCCCAAGCTGCGCCGCCTTCCGCAGCGCATAGGTCACCCCCCGCATGATCTCCGTGGTACGGGGGAAGCCCTCCTCCTGAGGCATTCCCAGCTTCACCACCAGCAGGGAAGCCGCCGGAGCCGCCCCACGATACAGACTGCCGGGCGTCCCTGCGTTCATACCCGGATTCACGCTGCCCGTCCCCCCTGCATTTTCCCCAAAATAGGCGGGCAGGCAGCCTGCGGCGATTCCCGCCACTGCCGTGCCGTGACCGCTCACATCCCGGCTGGGCAGCAGAGTATACTGCGTCTGGACGCTGCCTGCTTCCAGCGCCCGGTTGATCTGCTCAGCCGTAAATTCCACCCCCCGGGCAAAGCCCTCCGGGGGGCTGCGCAGCGGATCCTCCGCCTCCGGCCGCAGAGTCTGATCCCAGAGATACAGGATCCGGGTACGACCCGCAGCATCCTGAAATTCCGGTCTGAAAGCATCTATACCGGAGTCCAGCACTGCCACCAGCACCCCCTCCCCGGACAAAAAAGGGTCCCGCAGTGTCACCTGTGTCAGACATGACTCCGCTGCGGGACCAATATCCTGATAATAATACCGTTTGGGCTTTTCCACATATTCAATTTCCTCAATGCGGCTCACAGCCTCCACCAGCTGCTCGGGCACCGTCAGAATCGCATAGCTGTTAATCAGCGGTTCTACAGATACCCCCAGACTCTCCAGCCCCGTCAGGCTGCCGTGATATTTCACAATCAGCTCCCAGCTGCGGGCTGCACTGTCAAAGCCCACATTCAGATTATCCGTGCTGAGACGAATCGCCTCGGGTGTCTCCAGCGCCAGATTCAGCAGGTTCTCCAGTTTCTGATTCATATTTTCCTTCCCCTGTCCGGCAGTACCGCATCCGTTCCCCGGCAGGAAGTTTTTTCTTCAAACAACATATGCGGAGAGGACAGAAAACATGAACCTATGATGCTGCCCTTACTCCTGCCAGAACTGTTCAAGGGCCGCCACAGCATAAGCCGTATCCCGGCTGCTGCCGGTCTCCACCGCCGAATGCATGGCCAGCTGAGGCAGACCGATGTCCACACTGGACAGGGATACATGGGCCGTGGAAATATGGCCCAAGGTAGAGCCTCCCACTGCATCCGACCGGTTGGCAAAGGTCTGGCAGGGCACCCCGGCCTGCTCGCACCACTGCCTCATCCTTGCCGCAGACAGTGCATCAGAAGTGTATTTCTGACCGCCGTGATATTTGATGACGACACCGCCGCCCAGCATGGGCCGGTTAGTGGGATCCGCTTTCTCCGGATGGGCCGGATGCACCGCATGGGCATTGTCCGCTGAGATCATGAAGCTCTCGGCCACCAGCTGCCTGTAGACGGAGGGGCCATATCCCAGACTGTCCTGGATCCGCACCAGCACATCCTCCAGAAAAGTGGAATCCGCCCCCTGACGGGTGCCGCTTCCCACCTCTTCATTGTCAAACACTGCAAGCACATTGGCATAGCCTGCCGGCACGCTGGCCGTAAAGGCCTCCAGCCCCGCATAGACACACTGCAGATCGTCCAGCTTGGGGCTAAGCACAAATTCTCCATTCGCTCCCAGTATCCGTCCCTTTTCCCGCACATACAGATACAGATCGCTGTCCAGAATATCCTCCGGATGGATCTCCAGGGCCTTGGCGATCTCCCGGGCCAGCATGCCGGACACATCCCCCTGACTGTCAGCCCGCGGGGAAACCCCGTCCCCCATAAGCGCCATCAAGGGCAGCATGTCCGCCTGAGGATTATAAGCATAACCATTATTGATCTCCCGGTTCATATGCACAGCCAGATTGGGAATCACCAGCAGATCCCGATCCAGATTCACCAGCCGCATGGACACTTTCCCATCCTCCCTGCGCACGGCCGCCCTGCCTGCCACGGACAGCGGCCTGTCCAGCCAGGTGGACAGAATCATACCGCCGTACATTTCCACATTCAGCCGTACATACCGCTTCTCCGAAACAATCTCCGGCACTGCCTTGATTTTAAAGGAAGGGGAATCGCTGTGGGCCGCCGCAATATGATAGCCCTGAAAAGGACGCTCTTCCCATCTGCTGCAGGTGACGGGCAGCCTAAATGCGATCAGCGAAGAATCATTGCGTGTCACATAATAGGCTCCCCCGGGTCTTATCTCCCATTTGTCCTCTTCCCGGCGCTCCTCAAATCCCGTCTCCGTCAGACGCCTTTTGACATTATCAATCACATGAAACATGCTGGGACTGTCCTGGATAAACTGCAGCAGCCCCCGGGTAATCCTCTCGCTGAAGCCCTTATCTGTCCTCTCCTCCATCTATTTTGCCTCTCTTTCCGTTATGCCTGATATACGATGCCCTCAGCGATCCGGTCCGCCTGCTCCTGTCCCAGCAGCTGTGCCACAATGGCCAGTCCAAAGGGGATAGCGCAGCCCATCCCCCTGCCGGTGATCACATTTCCGTCCACTGAAGCCGGATCCAGGGATACCTGTGCCCCGGTCAGATGCTCCTCAAAGCCGGGATAGCAGCCTGCCTTCCTGCCTTGCAGGATCCCCCGGTGACCCAATATGCTGGGCGCCGCACAGATCGCCGCCACATATTTCCCGGCCCGGTGAAAGGCGTCCACCTGCTCCATCAGTCCCTGATGAGCCTCCAGATTTCTGGTTCCCGGCATACCGCCGGGCAGTACCAGCATATCCAGACTGTCAAAATCCACCGCCTCAAAGGTCGTATCCATCTGCACCCCGATGCCGTGGGATCCCTTCACTGTCTGCTTACCGCTGACCGATACCATCTGTACCTCTATGCCTGCACGGCGGCAAATATCCACCACTGTCAGCGCCTCTATCTCCTCATATCCCTCTGCAAAAAATACCGCTGTTCTGCTCATCTGCATATACCTCCATCTCTGTTGCTTTTTTGAAAGTATAGCATTAATTTTTTTCCATGTCACCCTTTTTTTTCTTGCAAAAATAGAGTATACTATAGATATAAGGCTTCTGCCTATCAACGTCATCAGAAAGAAATGAGATATACCTATGGAAATCGAACGCAAATTTACCTTAAAAACCCTTCCTGCAGATCTGGAAAGCTATCCCAGTCTTCACATTGAACAGGCTTATCTGTCCATCAACCCGGTAGTGCGGGTGCGCAAGGAGAACGAAGATTACTATATGACTTACAAGGGCAGCGGCATGATGGCTAGGGAGGAACACAATCTGTGGCTCAGTGAAGAAGCCTACTACCATCTGCGTGACAAGGCTGACGGACGGATTCTGTCCAAGACCCGCTATCTGATCCCTCTGGCTTCCCCCGGTTTCAAACCCGGATTTCCCGCCCCGCCAAAGGACTACAGCCTGACCATCGAGCTGGATGTATTTGAGGGAGACCTGGCCCCCCTGGTATTGGCCGAGGTGGAATTCGGCAGCAAAGACGCCGCCGAAGCTTTCCTGCCCCCGGACTGGTTTGACGAGGATGTAACCTATCGCCAGGAATACCACAATTCCTACATGGCTCTGCATTCATGACCTCAAAATGCGCCGCACCTGTTAATGGCTGCAGCGCATTTCTCTTATCCACTATTATTATTCTGCTTCTGTTCTTCCGTAGATCACGGACAGTTCCCTGATCCTTTGCGCCAGCTCCTTTGAGGCCTGTCCCGGCAGCATCCGCCAGGCCCAGTTGCCGCCCAGAGTGGAGGGAGTATTCATCCTTGCGCTGTTATCCAGTCCCAGATAATCCTGCATGGGAATCACAGCGGTATCCGCCACGCTGGCCATAGCCATCCGGATCAGATACCAGGGAATCTCCGCCTCCCTGACATTTTTTGCTCCCAGATAGCTTTTCACACAGCGGCGACCCGATGCTTTCAGCCCCCGGTACCAGCCAAGAGCAGTCTCATTGTCGTGGGTGCCCGTATATACAATACAGTTGGTGGGATAATTATGAGGCAGATAGGCATTATCTGCGCTGCCGTCAAAGGCAAACTGCAGGATCTTCATACCGGGATAGCCGGTTTTCTTTACCAGCGCTGCCACCTCTCTGGTCATAAAGCCCAGATCCTCGGCAATCACATCCCTGTCCCCGAGCGCTTCCTTCAGTGCCCGGAACAGATCATAGCCTGGCCCCTTGACCCAGTGGCCGAACTGAGCCGTCTCATCGCCGTAGGGCACATACCAGTAGGATTCAAAGCCCCGGAAATGGTCGATTCGCACCACATCATACAGCTGATAGCAATAAGCGATCCGGCGGATCCACCAGGCATAGCCGGTTTCCCTGTGGTACTCCCAACGGTACAGCGGGTTGCCCCAGAGTTGTCCTGTAGCGCAGAACGCATCGGGAGGACAGCCTGCCACACCCAGAGGCAGATTCTGCTCATCCAGCTGGAACAATTCCGGATTTGCCCAGGTATCCGCACTGTCAAAGGCCACATAGATCGGGATATCTCCCACAATGCGGATCCCCTTTCTGTTGGCATAGTCCTTCAGCGCTTTCCATTGCTGGGTAAAAAAGTACTGCTGGAACTGATAAAAGCCGATCTCCTCTGCCAGCTTCTCCCGATATTCCTGCAGTGCCTGAGGCTTTCGCAGACGGATATCCGCATCCCATTCCACCCAGCACACATACTTAAAATGTTCCTTTACAGCCATGTACAGCGCATAATCCGGCAGCCAGGCTTCATTCTCCCTGGCAAAGTCCAGATAATCCCTCTCCTGCAGAAGGCCTGCCTTTACAGCCCGCTCATATGCCTTCCGCAGCAGCGCAAAACGGGTCAGCCATATTTTTTCATAATCCACACAGGAGGCATCCCTGCCGCTGTCCGGTCTCTCACACTCTTTTTCCGTCAGATAGCCCGCCCGGATCAGCTCCTCCAGGTCAATATAGTAGGGGTTTCCCGCAAAGGTGGAAAAGGATTGGTACGGTGAGTCCCCGTAGCCCGTAGGGCCCAGGGGCAGAATCTGCCACAGCTTCTGCCCCGCTGCCTTCAGGAAGTCCACAAATGCATAAGCCTCCCTGGAAAAACCGCCGATCCCGTACTTCGACGGAATACTGGAGATAGGCATCAGAATCCCGCTCTGCCGCCTGCTGCCCTTTTTCTTAGTCTTTCCTGTCGTCATATCCTGCACCTCATTACTGCAGCTTCCAGATATCTCTGTTATATTCTGCAATAGTTCTGTCGGAGGAGAAGAAGCCCGCCTTGGCGATGTTCACCAAGCTCATGCGCTTCCACTTGGCCTGATCCTCATAATCCTTAAACACCTTATCCTTCACTTTGATATAATCTCTCAGATCCAACAGCGTCATAAACCAGTCCTTATTTAAAAGCTCATGGTACAGGCGCTCCAGATTCTCCCTGTGTCCCACAGCCATAGCCTGCTCGCCCACAATAAAGTCCACCGCTTCTTTAATCACCTTGCTGTTGCGGTAGTATTTCTTGGGCTTGTAATCCGCATTGGCGTAATGGGCAATGACGTCATCGGACTTCTCGCCGAAAATATAGATATTCTCATCCCCCACCAGATCATTGATTTCCACATTGGCGCCGTCGCTGGTGCCCAGGGTCACAGCGCCGTTTAGCATAAACTTCATGTTGCCGGTGCCGCTGGCCTCCTTGCTGGCCAAAGAGATCTGCTCGGAAATATCACAGGCGGGAATCAGCTTCTCCGCATAGCTGACATTATAGTTCTCCACCATCACCACTTTCAGATAAGGAGACACATCAGGATCATGGTTCACGATCTCCTGCAGCACCAGAATCAGATGAATGATATCCTGAGCGATCACATATGCGGGAGCCGCCTTTGCGCCGAAAATAAAGGTAATGGGACGCTTCGGCGCCTTGCCCTTTTTGATCTCCAGATATTTGTGGATAATATACAGGGCATTCATCTGCTGCCGCTTGTACTCATGCAGTCTCTTGATCTGGATATCGAAAATGGAGCCGGGATCGAGCTCTACGCCCTCCTTCTCCCGGATGTAGGCGGCCAGAGCCTCCTTCTTGCCCTTCTTGATAGCCGCAATAGCATCCAGCGTAGCCTCATCATCCCGAAACGCCAGCAGCTTCTCCAGCTCTGCCGCATCCTTTTTAAACGCACTGCCGATCTTTTCCTCCAGCAGAGCCGTCAGCTCCCGGTTGCAGGACAGCAGCCAGCGCCGGAAGGTAATACCGTTGGTCTTATTGTTGAATTTTGCCGGATACAGCTTGTAAAAATGATTCAGCTCCGTCTCCTTCAGGATCTCCGTGTGGATGGCTGCCACACCGTTTACGGAAAATCCGTAATGGATATCGATATGCGCCATATGCACCCTCTTATCCTTGTCAATAATCTGTACCCTCTCATCAGGGTACAGCTTGCGGATACGCACATCCAGCTCTTTGATAATCGGCACAAGCTGGGGAACCACCTTCTCCAGATATTCTAGGGGCCATTTCTCCAGAGCCTCTGCCAGAATCGTATGATTGGTATAGGCACAGGTCCTGCTGACCACTGCCACAGCCTCATCCATCGTAAAGCCCTTCTCCTCCGTCAGGATCCGGATCAGCTCCGGAATCACCATGGTGGGGTGGGTATCGTTGATCTGGATCACCGCATGCTCGTTCATCTGATGCAGATCATAGCCCTTGCTCTCCAGCTCCTCAATAATCAGCTGCGCCCCGCTGCTAACCATGAAATACTGCTGGTAGATACGCAGCAGATTACCCGCTTCATCGGAATCATCGGGATATAGGAACAAGGTCAGATTCTTCTCGATTTGCGTCTTGTCAAAATCAATGCCATCCTTAACCAGAGACTCATCCACACTCTCAATATCGAAGAGATGCAGCTTATTGATCCCGCTCTCATAGCCCACCACATCAATATCGTACAGGCGGCTCTTTACCTTCTTTTTCCCAAACATTACCGTATAGGTGGTATCTGTTTTGGTCAGCCAGGACTGCTTCTCAATCCATGCATTTTTCTCTGCCGTCTGCAGATTGTCCGCAAACACCTGTCTGAATAAGCCAAAGTGATAGTTCAGGCCGATACCGTCTCCGGGCAGTCCCAGCGTAGCGATGGAATCCAGAAAGCAGGCAGCCAGCCGTCCCAGTCCGCCGTTGCCAAGAGAAGGCTCCGGCTCGAGCTCCTCGATCTCCGCCAGACTCTTGCCTTTCCGGGCCAGAAGCTCTTCCATCTCCTCATAGATCCGCAGATTAATCAGGTTATTGCTCAGCAGCTTGCCGATCAGAAACTCCGCAGAAATATAATATACCTTCTTCTCCCCGCTGATAACGGGCTTTTCGGCCATCAGCTCCTTGGTCACATTCAGAATACTGTAAAACAGTTCCTGCCCGCTGCATCCCTCAATATCCTTGCCGTAAAGCTTGCCGGTCCATCCGTGCAATCTCTCCTCCAAAGTCATTTTTCTCGAAACTCCTTTCCATCATACATGTTTGTCTACGTTCAGTGATCCCAATTTTCCTTTAGGAAAACGTTTTCATTTTAATTTATCATACCTGATTTCCATTCACCTGTCAAATATTTTTTACACAATATTAAAAAAATATGTTACTATTTACAGCCCCTCCACGCTGCATTCGCAAAACCCGCTGCTGCACAGCTGCTTGTGTCTGCTATCGCAGCCGTGTTTTGCTCATTGGGTGGAGGTTCCTGCTTCGCAGTC
>CAZFYD010000102.1:0-2008 GCA_964523315.1 uncultured Acetatifactor sp.
ACGCCGCCGGCAACCATAAGCGCATGACGGAGGCCATCCGCTGCGCCCGGAACGCGGGCCTGGTCATTAACCTCGTTTGCCTTGCCGTCTTTGAACTTTTCGCCAATCAGATCGCCGGACTGTTTATTGACGAACCGGAAACCGTCCAACTGGCTGCGAATTTTGTACGGATCGGATTTTTGGTTACGCCGATTCTGTTTTACAACAAAAAGATATGCTATACATTCCAGGCGATGGGCGACGGCGGAAAATCACTGCTTGTGACGCTTTGCCGTGAAGGGATATTTAACATTCCCGTACTCTTTTTGATGAACGCTATTTTTGGAATGTATGGCGTTGCCTGGACGCAGATTGCAGCGGACGGGATAACCCTGATTATTTCGGCTTTTCTTTACCGGGACTTTGTGAAAAAACTGAAACACATATAAAGAGAGCTTCGCAGTCAGATTTGGAACAGATATACAGCTTCTTACGAGCAAGCTCGACGAATCTGTGTATCTGTCCAAATCGGCTGCAAATAGTAACGCCAAAAAACAAATGAAAAAATGTTTCTTCTTGACAGAATTGTCTAATAATGTTAGACTAAAACTGACTAAAGAGATTAGACAAAGCATAATGAAGTGAGGTAACTATGGAACGGTATAAGCTGGGAAAGATGGAACAGGAGTTGGCTGAACTGATCTGGGAGAGAGCGCCGCTGACCACAGGAGAGCTGGTAAAGCTGTGCGAGAAAGCCTTTGACTGGAAACGAACCACCACCTATACCATGCTGAAAAGATTATGCGAAAGAGGGATATTTGCCAACGAAAACAGTACCGTGGTGACAAAGATCGGCAGGGAAGAATTTCAGGGAGCACAGGGAGAGCAGTTTATACAGGAGATCTTCGGCGGCTCCCTTCCCCGGTTCCTGACGGCTTTTTCCAGACGCCAGAAGCTGGGGGAGAAGGAAATAGAGGAACTGAAAAAGCTGATAGAAGAGTATGAGGATCAGTAAAGGCAAGGCAGAAAGGGGAGATAGCGATGCTGCAGGAATGCTTTATCAGGGTATTGAATATGAGTCTGACAGGGGCGGCTGTGACTGTGGCAGTTCTGTTGCTGCGTCTGCTGCTGCGCAGGGCGCCGAAGGGTATTTCCTACTGTCTCTGGGCGGTGGTGCTGTTTCGTCTGTTATGCCCGGTATCCTTTTCTCTGCCGGTGTCCTTGCTGGGAACGGTGAATGCTCCCGCAGCGCAGCAGGGGGAGGTGCAGTATATTCCGGAGGATTTTCCGGATGGGGCGAATCCGGCAATACTCCTGCCGGTGCCGGAGGCTGTGGACGAAGTGATGCTCCGGGAGGAAGAGAGCCGAACAGCATCTGACCGGAAACAGACCGGAACTGCGGTATTTTCTCTGCAGAATCTGACGGAGACCGCCGGAATACTATGGTGTGTCGGGGTGTTGGCCATGGTACTGTACGGCGGGACTTCCCTGGCAGTGTTTAAGAGAAGTCTGAAGGGCGCTTACGAGATGGGGGAGCAGGAGGCGGCTGCAGAACAGGGCCTGCTCCGCCGGGGGAAACGACCGGCTCCCCGAATCTATTGTAAGGAAAAGCTCCCTACCTCCTTTGTGCTGGGAGTCATCCGTCCCCGGATCTATCTGCCGGAGGGAATGACGCAGGAGGAGCGGCGATATGTGCTGCTGCATGAGCAGATCCACATCCGGCGGGGAGACCATATCATCAGAATGGTCAGCTATCTGGCACTGTGCATCCACTGGTTTAATCCTCTGGTGTGGGCGGCATTTTTTTTCAGCGGGCGGGATATGGAGATGTCCTGCGACGAGGCGGTGATCCGCAGGCTGGGCAGCGATGTGAAAAAGGAATACTCTGCATCCCTGCTGACTCTGGCAACGGGAAAACGCATTTTCTGCGGGACGCCGCTGGCCTTTGGGGAGGGGGATACCGGCAGCCGTATCCGAAATGTGCTGAAATATAAGAAGCCGGGGGCAATCCTGGTGGGAGCTGCGGCGG
>CAZFYD010000102.1:2108-8695 GCA_964523315.1 uncultured Acetatifactor sp.
CTACGACCTCAGGGAGCTTTACCCATCCTATGATACGGAAACGCCGCAGCGGCAGTTGGAGATCCTGCAGAGTCTGGATCGGGGAGAAGTGCTGACGCTGGAGCGTCTGAGAGAATTGCTGGAGGAGCCGGAGCCTCTGCTTGAGCTTTACGCCGGGTATCAGGAAACTAGCTGGCAGGAGGCGTATGACAACGGCAGTACTTCCAGTGAGGCAGGAATGAATTGCCGGATCAGGGATCCGAAGACCGGAGCGGATTTTCTGCTCCGCATCCGTTTTGCGGAGGATAACAGCATTTCTAAAATAGATCTGGAGAGATGCAATGATTATCTGGCTGTATGGCTTTATGACAGACATTTTTATTCCGGATATAGTTCGAATAAGTTTGAACAGATGGATGCCATAAATGTAACGGGCGAACTCTTTCAATGGATAGAGAAGTATGGATTTCCGCCTGATATTTACCTCTACATCCGACCGGATCAGTTTCGTACAGATCTGGGTGCAGATCTGGAAGGCTGGAGCGGTATGACCTACAGATGGCCGGAAGAGGAGAATGAGTGGGCCAATGGCAGCAGTGATTGGGGATACCCTGAATGGCGGGCGCCGGCCTGTATCATGCGTATGCCGACAGAAGACCGCCTTACCTTTACGGATGGGATATTGTCAGAAGTCCGGCTGCTTTACAACCATGCGGAGCCTGTCATGGAGTGGGAGCCGATGGAATACTGTGAGGAACAGGCTATGCTGTGCATGTTCAATGTGGATCAATATGCGCTGACGGAGATCGATGAGGCCGCTCAGGCAGGGAATCCCATACCGGAGGAGTATCAGACTGCCGATATCTGGTATGTTTGCATTGCCCGGGAAGATTCTCCCTGGTGCTATGTGATTACCATGAACCAGAGGCATTTTTCCAAGGAGGATGCGGAGGTGTTTGCAAGGTCAATGCGCTTCCGGGAAGCCGCTTGGCAATAAAATCATAAATTCTTAAGAAAATTTAAGAAATAATAGAGGAATTAGATGCTTTTTCATGCTATACTGTGCTCCGAAGACAAGAGAGAAAGGAGGCAGGTACTGAAGATGGGGGCAAGGCAGCAGTCAGTGAAACAGCAGTCAGTCAGACAGCAAAGGGAAGTAAAAGGGCAGCCGACAAGGCAGGACAGAAATGCCCAAAAGAGGCAGGCGGCAATAGCCAGGAGAAAACGGCAGATACGCCGCAGAAAGCAGCTCCTGGCCGTGCTGCTGTGCCTGCTGCTGGTGGGCTCCGTCCTTGCCGTATGCCGATTGCGGCGGGAGCAGAGTCCGACAGAGGGACAGGCCGTTTCCCGGGAGCAGTCGGAGGGGTGGAACTTCAGTCTTTTCGGGGAAAAGATTCAGGGAATCGATGCCGGCCAGTATGAAAAGCATCCTGAATGGACGGAGGATTTTCTGACGATCAGCGAGTATTCCAGACCGGGAGATCCGCTGGGGGAAGTGAAGAACATCTTTGTGCATTATACGGCGAACCCCAACACCAGCGCTGCGCAGAACCGCAGCTATTTTGAGAACCTGAAGGATAAGCATGACGTGCCGGGGGCCAGCGCTCATTTTATCATCGGTATCGAGGGAGAGATCCTGCAGATCATCCCGCTGGATGAGATGGCTTATGCGGTGAAGGGACGGAATGAGGATTCTATCTCTATCGAGTGCTGTTATAAGGCGGAAAACGGGCAGTTTACCCAGGAGACCTACGACAGCCTGATCTCACTGCTGGCCTGGCTGACGGACACCTATGGGCTGGATGAGGAGGATATTCTGCGGCATTATGACTGCGGCGGGAAAAAATGTCCCTTATACTATGTGGAGCATGAGGACGCTTGGAGGATTCTGAAACAGGATGTGGAGGAAGCCAGAAAATAGTTGCTATGCGGCAGGGAATTTGATAAAATATTCATGATTGTTCAGGACGAAAGTTGAGGATGACAGGATGAATATTTTATCACCTTCCATTCTGGCTGCGGACTTCTGGCGGCTGGGGGAACAGATAGAAGAAGTACAACAGGCAGGCGCACAGTACCTGCATATAGATGTGATGGACGGGCTTTTTGTCCCTTCCATCTCCTTTGGGATGCCGGTGATTGCTTCCTTGCGGAAGAGGACTGACATCTTTTTTGATGTGCATATCATGATCCGGGAGCCGGAGCGGTATGCGGCGGAGTTCGCAGCCTGCGGTGCGGACATGGTGACCTTCCATATAGAAGCTACGGAGCATGTGCAGGAGACCATCGATGCGATCCGGCAGGCGGGGGCGAAAGTCGGAATCAGTATCCGGCCGGGAACTCCCGTGGAAGCAGTGCTGCCCTGGCTGGAGCAGCTGGATATGGTGCTGGTGATGACGGTGGAGCCCGGCTTCGGCGGGCAGAAATACATGGACGTCTGTACGGACAAGATCCGGCAGGTCAGGAAAGCCATCACGGAGCGGGGACTGTCCGTGGATGTGGAGATCGACGGCGGCGTGACGGCGGAAAATATCCGGATTCCCCTGGAGGCAGGCGCCAATGTGATCGTGGCGGGCTCTGCCGTGTTTCGAGGTGACATTACTGCGAATATAAAGGCGTTAATGGGGCAGATGTAACGCCCTTTACCAGAGATTGTTATCATTTTGCAGGCCGGGAGCCCGGGAAAGCAGAAATCCCCGCCTGCGGAAAGAGGGAGACATGAATCAGAAGGTACTTTTTAACACAGACTGGCGGTTTGCCAGGACTGCGCTTGGTGTAGAGTATGCACAGAAAGAGATCTGGCAGGCCGGACTTGCGCCGGTGGCGCTGCCCCATGACTGGCTGATCTGGCAGACGGACAGGCTCTATGAGGACGGCATCGGCTGGTATGAGAAATGCTGGCAGGTTCAGAAAAAGGAGGGGGAGAGGATCCATCTGCGCTTTGACGGTGTGTATATGGATTCCAGCCTTTATCTGAACGATCAGCTGATCGGGACATGGAAATACGGCTATTCCACCTTTGAATATGATGTGACGGATGCTCTGCGGGACGGGGAGAACCTGCTGGTCATGAAGGTGGTGCATCAGTCTCCCAACAGCCGCTGGTACAGCGGCGCGGGCATTTACCGCAATGTATGGCTGCTCACTTTGCCAGAGGTACATATCGCCGGTGACGGGATCTATCTGTCCGCACGGGAAACAGCAGAAGGATATGAGCTGCAGATCGAGACGGAGCTGACGGACGTTCAGGGCGGCGTGCCAAAGCTGGCGGCGGAGAAATATCAGCTGCGGTATCGCCTTACGGATGCAGGGCCGCAGGCAGCAGGATATGGTGCGGAAAGCGGCGCATCAATGAGATCAGGGGCTGATGCGGAGAATGGTTTGCCGTCTGTCTGGCAGCATACGGTGGACTGCGGCCAGGAGAATGCGCTGACGGACGGCAGGATCATACAGACCCCCGATGGGCGCAGGCTGGAGCATGGAGCCCGTTTTTACAGTGCTTATACCGTGGAGACCCCTCATCTGTGGGATGTGGAGGATCCCTATCTGTATACGCTGCAGACGGAGCTGCTGCAGGACGGTCAGGTCGTTCAGACAGAAAGTCTGAAGGTGGGCTTTTGCAGTAAGGTATTTACCCCGGAAGAAGGTTTTTTGTTAAACGGACGGAAGCTGCGCCTGAACGGTGTGTGCGAGCATCACGATTTGGGAGCGCTGGGCGCTGCCTTTTCCCGGGATGCCATGCGCAGGAAATTTCTGAAGCTGCGCAGCATGGGCGTCAATGCCCTGCGTACCTCCCACAATATGCCGGCGCCGGAGGTCATGGAGCTGGCGGATGAGCTGGGCTTTCTGGTGATTGCGGAGGCCTTTGATATGTGGGAGCTTCCCAAGACGCAATATGATTATGCCAGATTTTTTTCGGATTGGGCGGAGACGGATGCGCGCAGCTGGGTGCGCCGGGACCGCAGCCATGTGAGTCTTTTGATGTGGAGCATCGGCAACGAGATCTATGATACTCATGCCAGCGACCACGGGCAGGAGATTACCCGCAGACTGATGGGTTATGTGCGGGAGCATGACGCCAGGGAGAACGCCCCCTGTACCATCGGCAGCAACTATATGCCCTGGGAGGGCGCCCAGAAATGCGCGGATCTCACAAAGATGGCCGGATATAACTATGCGGAGCGCTGCTATGAGGAACATCACAGGGCCCATCCGGACTGGGTGATCTACGGCAGCGAGACGGCTTCCGTGGTGAAGAGCCGGGGAATCTATCATTTCCCGCTGGAGCGCTCCCTGCTGACGGATGAGGACGAGCAGTGCTCCTCTCTGGGCAACAGTACCACCAGCTGGGGAGCAAAGTGCGAGGAATACTGTATCACGATGGATCGGGATACCCCCTATTCCTGCGGACAGTTTTTGTGGACTGGCTTTGACTATATCGGAGAGCCCACGCCCTATCAGACCAAGAACAGCTATTTCGGTCAGATCGATACGGCGGGACTCCCCAAGGATGCTTACTATATTTACCGGGGAGAATGGACGGATGGGAAGAAAATGCCGTTTGTTCATATTTTCCCCTACTGGGATTTCAATGAAGGACAGCTGGTGGATGTAAGGATTGCCAGCAACCTGCCCAAAGTGGAGCTGCTGGTAAACGGAATTTCCTATGGCAGTCAGGAACTCGACCATGCAAAGGGCAAGGAGCTGGTGGGACACTGGCAGCTGCCCTATGTGCCGGGGACAATCTGCGCCATAGCCTATGATGAGGACGGCAGGGAGGCGGCCCGGGAGAGCCGCAGCACCAGCGGGGATGCGGCGGCGCTGGTACTATCTGCCGAGAAGATGGAGGGCAGCCGTATGCTGACCTGGCAGGGCGGCAGCGCAGGCGGTGAGCAGGCCATCCCCCCGGAGCGTATGACTTTGCGGGCCGATGGAGAGGATCTGCTGTATGTGGAGATCTCTGCAGTGGACGAGCGGGAACTCCCGGTGGAAAATGCAAGTAATTATGTGGAAGTAGAGGTTGCCGGTGCCGGCAGCCTGGTGGGTCTGGATAATGGGGACAGCACGGATTATGACCCTTATAAGGGGACGATCCGCAAGCTGTTCAGCGGTAAGCTGATGGCGGTCATTGCCGCTGGAGACCGGCCGGGAGAGATCCGGGTGACCGTACGGGATGCCCGGGAAAGTATTCATGCGGGAGAACTGCCTGCATATACGCAGGAGGATAAAAGCGGCTATGTGCAGCGGATCCGGGAAGCGGGAACGGCGGACGGCCTTCGGGAGGCCAGCCTGACGATTGCGGTGCGGCCCGGGGAGAAGAGAGAGGGTCTGGCGCTGCAGACGCCGAACCGCTTTCTGCCTCTGGCTCAGGTGCCGGTGGGCTTTGTGCCGGTGCGGAAGCTGGAGATGATCTGCGCGGAGGGACAGCGCTTGATGCCTGAAAAGCCGACGGTTACGGTACGGGCTGTCTGTCACCCGGCGAATGCGACAGATCAGGAGATCCTCTGGAAAGCGGTCAACAGCTCCGGTATTGAGACCAATGTGGTTACGGTTAAGGCCCGGGGAGACAGGGCGGTAATCACCGCCCTGGGGGATGGAGACTTCTATGTGCGCTGCATGAGTAAAAACGGCACGGATAAGGTCAAGCTGATCTCCCAGATGGAATTTTCCGTGGAAAATATGGGGCCTGCAACATTGGATCCCTATCAGTTTGTGGTGGGCGGACTGTTTAACTGCCATCAGGGCGAGGTGGTAAGCGGGATTGCCAGCGGCGCCTCCACGGCCAGGGATGCTTTCAGCGCAGTGGGCTTTTCCGGCCTGGATTTCGGAGACTATGGCTCGGACGAGATCACCGTATCCATCTTTGCCAACTCCAACGATCCCCAGTTTATCCAGTTCTGGGAGGGACTGCCGGGAGAAGAGGGCAGCGAGCTGCTGTATGAGGGCGTATATCATAAGCAGAGCCGGTGGCAGGTGTTCCAGCCGGAGACCTATAAGCTGATAAAGCGCCTGCAGGGCCTGAAAACCCTGAGCATCTGCACGAAACAGTCGCTGGAGTTTGGCGGTTTTTCCTTTACCAGGCTGAACAAAGCCTTTGCCGAGCTGCATGTGGTGGAAAATAAGCAGATCTACGGGGACAGCTTCACGGTGACCGGGGAGGCCATCGAGGGCATCGGCAATAATGTGTCCCTGGAGTATGCGGATATGGATTTCGGACAGCAGGGCGTCAGCCGGATCACGATCTGCGGCCGGACACCGCTGCCGAACAACACGATCCATGTGCGCTTCGTCGGTGAGGAAAGCGTAAATCAGATCGTGGAGTTTCCCCGGGAGGAGGAATATACGGCCCATACCTTTGAACTGCAGCCGGTGAAGGGACTGCAGAAGGTGGTGTTTGTGTTCCTGCCGGGAAGTCATTTTGACTTCCGATGGTTTCAGTTTTCATAACAAATTAAAATACTGAATAACAAGCAAAAGAGGAATTTTATGAAGTCAATAAAAAAGAAAACGGGAATGCTTTGTCTGATCCTTTTTCTTTTCAGTGCATGTGGGGGCATAGAAACGGGGGAGGCGCAGGAGGATTCAGCTCTGCGTACCGGTACCGCAGA
>CAZFYD010000103.1:0-6527 GCA_964523315.1 uncultured Acetatifactor sp.
CAACCTTTCTCCTCATAGGTGAATTTCTATCATTGTACCATGATTCCATGCGCTTCAGCGCACATTGATTCAGAAAAGTTAAATGCGAAGCATTTTCTTCATTCTATCATATCTGCATCATTTCGTCTATAGATATTTTTTTCCCACCGGGAAAAATGTTACTGTTCGATCTCGATATTTCGCATCCGATGTTATTATGGCAGCCGATTCGGTGAACAAAATTCTTTAAAATGATCCTATAAGACTTTTTTCTCCATTTGGGTCCACTATATATCCTTTCTTTCTGCAAGTATAAGGCTTGAGTGGACGTATATAAATAAAATATATCATATAGTCCACTTTTTCTTCTAAAATGTGGCCTCAAAGAAGTAATTTCTGCATACAGGTCCACTTTGCCCCCCTGACAGATGCCGAAATTCATGAAAAAGCGAAAAAAAATGGACCAAAGAAAAGAAATTTTATATATCAGTCCATGATGTATCGCATTATGCTGTCTTGTAAGAAGAAGGGAGGGCGCTCCTCTCATAAGAGCTCATAAGAGAATCGTTACGAAAAAGTAGATATTTTTTCCATGCTGTGATACAATGGATAAAGCGATCCCTTCAACATATTATAAGAGAAAAGAGGACAAGAATATGGCAAACACATTACCTACACGTGACCAGGTAGCTGTTGAAGACACCTGGAATTTGAGTCTGATGTACGCTGACCGGGATGCCTGGGAGGCAGACGTAAAGGTGGCCCAGGAGATGGGCAGAAAGCTGGCCGCACAGGAAGGCCATGTCTGTGACAGCGCCCGGAGCCTGCTGCAGACACTGCAGCAGAATACCGATCTGTACCGCAAGCTCAGCCATCTGGATGTCTATGTATCCTGTCTCAGCGATCAGGATACCGGCAATGACACCCATCAGGAGATGAACCAGCGGTTCTGCAGCATCCTGGCCGGTATTCAGAGCAGCATCTCCTTTATCACTCCCGAGATTCTGGAACTGGAACCCGACCGGCTGGAGAGCTTCTATCAGCAATGCCCGGAGCTAGAGGCTTACCGGATCGACTTGGAGGATACTCTGCGCTTAAAGCCCCATATTTTATCAAAGGATATGGAAAAGCTTCTGGCTGACGCTGCTGAGGTCTGCGGCAATCCCGGCCAGACCTATTCCATTTTCAGCAATGCGGACATGAAGTTTCCGGAGGTCATGGATGAAAACGGCGAGATGGTGCAGATCACCCACGGCCGTTTTGTTCCCCTGGAGGAGTCCGCTGACCGCCGTGTCCGCAAGGAAACCTTTGAAAAGCTCTACGGCGTATACAAACAGTACTCCCGCACCCTGGCCAGCGTCTACAGCGGCCATGTAAAGCAGTTGATCTTCCAGGCACAGGCCCGTCATTATGACAACACTCTGGAAGCTGCCGTAAACGAAGTCAATGTTTCTCCTCAGGTCTACCATAACCTGATCGAGACCGTAAACCAGAACCTGGACAAAATGCACCGTTATATTCGCCTGCGCAAGCGCCTGCTGGGTGTGGAGGAACTGCACATGTATGATATCTACACCCCCATCATTGCCGGTGTTTCCAAGAAGATCCCGTTTGCAGAGGCCAAAGAGACCGTTCTGAAAGCGCTGGCTCCTCTGGGTGAGGATTATCTGCAGGTCGTGCGGGAGGGCTTTACAAACCGCTGGATCGATGTCTACGAGAACGAGGGCAAGCGCAGCGGCGCCTACTCCACCGGTTCCTATGACAGCTGCCCCTATATCCTGCTGAATTACTCCGGCACGCTGGATGACATGTTTACGCTGATCCATGAGATGGGACATTCCATGCATACCTGGCATTCCAACCATGCCCAGCCTCCTATGTACGCAGGCTACCGGATCTTTGTAGCCGAGGTGGCTTCCACCTGCAACGAGATCCTGCTGATGGAATATCTGCTGGCGCATACCACGGACAAAAAGGAGCGGGCTTACCTGCTGAACCACTATCTGGACAGCTTCAAGGGCACGGTATACCGCCAGACCATGTTTGCCGAGTATGAGATGGTGACGAACCGGATGGCTGAGGAGGGGCAGAGCCTGACAGCGGAAGCCCTGACCAAGGTATATTATGATTTAAACTGCAAGTACTACGGCCCGGATATGGTATCCGATCCCGAGATCGGTGTGGAGTGGGCAAGGATTCCTCACTTCTACTACAACTTCTATGTGTACCAGTATGCTACCTCCTTCTCCGCTGCCGTGGCTATCGCCCGCAGCATTTTAAAGGAGGGGGCACCTGCCGTAGAGCGCTATAAGAAGTTCCTTTCCGGCGGCAGCTCCCTGCCCCCGGTAGAGCTGCTGAAGATCGCCGGTGTAGATCTGACCACCGCCCAGCCCATCCAGGATGCGCTGGAAGTGTTCGGCCAGGTAATCGATGAGCTGGAGGAACTGACCTCACCTGCGATACTGCACTAATACAAGCTCAGTCCATACATTTTCCGCAGCAGATTGCCTTCATAATAGGTCACGGGCTCCGCATTGGGATAGACCGTGACCATGCGCCAGGCATACAACGCTGCCATCCCGATACAGATTACGACCAAAAGTCCCACCCAGAGCTTCTGCCTTGTCTCCAGGATATACCGGTCCAGAATAAATACCGCCGCCAGCGTCAGCCATGCATACCCGAAGGGCTGCAGCTGCCAGCTCTCCGCAAATTTCCCCTGCAGAATCAGCAGAATGCTCCGGGTCAGGCCGCAGCCGGGACAGGGCAGCCCCACCAGCTCCTTGCTGGGACACAGCCCATGCCCCAGCAGGCCGGCGCACGCCATAATGACTGCTGCGATAAGCAGACCCGTTTTATAGCTGTTCCAGTCCCGCCTGACGGCGATGCCTATCTCCTTTCGTGTCCTGAGCCGCCAATGCTTACCCGATCTCATAGACACTTCTCACCCGAAAGCTTTCCGCATCCCCCTCCAGGATCCGTACCTTCTTTTCTCCGGGATTCATATCAAAATAGTTATCGGACAGTCTTACATAGCCCTCGCTGCCCTGAATTTCCACGGACTTGGCATAGTGCTCCGCCCGGACGATCAGGCTGTCCCCCTCCCGGCGCACGCTTAAGAGCGGATCCACGAAATGGAAATGCTTCGGCGCCGTAAACAGGCTGGTGCCCTCGGACACGATCCTGCCATCCGCCTCCAGCTGATAGCTGAAATACTTCTCCCTCACACCATAACGGACATCCCCGGTGAACTCTATCTTCTCCAGCCACAGGCTGCTGAGAGGCCCTGCAGTCACCTCCCGCTCCCCGCTCAGGAGCACCTCCCCCAGATAGCTGCGCAGCTGCCAGCGGCAGATCCCCTGCACCGTCTCCAGAGTCTCATTGGAGACGCAGAGCTGGGCGGATACCTCCATGGGGCCCGGCTCCATGATGCAGTAGGGACGCTCCGACAGCTCCCCGATCTCCTGGCAGGAGAGCAGCACCGGCGCAAACATTCTCTTCTGCGCATAATGCAGCGCTTTCCACCGTCCGAAATAGTCGATGCTGGCCCAGGATGCCACCGGCCAGATATCGTTGAGCTGCCACACCACCGTGCCCATGCAGTGCCCCCGGTGCCTGCGGAAATGCTCCACGCCGTACCGTATGGCCTCCATCTGCAGCAGCTGAGAGGCATACAGCAGCCGGTCAAAGCTGCCGGGATACAGATAGGTGGCCGACAGATAATTCAGGATCTTGCCGTTGGCCGCCACATTCCGCTGGTGCATCTCCATCACCCGGGAGAAAATATTCCGGTCCTCCGGCTCCGTAAAGCTTTCCACCGTCTCCAGACAGGGAAAGGACTGAAAGCCAAACTCCGACAGATAGCGGAACCGGAACTTGCGGTATTCGGTGAAAGGCTTGTTGCCGTGCCACACATCCCAGTAATGGGTATCCCCCCGGTTCTCATCCCAGGGATTGTCAAAATTCCCCCCTGAGGACGGGGAGGAGGGCCAGTAAAAGGTGTGCGGATCCTCTCTGCGCAGGATCTGCGGGATAATATACTCATACAGCTTGATATAATCATAAAACTGCTTCTGAGACGGTTTCCAGCACTTATCCAGCGTCTGGGTCTCCATCTCATTGTTGCCGCACCACAGCCCTAGGCAGGCATGATGCCGGATCCGGTGCACATTCTCCTCGGTCTCAATACGGATATTTTGTTCAAAGGCCTCGCTTAACTCGTAGGAGGAGCAGGCATACATAAAGTCCTGCCAGACGATCAGTCCCAGTTCGTCACAGATCTCATAGAAAAAGTCATCGGGATAATAGCCTCCGCCCCAGACACGGATACTGTTGTGCCCGGCCTCTGCCGCATCCCGCAGCAGCTTTTCCGTCCGTCCCCGGGTCACCCTGGACAGCAGATTGTCCTCGGGGATATAATCCGCTCCCATAGCAAAGATATCCACACCGTTGACCTGGTGGGCAAACTGATTGCCCCATTCATCCGGCCGGATGTCCATGGTCATGGTACGCAGACCGATCTGACGCTCCCAGGTATCCAGCACTCTCCCGTCGCTGCCCAGCAGCCGGGCCTTCACGGTATACAGAGGCTGCTCTCCATAGCCATTGGGCCACCACAGCTGCGGTTCCGCAATGGTGACGGTTCCGTCCGGGGACTTTCCGTACACCGTACCGTCCGGCGCCGTCACCGTCACCGAGGCAGACAGCTCCTCTTCCTCCCGGAAAATCTCCAGATCCACCTGGAATTCCAGCCGCACCCGGTCCACCTGTACCTGCAGCCTGCCGTCCTTCATCCGGGGTACTGGCACCATCAGCGGCTCCTGCACCCTGCTTTCCTCAAAACACATCTCCTGCATATCCGGCCCCTCGTGGTGCTGGATCACATACACGCTGTCAAATCTGGCGCTGTCCACCAGCTGCAGACTTACGCTGCGGAAAATTCCCGCATCCGGCAGCCTGGGCCCCCAGTCCCAGCCATACATGCAGTGGGCCTTTCGCAGATGGGGGTATCCGGCCATGGCTTCATTTACGCCGCCGGTAAAGATCTTTTCGTTTTCCTCCCGGATATACCGGATCGGGGAATGCAGCACCACTCTGATTGTATTTTGCCCGACCCGGGCCAGCCGCCGGATATCGTACTCCCATATCCGGTGCATATTCTCCACATGCCCCAGCAGCACATCCCCCAAATAGACATCGCCCAGGGTATCGATCCCCTCAAACCGCAGCATGACGCCGTCATGCGCCAGCATCTGCGGGGTGATCTCCACCTCGGTCTCATAGACAAAAGCATTCTCCATCAGTCTGGTCGCTTCCAGCTCGTTATCCCGGTAATAGGGATCCGGCATCTTTCCCAGCTCCAGCAGCGTCCCGTACACGCTCCCCGGGACTCTCGCCTCCATCCATTCCTCGGGGATCCCGTACACATTCTCCCCCAGCACCTTCATTCTCCAGATCCCATTCAGTGCAATCCTTTCCATCCTCTTCCTCCGCTTTCCTGTGCATAAAAAACGGCATGATCCCCCTTTGCCCTCATGCCGTTTTACCATTCTGTTGTCAGACCAGCAGCTGCCTGTCCTCCGCCGGACTCTTCCGAAACGGATTCAGGATCACTCTCACTTCTGCCCGTTCGGCTGCCTACTCCTGCAGCTTGGAGATCGTCTCCGTTACCCCTTTCAGGGCATCCTTGATGTTCACACTGGTTACCGCCATACCCTGCGCCAGCTTCTGCACTTCCTCGGCCACCACGGCAAAGCCTCTGCCTGCCTCGCCGGAACGTGCCGCTTCAATGCTGGCATTCAGTGCCAGAATCTTCTGCCGGTTGCTGTATGCCTCGATCTGATGGGTATTTTCGTTGGCCTTCTTGATCTGCTCCGCCGCCTTGTTGATCCCATCCTGCAGCCTGCCCACGATCTGGTCATTCTGCATCGTGGCATAGCTGGCCCGCACAAACATATTGATTACGTCGCCCAGCAGATTGGCAGATGCCTCGATCTGCTCCCGGGACTTCACATTGACCTTCTTCAAAGCCTCTATGTAACGATCCTCCTCAATTCCCAGTTCTCTGGCAGTAGCCCGGAACTTTTCCTCATCGGGATTCTCGGGCAGCACCTGACCGCCGATCACACTCCCCAGCACCGTGCCGTCATTCAGAGTAATGGGTATGCCGAAATCCACCAGACCTGCATGACAGGAATAAACGCCCTGGCCCTCCCGGTCATTCTTCTCACAGCGCCTGCAGCCCTCTGCGCTGCCCCTGGTCAGCTTGATACAAAAGTCCGTGAAATTGTAGCAGCCGCTGATATATTCACCGTCCGCTCCCACAGCCACAGTTGCCAGACCGGTGCTGGCCGCCCAGTTTTTCATAATGTCCTCGAACTTATTCATATCGCAAAAATCCTGAATTTTCATACATTCCCTCCCTTAGCCGCTGATAATTTTGGCAGTTTTCCCTTCCACACCTGCCCTGCCTTTTTTATAGGTTTATTTTACTACAACTCACTTTCTTTTTCCATCTGTTTTTGTGTATTTTTTGAGTTTTTTATAAA
>CAZFYD010000103.1:6627-8620 GCA_964523315.1 uncultured Acetatifactor sp.
TGCCGGTCTCTCTTTTACCCTCATTTATCCGTTTCCTGACTGTACCTTTCCAGGCGCAGCCGATATCGGTATTGACCGATATGTACGCCTGCAGCTTCCTCCGTCCCCTCTCCCATGATCGCTCTGTTACGGCAGACGCACAGCAGCAGTCCCACCTGCAGAGCATTGGTCAGCGCATAGCCCAGTCCGTAAGCCAGAAAGGGAATGCCCGTGGTGTAGTATAGGGCATAACCGCCATTGATCGCAATAAAAGCAAAACTGTGCACCAGCAGACTGAGCCCGCAGGCCGTCCCCAGCAGCAGCCCCAGACGGTTCCTCTGTCTCAGAGAGACCTGCAGCGCCCTTCCCGCAAAGAACAGCAGCGCACCGATCACCAATACACCGGCAATGATGCCAAACCAGGAAAATATGGCCGTCAGCATGTAAGTGCTGGAGAGGGACACACACTCTGCCGCACTGCCGCTTCCTGCAAGCAGATACTCCGGCAGCTGATGCATTCCCCACAGCGTATAGCTTCCCAACAGCTGCCTCTGCTGCATTGCCATATACCCGGCCCCGGACGCAGCTGCCTCCGGATGCAGGAAATAGGAAAGCCGGGCGAATTGATAGCTGGTGAGCATGCCTTTTTTCGCCGCTGTCAGATACCGGATGCCGGTCAGCAAACCCGCCAGAGCCGTTCCCGCCAGAATCAGTCCCTGCCACAGCTTCCGTCCGCCAAAGATATCCTTCACCACCGAGATCAGCAGCAGGATGCCGCTGATCACCAGAATCTCCAGACAAGCGGAGGACATATAGCCCGTGGCGATGCCGCATGCCAATACCACCAGCGTCAGTGCCATGCAGCACAGCAGCCCTTTGGCTCCCTGTTTCCGGTTATGGTATATCAACCCGGACAGTACAATCGGATACAGGCTGATCACATAATACTGCATGCGAATCGTCTGTGCTTGGTTGAGGCTGCAGAAACCGATCCCCAGAATGCACCCAATAAACAACACATACCACAATCGGGCATGCCGTCCGATAAAGCTGTAATCCAGATACATGATCCCCAGCATGACAATCAGACCAATCAGGTTAAAGAGGATCGTACTGCGCACATAAGACTGCCACGCATTCCCCCATGAGGGGAAATCCGCAAATCCGGTGAAAATATTCCACTGCATCAGAATCCCCACCGCCATCAGGAGCACCGCCAGCCCGATCAATCCCAACGGAAGCTTTGGTCTGTGGATCCGATTCAGTTCTGCCCCGGTCTCCACCGGATCTCCCATCTGCCGGACGGCCTCCGCCATAGCCGCCTCATGAGTCATTCCCTGCTGCTCATAGCTGACGCACTGCTCCTCGATATGCCCCCGGATCTCCCGCAGCACCATCCGCCGGGCCCTGGAATCCTGTATCTGCTCCCCCAGGGAGTCCATGTACTCTTTATAATCCATAGCACAGCCTCCCGCCTCTGTCATGCCCCTCTGCCGGACAGACATATCCGCTCAATCCTAACGGCTGTCCCCCATCCCGGGACAGCACACTGGCCACTGCAGCCTGATATTCCTGCCAGTCCGCCTTTTTCCGGGCCAGATACCTCTTTCCCTCCCGGGTCAGCCGGTAATACTTACGGCTTTTGCCGCTGGAGGCCGTCTCCTCATAGCTGCTCACATATCCCTTGTCCTCCAGCGTATGCAGCAGGGGATACAGCGTCCCCGCCTTCAGCTCAAAGACTTGATTGGAGCGGCTATGCAGGGTATCAATCATCTCGTACCCATACATATCCTTCTCCTCCAGCAGCCGGAGGATCAGCATCCCCATACTTCCCTGTACCAAATTTTTATCCACTGCCATTTGATTCACTCCTTCACATTTTATATAGACTGTCTATATATTCAATTATATATAGATAGTCTATATATGTCAATATCTCTATAAAGAAATTTTTTTCAAAAAAGTTACTATTCACAGCCGATTTGGACAGATACACAGATTCGTCGAGCTTGCT
>CAZFYD010000104.1:0-8499 GCA_964523315.1 uncultured Acetatifactor sp.
AGCAAGCTCGACGAATCTGTGTATCTGTCCAAATCGGCTGTGAATAGTAACAACATCTTGAAAAATTGTCGAATTTAATGTTGACATTTTTGCTACAATGCTTTTTTGCTTTTTTTACTAAAATGCTGGAAAAAATCGGAAAAAATCCGGTAAAGTCGGTCGAATAAATCTCTTGCATTTTATGCGGGTTCTGTTTATAATCTATATAGCCAAGCAAAAGAACTGCGGAAAGGTACAAAAGGTTAAAGTATGAAAAAATTTTTTAAGGAATTCAAGGAATTTGCCATAAAAGGCAATATGATGGATCTGGCAGTGGGTATGATTATCGGAAGCGCGTTTACCAGCATCGTCAGTTCCCTGGTCAATGATATCTTTATGCCGGTCATCAGTATTTTTACCGGCAAGCTGGATTTCTCCAATCTGTTCATTGCATTGGACGGCAATGAGTACGCTACTCTGGCGGCAGCCCAGGAGGCCGGCGCAGCCACTTTATCCTATGGCAGCTTTATCTCCGGCCTGATCAATTTTGTGATCATGGCCTTTGTGGTATTTCTGATCGTGAAGGCACTGAATAAGTTGAAGAAGGAAGAGCCGAAGGCGGCGCCCGTTACCAAAAAGTGCCCTTTCTGCAAGAGCGAGATCGCTTTGGATGCCACCAGATGTCCTCATTGTACTTCACAGCTTGAAGCGTAACGGCATTATGAGGGGCTGCCGGATGGAAGTTGACAGGAGCGACTTTCATCCGGCAGCCCCTGTCTCATAGGAATGGCAGGCATGTTTCAGGCTTCCCTTTGACCAACGGAAAGGATGGAATCTGCGATGATAGAATTTGATGTGAAAATAGAGACCGGAGATCTGTATAACTATATGATGGCCCATGCCTACGGCGGCGTATCCGGTATCCTGGGCAGCTGTGTGGGCGCACTGATGCTGGTGATTTTTGCCCGGTACCCCCAGCAATGGATCTTTCTGGTATGCGGCGTGATCCTGCTGCTGTACCTGCCGGTTTCCTTAAAGCTAAAGAGCAAGCAGACCGCACTGACCAATCCCTCTTTTCAGAAGCCGCTGCACTATGTGCTGGATGAGGAGGGAATTGCCGTCTCCCAGGGAGAGACTACCCAGCGGCAGGCCTGGGCGGATCTGTATAAAGCTACGGCTACGGGCAAAAGCGTGATTGTCTATACCACCAGAGTCAGCGCCGCCATTTTTCCCAATCGGGATCTGGGGGAGCAGCGTACCAAGGTGGTGGAGATGATCAGCACCCATATGCCGCCGTCAAAGGTAAAGATACGCAGCTGAGAGAGGAAAGCAGGCTATGTGCAGAGAATGGAAAAAAGAAACGATCCGGGTCTGGGAGACCTTTGATCCCCGGGAGACCTTTGCCATCGGAGAACAGCTGGGGCAGGAGGCGGAGCCGGGACAGGTGTATACCCTGATCGGCGATCTGGGGGCGGGCAAGACCGTGCTGACCCAGGGGGCTGCCGCAGGGCTGCGGATCAACGGCCCGGTGAACAGTCCCACTTTCACCATTGTCCAGGTATATGAGGGGGGGCGTCTGCCCTTGTACCATTTAGACGTTTACCGAATCGGGGATCCGGAAGAGATGGAGGAGACCGGCTATGAGGATTATTTTTACGGAGAAGGAGTCTGCCTGATCGAGTGGGCTAACCTGATCGAGGAGCTTCTGCCGGAGCGCTACTTCGAGATTACCATAAAAAAGGACTTGGAAAAGGGCTTTGACTACCGTAAAATAGAAATGAAAGAAGTGAAAAAAAGCGTATGAAAATTTTGGCGATAGACAGTTCCGGCATGGTTGCCAGTGTGGCTCTGGCGGAGGACAATGTGCTGCGGGCGGAATTTACGGTGAATGACAAAAAGACTCATTCTCAGACATTGCTTCCCATGCTGGAGGAACTGAAGGAGAGCCTGGGGCTGGAACTGGAGACGGTGGATGCCATTGCCATTGCGGCAGGACCCGGATCCTTTACGGGCCTGCGGATCGGTTCTGCCACCGCAAAGGGCCTGGGGCTGGCGCTGAATAAGCCTCTGGTGGAGGTGCCCACGCTGGAGGGGCTGGCCTATAACCTCTACGGCACGGAAAAACTGGTGTGTCCGATGATGGACGCCCGCAGGAGTCAGGTTTATACCGGCATTTATGAATATGTGTTAATCGGTGAAGGATATGAACTGCATTCCCTGGTTCCGCAGTGTGCTGCGGATGTGACGGAGATCCTGGAAAAATGCAATCAGCTGGGCCGGGAAGTGATCTTCCTGGGAGATGGCGTGCCGGTGTATGCGGACCGGATCCGGGAGAGGATACGGGTGCCCTACAGTCTGGCGCCCGCCCATGTAAACCGTCAGCGGGCGGGAAGTGTGGCTGCCCTGGGGGCGGTCTATGCGGCCGAGGGGCGTTTGATCCCTGCGGCGGATCATCGGCCGGAGTATCTGCGCAAGAGCCAGGCAGAAAGAGAAAGGGAAGAGGAAAGTGATCATACGGGAGCTTAGAGCGGAGGATGTGGAGCCCCTCAGCGTCATAGAGGCCAGAGCGTTTTCCATGCCGTGGAAGGCGGCGGATTTTGCCAGACTCATCGAAGATTGCTGCAGCGTTTACCTGGTGGCGGAGGTGGACGGCCGGGTGGTGGGCTGCTGCGGCGTCACCAATGTATCCGGGGACGGAGAGATCGACAATGTGGTGGTGGATGAGGCCTATCGGAATCGGGGCATTGCTACGGCGCTGCTGGATGAGACTTTGAGAAGGGGACATGCTTTGGGCGTTGAAGCCTTCACCCTGGAGGTGCGGGTAAGCAATGCGCCCGCTATTCGTGTTTATGAGAAAGCAGGCTTTGTATCGGAGGGGATCCGTCCCCACTTTTATGAGCGCCCCACAGAAGATGCTATGATTCTGTGGAAAAGGAATATCCAGCAATTACCTCGCTGATTCGACAAAATCTGTGCTACAATGTAGGCAAATAAATGTGCAGACAACAGATTAGCGGAGGATAAGTATGAAGCGGGATAATCGAATTTTTTGTAACCAATGTGGAAAAGAATTAAAGCTGGAGGAGGAGATTGTGCGGGAGGGATATTTTTCCGCAGATGTGACCTTTGGCTATTTCAGCAATAAGGATGGCCTGCGCCATCGCTGGGATCTGTGCGAGGCGTGCTATGATGCCCTGATTCGCGGCTTTCAGATCCCGGTGGAGGAGAGCGAGCGAAACGAGATGGTATAGAACCTTATTCCGGCCTTGACGGCGGTGCAACCAGGGTATAAAGCAGTGTCATCCCGCAGCGAAGATAGGAGTCAGAGATGCTGGATGTATGTTTGTTGGGAACGGGAGGCATGATGCCGCTGCCGTATCGGTGGCTTACCTCCCTAATGATGCGGTATAACGGAAAGAACATTCTTATTGACTGCGGCGAGGGAACGCAGATCGCACTCAAAGAAAAGGGCTGGAGTCCCAAGCCCATTGATATTATATGCTTTACTCATTACCATGCGGACCATATCAGCGGATTGCCGGGGATGCTGCTGACCATGGGCAATGCGGAGCGGACTCAGCCGCTGCTGCTGATTGGACCTAAGGGCCTGCAGCGGACAGTGAATGCTCTGCGCTGTATTGCGCCGGAACTGCCCTTTGAGATCCGTTATGAGGAGATAGTGGAGCCGGAGCAGACCTTTTCCTTTGAGGGATTTCGAATTGAGGCTTTCAAGGTGAATCATAGTGTGGTATGCTATGGATATAGTCTGGTCATCGATCGGATCGGCAGGTTCCAGCTGGAGAAAGCGCAGAAGCTGGGGATTCCCCAGCGCTGCTGGAGTCATCTGCAGAAGGGCGAAGTTCAGGAGGTGGACGGCCGGGTGTATACTCCGGATATGGTGCTGGGGGAGGCTCGCAGGGGACTGAAGGTCACATACTGCACGGATACCCGGCCTACGGAGAGCATCGTCACCCATGCAGCAGGCTCCGACCTGCTGATCTGCGAGGGAATGTACGGTGAACCGGATAAGCTGGCTAAGGCCAGGGAATACAAGCATATGACCATGTATGAGGCCGCCTGGATTGCCAGGGAGGCCCAGGTGCCGGAGATGTGGCTGACTCATTACAGCCCGTCCCTGAACCGGCCGGAGGAGTATATGAACGAGGTGCGGAAGATTTTTCCTGCCTCCGTGGCGGCAAAGGACGGAAGAAGTGCAGAACTGAACTTTATGGATTAGGAGCGGCGCATGAAAGGGAAGAAAGGGAAGAAAGGCAAGATAACAGCACAGGCCACGGTTGTGTTCGTGATTCTGCTTGTAGCGGTAGTGGGTTACTACTGCTATTTGGTGAACCATTATGACAGCGATGCGGCTGAAAAGACGCTGACTGCGGTGGAGAATGTTCTGGTGCGGGATCTGGAATACAATTATCCCCCCACTCCCAAGGAAGTGATTCGATACTACAACGAGATAATAAAGTGCTTTTATAATGAGGAATGCACTGAGGAGGAGATTGAGGAGCTGGGACGCAAGGCCCGGGAACTGTACGATCAGGAGCTGCTGGATTATAATGCATGGGATAGCTATATTTTAAGGCTGCAGGCCGAAATTCAGGACTTTCGGAACAATAACCGGAAGATATCCAGCGTCTCTCTGGCTTCCAGCACGGATGTGGATGAGTTCACGGAGGACGGATATCAGTTTGCCAAGATTCACTGCGGCTACAATATTCTTCAGGGTAAGGACGGCAGCTATTCCCTGGAGGTGTATCTGCTGCGCAAGGATGATGAAGGCCACTGGAAGATATACGGATGGGACTTAGCGGATCGTACAACACAGTAGCGGTGAGGCTGAAGCCCTGCTCCCGGAGCTGTGAGAAAGGATTTGGAGAATGGAACAGGAAAAGGATATTTACATATTGGCCATCGAAAGTTCCTGTGATGAGACGGCGGCTTCGGTGGTGAAAAACGGAAGGGAAGTGTTATCCAACGTGATTTCCACGCAGATAGCACTTCATACTATGTACGGCGGCGTGGTGCCGGAGATTGCATCCCGCAAGCATATCGAGAAGATCAATCAGGTCATTGAGGCGGCCCTGCAGGAGGCAGAGCTTGACCTGCACCGGATGGATGCTATTGCCGTGACCTATGGCCCGGGCCTGGTGGGAGCGCTGCTGGTGGGCGTGTCGGCCGCAAAAGCCATCAGCTTCGCCACGGGGATCCCCCTGATCGGCGTGCATCACATCGAAGGGCATATCAGCGCCAATTATATTGAAAATAAGGAGCTGGAGCCGCCCTATGTGTGTCTGGTGGTATCCGGCGGTCACTCCCACCTGGTGGTGGTGAAAGACTACGGGAGGTATGAGATCATCGGACAGACCAGGGATGATGCGGCGGGAGAGGCCTTTGACAAGGTGGCCCGTGCCATTGGACTGGGATATCCCGGCGGCCCCAAGATCGACAAGCTGTCAAAGGAGGGCAATCCCGATGCAATTCCCTTTCCCAGGGCTAAGGTGGCGGAAAATGCCTATGATTTCAGCTTCAGCGGTCTGAAATCCGCAGTGCTGAATTATTTAAACGGCTGTCGGATGAAGGGCGAGCCGGTCTGCGAAGCGGATGTGGCGGCTTCCTTTCAGAAAGCGGTGATTGAGGTGCTGGTGGAGCATTCTCTCCGTGCGGTGAGGGAATACGGCTATGATAAATTTGCCATTGCCGGGGGTGTGGCTTCCAACTCCTCCCTGCGGGCGGCTTTTGCGGAGGCGTGCAGTAAAAGCTGCGTCCGTTTCTATTATCCCAGTCCTGTGTTTTGCACGGATAATGCGGCCATGATCGGTGTGGCGGGTTACTATGAATATCTCAAGGGCGTGCGCAGCGGCCTGGAGCTGAATGCAGTGCCGAATCTGAAGCTGGGAGCCAGGCAATGACATTGGAAGTTTCACTTTCTAATTTTTATTGTCGCAATGGCACAAGCCTTGCTTGCGCTATGCGGGGGTATAAGTATGAAACTGACGTTTCATATACGGATTTGTGCAGTATCGCAAGCACGGCTTGCGATATGCATGCTAAGGAAAGTTTGGAAGTTTCACTTCCAAATACGTATTAGTGCAGTATCATGGGCCCAGCCCATGATATGCATGGAGAGGTAAAAATGGAGAAAAAAAGATGCACCGCCATTGTCTTGGCGGCGGGAAACGGCAGCAGGATGCACAGCGATGTGCCGAAACAGTTCATGAAACTGGGAGACAGGCCGTTGATCTGGTACGCACTGAATGCGGTGGAACAGTCAGAAATCATAGACGACTGTCTTCTGGTAACGGGAGCCGGGGATATTTCCTACATGCAGCGGGAGATTGTGAGAAAATACGGCTTTACGAAGGTGGATCAGGTAATTGCCGGAGGCGAGGAACGCTATGCTTCCGTGGCCCGGGCGCTGGAGATCATCTGGAATGAGGGGATGAAGGTGCCCAACCGGGACGGTTATGTATTCATCCATGACGGGGCAAGGCCCTTTCTGACCCGGCAGATTCTGGAGGATACTTATGCGGCGGCCTACGCCTATGGCGCCTGCGTTGCGGCTATGCCGGCAAAGGATACCGTCAAGATTGCGGATCGGGAGGGGTATGCGGCGCAGACCCCCAACCGCAGCAGCGTCTGGACAGTGCAGACCCCTCAGGTGTTTGAAACACAGCTGATCTGTCGGGCCTATCAGAAGCTTATGGGACAGCTGCCTCAGCTGCGGGAACAGGGGATCCAGATCACGGATGATGCTATGGTGGCGGAGACCATGCTGAAATGCCGGGTAAAGCTGGTGCCTGCATCTTATGAGAATATCAAGGTGACAACGCCAGAGGATATGCGGATTGCAGAGGCGTTTTTGCGATAAGCCAAGTTGGGGCTATGCCCTGACTCCATATATATGTCCGGAATACTCTCCAAACAGGGTTTCTTCCTGCTTTTTCAGAAATACCGTCACATCATCTTCCCCGAAATACAACTGAAAATGAATGCTGCCTACGCTGGTATCCAGCAGATGGGTGCGGATGTAGAAGGTGTGTTCATCCAGCCACATCCCGCTGGAGGCGCAGAACATGTCGTAAATGGGAAAACGACAGGAAACTAACCGGGAGAGTCCGAAGGGCAGGCTGCAGTTGGTACCGCCCAGAGTATAGCGGAGAATGCCGGAATCTGCGCTCAGTTCCAGGGACAGGACGGTAAAAGGTTTTCCCCCCTGGATTCGGTAGGATTGTCCGCTGATGCGGCGTCCGTCCGTCCGGCGATCCAAGAAACTGACCGGAACAGTCAACAAAGAGTCGCCGGACCGGAACCGGTCACGCAGACTGAGGCTGCATCCCTGGGCAAAGACGCTGCTCACGGATTCGATGGCCAGCCCGGAGAGCCTTTGCTCCAGGGCTGGACGATCGGGATCTGCCGCTGCCGAGGAAGCTTTTGCTGCTTTGGGGATCTCCAGCGCAGGCAGCAGGATCTCGTGGACCGCATCATAGATCAGCTGATTGGCGCCGCTCATCCCCTGAGTATCGGCAGTGGTCACCACCAGCAGATCATAGGCAGGATAGCAGAGAATCAGCTGACCGCCCATGCCGTAGCAGACCTTAGCATCATGTTCGCCGCACCAGAAAAAGTAGCCGTACCCCTGACATTCGCTGGTGACGGGGCCTGTGACCGCCGTCGCACTCTGCCAGGACAGGGCCTCTGCAAGCAGTTCCCTCGAAAGAAGCCGTCTGCCCTGGAAGCTTCCCTCCTGCAGCATAAGCCGGCCCAGGAGTACCAGATCCTCGGCTGTGGCCATGAGACCGGTGCCACCCAGAGAATGACCGAAAGGGTCAGTGAGCATATAGGAGCTCTCACTCCAGCCCATTTCCCGCAGCAGCACATCCTTCAGATAGTCCAGCATGGGACGGCCGGTCAGCTTTTCTGTCAGAGCGCACAGCGTATGCGAGGAACTGGTGTCGTAGTGAAATACAGTGCCGGGCTTATGGGTGGGGACCACCGTGAAAAAGCTCTCGACCCAGTCCTCTTCCATATGGAATTTATAGGTGGTGGAGGCGTGGCAGCTCCGCATCATCAGCATATTCCGGATGGTGGTCTGCCGGATCCAGGGATGGGTGCTTTCCGTCAGATACTCGGGAAAATAATCACAGATGGAATCCTCCAGGGAGATCCGTCCTGTCTCGCAGAGCTTCAGCACGGCCAGAGCCGTCAGGCTCTTGCTGACAGAGAACATGCGGTGCAGCTGTCCTTTATAACAGGGAGCATAGTAGGCTTCCAGCCTTGTTCGGCCCTGATGCAGAATATGCAGGCTGTGGAGGGGGATGTGTGTACTCTGCAGCCGGTCCAGCAGCCGAAGCAGGACTCCGGAGGAAATAGAGGTGTGAGACGTATGCATGGTTTCTGATCCTTTCAATATTTATAGAAGAGTTACTATTTACAGCCCCTCCACGCTGCATTCTCAAAACCCGCTGCTGCGCAGCTATTACGTCTGCTTCGCAGCCGTGTTTTGCTCAT
>CAZFYD010000105.1:0-8433 GCA_964523315.1 uncultured Acetatifactor sp.
ACCAGCGTAGGGGCCTGCATCACACCGTAGCGTCTGGCCAGCTCCATATTTTCCTCCGCATCAATGAGCATATAGGATTCATTTTTTAGGTAATCCTTGGCCAGCCTGCAGTTGGGGCATGTCTTGGTGGTAAACAGATATTTCACATCCTTCGGTGTCTGAATCTCCACCTTTACTTCATCGTCAAAGCCTGACAGAGTCACCATGCTGTGCATAGGGCGCTTTAATACGGAATGCTCCACGTCATATTCCGTGCGGTTTTTATACTCCTGCAGCTTACCGTCATTCCAGTTCTGCACCGGACGATAATAACCGGTGATCCGGCTGTACACCTCGGTCCTGCTGCCGCAGTGAGGGCAGGTATACTGCTCCCCGGACAGATAGCCATGCTGCCGACAGATGGAATAGGTGGGGGACATGGTATAGTAGGGCAGTCTGTAATTCTCCGCGATCTTCCGCACCAGGGACGCCGCCGCCTTCCAGTCGGGAAGCTTCTCCCCCAGGAACGCATGGAACACCGTACCGGAGGTATAGAGAGTCTGCAGTTCATCCTGAATATCCAATGCGTCAAAAATGTCCACCGTATAGTCCACAGGCAGATGGGAGGAGTTGGTATAATAGGGCGTATCCCCCGGCTTGCCTGCCGTTTTGATCGCCGGCCATCTCTTCTTGTCATGCTTGGCCAACCGGTAGGTGGTACTCTCCGCAGGCGTTGCCTCCAGATTGTACAGGTCGCCGTACTGCTCCTGGTAATCGGACAGGCGGCTGCGCATATGATTCAGCACTTCCCTGGTGAACTCCTGGGTTCGCTTATCCGACATATCCGCCCGCAGCCAGTTGGCATTCAGCCCCACCTCGTTCATACCGATCAGGCCGATGGTGGAAAAATGATTGTCAAAGGTGCCCAGATATCTCTTGGTGTAGGGATACAGGCCCTCGTCCAGCAGCTTGGTGATCACGCCTCTCTTGATCTTCAGCGACCTTGCCGCAATATCCATCATATGATTCAGTCTCTTGTAAAAATCATCCTTATTCGCAGACAGATAGGCGATGCGGGGCATATTGATCGTCACCACGCCCACGCTGCCGGTGCTCTCACCGGAGCCAAAGAAACCGCCGGTCTTCTTGCGCAGCTCCCGCAGATCCAGACGCAGGCGGCAGCACATGCTGCGCACATCGCTGGGCTCCATGTCGGAATTGATATAATTAGAAAAATAAGGCGTACCGTATTTTGCCGTCATCTCAAACAGCAGCCGATTATTCTCCGTATCGGACCAGTCAAAATCCCGGGTGATGGAATAGGTGGGGATGGGATACTGGAAGCCCCTGCCGTTGGAGTCTCCCTCGATCATGGTTTCAATAAAGGCCTTATTGACCATGTCCATCTCCTTTTTGCAGTCCTTATACTTGAAATCCATCTCCTTACCGCCCACGATGGCCGGAAGCTCCGCCAGATCATCCGGAACCGTCCAGTCCAGCGTAATATTGGAAAAAGGCGCCTGACTGCCCCACCGGCTGGGGGTATTTACTCCATAGATAAACGCCTCAATACATTTTTTTACTTCCGCATAGGACAGATTGTCCGCTTTTACAAAGGGCGCCAGATAGGTATCAAAGGAGGAAAATGCCTGGGCACCAGCCCATTCATTCTGCATAATCCCCAGAAAGTTTACCATCTGGTTGCACAGTACGGACAGATGCCGGGCAGGCGCCGAGGTAATCTTGCCCGTGATACCGCCCAGTCCCTCCTTAATCAGCTGCTTTAGGGACCAGCCTGCACAATAGCCGGTCAGCATGGACAGGTCGTGGATATGGATATCCGCATTGCGGTGGGCCTCTGCAATCTCCTCGTCATAGATCTCGGACAGCCAGTAATTGGCGGTTACTGCGCCGGAATTGCTCAGGATCAGGCCGCCCACGGAATAGGTAACCGTGGAATTCTCCTTTACCCGCCAGTCCTCCACCTTCACATAGCTGTTCACCACATCCTTATAGTCCAGGATCGTGGACTTCATTGTGCGCATCTTCTCCCGCTGCTTGCGGTACAGGATATAGGCCTTGGCCACCTCTTCATAGCCGGCCTGGCCCAGCACCCTCTCTGCGCTGTCCTGAATATCCTCCACATGCACAGCGCCGTCCCTGATCTTGGGCTGAAAATCTGCCGTCACCCGCAGTGCCAGCAGATCCACGATGTCATTGTTGTATTCCACCTCTGTGGCGGTAAATGCTTTCATAATGGCATCATTGATCTTACTCAGCATAAAATCTGTCTTCGTTCCGTCCCTTTTAATTACCTGCATCATCTGTAACCTCTCCCCTGAATCACCGGATTTTTCTTCTATTCTATCATTTCAAAGTCCTAATGTCAATGAATGCGGTACAATATCTGGTATTTCGTTTTATTTTATCTGCCAGATCTTGTATTTCTTTGGCAATCCCGCATAAATACGCTCTTATTACCGGGTGGACAGGAAATCATACTCCCGCTTCGCCACCTGGTCATCCGGATAGGTCTTCAGATAACTCTCCATCAATACCGACGCCTGCTGGTAATCATGCAGATATTCATAGGTCACTGCCTCATTAAACTGCAGGGACTGCATCACTTCATTCCCCTCGATCTGCATACCGGTCTGAAAGGCGGACAGCGCAGCCTCATAATCCCCCCGGGCCATCTCGCACAGTCCCAGCTGGTTATAGATCCGGGCGTCCGTAGTATCCTTTGCCAGATAGTTGCTATATACGCTGGCCGCATAGTTATAGTCCCCCGTGGCTTCATAGGATTTCCCCAGATACAGGTACGCCTCCGCTCCCCCCTGATCCTTGGCGGTCTCCAGGGCCAGATAGGCCGATTGATATTCCTCCAGATAGTAGTACATCCGCCCTTTGTCGTAGGCACTCATCTGGGATTCATAATTCTCCATGGCTGTACGCAGGTAGGTCTGCCCCGCCTCCTTGTAGCCGTAATTATACAGCACCTCATAGATCTGGATCAGCCGGTCAAAATTCTTGCCGTCCATGGCGATTACCTGATCGAAATCCTCCTTTGCCCCCGCATAATTATCCAACCCCATCCGGGCATTGCCCCTCAGGAAGAGGGCATCCTCGTTTTTCGGCTGCATGGCCAGAATGGCGCTGTAGATCTCCTCCGCCTCACTGAGCCTGTCATCCTTCGTATAAGCTGCTGCCAGATAGAAGTTAATATCATAATCCACATCCTCCACCCAGCCATTGGAATACCCAAGCGCCTCCAGAAAACAGTCCGCCGCCTGACCGTACTCTGTCAGACCCAGATAGGCGATGCCCTCGGCCCGAGCCAACTGCTTGCTGCCCTCTCCCATGGCTCTGGCAGTGTCAAAGCTCTCTATGGCCCCTTGATAATCCAGAGTCTGAAGCGCCTCCATGCCCAGCGCTGTATTCTCTCCCACGCTGCCGCAGCCCCCCAGCACCAATACGGCCCCTATCAGGGCAGCGGCGGCTTTCTCATTTTTTCTGCTGTATTTTCCCATCCTTACCTCTCCATGCATATCATGGGCTATGCCCATGATATTGCACCAATACGTATTTGGAAGTGAAACTTCCAAACTTACCTCTCCATGCATATCATGGGCTATGCCCATGATATTGCATCAAAGCTTCCTCCTGCTTCGGATCATTCCGGCAGTCTGGCATGTTTCTTTCCACTCTTCTCCTGGTACATCCTCTTATCCGCCAGCTGCAGACAGTTCAGCAGCGGAACGCTCCGGTCGCAGCAGGCATAACCGATGCTGGCCGACAGTTCATAGGGCTTATCCGAATTCTCATTGAACTGCCGCAGCCGCTGCCGGATGGCGGCGATTCGTGACTCCACAATTCCCTGGGATTGGGTCGCCATGCAGATCTGAAATTCATCGCCGCCCATACGGGCTGCCACTCCACACTCTCCCCTCTCCGCCTCCAAAATATCCGCCAGAGCCTTTATGGCCACATCCCCTTCCAGATGCCCAAAATGGTCGTTGATATATTTCAGGCCGTCCATATCCAAATTGATGACATAAAAGCTCTCCCCGGTCCGGCACAGATGATTATACTGCTTCTGCAGCATCTTCTCCATCTCCCTGCGGTTGTAGATCCCCGTCAGCTCATCCCTGCCGTACTGCAGACGCATCTCGCTCAGCGTCTGATTCTCCTTATACATCTGTATTCTGGAAAGGGCAATGGATATACTCTGGATCCAGGTCTGGAACTGATATTTTAACTCTCCGGGATGATCCGTTTTCATTACCACATAGCCGAAGCAGTCATTTTTCTCATGAAGCGTACTGATATAAAGGATCTCGCCCGTCTCACGGTAAGCGGCAGGCAGCAGTTCCCGGCGCAGGAATCGCTCCTCGTGGGGCACATCCTCTATCTCCGTCATCACATTCCGCAGAACCATATGATCCGTATAATGAGTCATCTTGGAGGCCTTTTCCTCCTGCAGCTCCATATCATCACACATACACACATAAAGAGTATTGAATTTGGTCACGCTGATGTAGGCTCTTCCCACATTCATCAGCTCTTTAAATGTACCTACGTTGTCAAAATCCACATACATAGACGCTCCGTGATACAGTGCGCTTTGCAGCTTTTCCTTATTATGAAACAGCCTTTTTACCGCATCCCGGTCAATCTCCTGGGCACAGCCGCAGGAGCCACGGTAACGGCCGATGATCTCCACACTGTCCAGCCCTTCCTCTGCCTCTCGGCCCTGCCACAGATTCTCCAGCATGAGTACCGCCCGGCGGCCCATATCCCGGTAATTTACCCGGATGCTGGTCAGAGAGGGGATGGATACCCTGGCCTCCTCCACGTCATCAAAGCCGGACACGCATACCTGATCCGGAATAAGGACCCCCCTTTTGTGCAGCTCCTCACAGACGGAAACTGCCATGTAATCGTTGGCGCAGACAATAGCCTGGGGCAGGGGCTTTCCCTCCTCCAAAAACCAGTCCAGCGCCTCCGAGCCCATATTTTTCCAGTAATTCCCGTGAAAAACCATATGCTCCGTCACCGGCAGTCCATGCTTTCCCATGATATCCCGATAAGCCTGCAGTCTCAACTGCGCATCCTTCATCGAAGGCTTTCCCGACATAAAATAAATCCGCTGAAACCCGTGAACCTGAATGAAATGCTCCACCATGTCACAGATTGGCTCATAATTCTCAATCAGTATATTGTAAAAACGGGGATCCTCACTGCGCAGACAGATCACCGGACATCTGACCTTCTCCTGCAGCATCTCCGTCAGTTCCTCATACATGCCCTCCACATTAAAGGTATCCCCCGCCAGCACGATCCCATCGTAGTCGGTCAGATCCGGAATATGTATGATGTTTTTCTCCCCATAGCCGTGAAAAATATTGGAGCCGTAATTGCCGAAATTATTGAAAATATGCAGACTGTAGCCCTGTTCCCGGACCCTCCCGATGATTCCGGAGGCTACTCCCGCCTGATACTCTGCGGTAACTTCACCGACAAAAAAAGCAATCTTCTTCATTGTATATCCCTCATCTGTGACAAATATCCTATTTTTATCATACTCTTATTTCGTCAGAATGTCTATTTTTCCTTTTCCTTTTTTTCTGTTCTCTGCATTTTTGTACAAAACAGCCACTTTACATGCAAAAAAAGAACCCGTCGGTGAGCATTTTCACCAACGGGGCTTTGTTTCTCCCATCCTTATACCGGCGCTGCTCCCTGCAGCTTATCTACAATATAGGCACAGACCTGACTACGCTCCATCCCCAGGGCAACCGCCAGTTCTCCGTACAGACTGTCCTCCGCCAGCTTGAAATACCGGCCATCCACAGCGGTCTCCTTACGCCCCGCCTGCAGACGTTTCTGTCTGCGGTCATAAATCGTCTTGATGACCCGAATCCACTGCCTGCTGTCATTGGTTCTCATACAGCTGCGGTATTCCTGCTCCGCAAGCTTATCATTATAGATCTGCAGCGGCAAAATCTCGGGAATCTCATTGACAAGCTGCTCCGCCTGCTCCCGGGTCAGCACCTCCCGCAGAGACTCATCATGATCCACTGGCACATAAACGGTGCTGGCTGTGATGTATTCCGGCTTCAGTATATAATACAGCTTTGCCTTATCCACACCGGATATATCCAGCGTTGTAATATCCTGCACCGTACATACTCCTTTGTTTCCACACACCACATACTGCCCTACACTGTACATATTTACCTGCCTTTCCTTGAAATTTCACTTAACGAGTTATTTTAAATTCTTACTTATATTTTTCTATATTTTAACACTTTTAAACCTTAAAAGTCAGTAAAATTTCTGTTTTTTTCATAAGTTTGTGAAATATGCCGTAATTTTTCCGCCTATGCATTGTGTATTCTGCCTATGACTTTTTTCCCATTTGGATCAGAAAAGGGCTGCCGGAAAAGCTTTCCCCTCCCCCGGCAGCCTAGGATTCCTTTATCGGATCGATATTGTCTTAGATTTTGAATCTGGAGATGGTATTATGTAACTGATCCGCAATCTCATTCAGTTCACGGGCATTGCTCTCAATGCTGCCCATGATCGCGCTCATCTCTGTTGCGGATGCGGAGGTCTCCTGGGTGCTTGCGGCATTCTCCTCGGCAATGGCTGTCAGATTCTGCACCACATCCACCACCTTGACTCTGGCGTCATCCAGCTCCTCCGTTCTCTTGGCAATAGTACGGATACCCTCGATGGACTTACTGATGCCCTCCTTCACATCGCCAAATGCTTTCTCCGTCTGGTTTACATTCTCATCCTGCTTCTCGATAACAGCCTTCACATCCGTCATGGTCTGCACGGAGCGCTGGGTCTCCTGAATCAGCAGCTCAATGATGCCGGTAATCTGCTGTGCGGATTCGTTGGACTGCTCTGCCAGCTTCTGGATCTGTCCGGCCACCACGGCAAAGCCACGGCCCTGCTCCCCGGCTCTGGCTGCCTCAATGGAGGCATTCAGGGACAGCAGGTTGGTCTCCTCTGCAATATCTGTAATGATGTCCACGGCTGTCTTGATTTTCATAGCGGATTCGTTGGTAACATCCGTCTGCCTGGCAATAGCGGCAATTGCATCCTTGGTCTGCTGGTTGACTTGTCCCAATGCTGCCAGAATCTCCATTGCCTCCTCTCCGGCGCTGCGCATCCGGCGGGCATTTTCCCGCAGTTCTTCCACATCCGCATCGGTCTCCTCGATCATATTGCCCATGGCAATGATCTGCTCCGTAGCTGTCTGGGTCTCCTCAGCCTGGCTGGTGGCGCCCTCTGCGATCTCATTGACCGCCTTCTCCACCTGCTCCACCGTATTCATCGTTTCCACGATGCTCTGTGTCATACTGCCTGCGGAGGTGCGCAGCTTACCGGACTGTTCTTCGATGCTGCCGGTCACGGATGCCAGTTCCTGCTGCAGCACGCCGATAGCCTGGTTCATCACACCGGCTTCGTCCTTGCGCAGCTTCAGTGAAATCTTTTTCTTCTTCTCTTCCTCGGCGGTAAAGTCCATCTCTGCCAGCCGTGCCACCTTACGGGTGGTGCGCTCCAGGGGTTTAACCAGTCCCAGAGCTACCAAAAAGCCTGCAATACTGCAGACAATCAATGCTCCCGCACCGGCCATGACGCTTCTGCTCGTCAGCGTCGTCACCGGCTGCAGCGCCTCATCCTGATCCGCGGTCACCACCAGAATAAAACGCATCTGGGTATCAATATAATAAGCGGCGTATTTTTTTGCGCCCTTATAGTCATAGAGAATTACATCCGTCTCCGGCCGGTTCCCCTGTGACAGTTCTCCCACCAGCTGCTGCACTGCTGCGTTTTCCACCGGCAGACCGATCTTCTCCGCCGTCGGATGATACAGCATCGTGCCGTCATTGGACACCAGATAGGTATAACAGCTGCTCATGCCCCGCACTTTCACATCATGCAGATGATCCTCCAGCTGTTCTGTGGTCATAATCGTGTCATAGCCATAGGAAGCGATCTCCCTCTCCAAACTCTCCCCGGCAGTCTTCGCCAGATCCTCCATATAGTTCTCTGTCAGCTCCGTCACGGTCTCCTCTGTCAAGGGGATCGAGGCCCAGAGACTCAGGACATTGCTGAGCAGCACGGCTCCCACAACCACAAGCAATATCTTCATTTTGATGGAATGCACTAACAATACTCTGTTCTTTCGATCTTTCATTTCTGCAATACCTTCTTCCAAATATTTCATATAACCATCATGATAAAATTATTGTACTACATTTTTTTCAAGAGTACAATTACCAGAATAATATTTTGAGGTTACTATTTACAGCCGATTTGGACAGATACACAGATTCGTCGAGCTTGCTCGTAAGAAGCTGTATATCTGTTCCAAATCTGACTGCGAAGCAAAAGCCTCCACCCAATGAGCAAAACACGGCTGCGAAGCAGACGTAA
>CAZFYD010000106.1:0-8286 GCA_964523315.1 uncultured Acetatifactor sp.
CCACCCAATGAGCAAAACACGGCTGCGAAGCAGACGTAATAGCTGCGCAGCAGCGAGTTTTGCGAATGCAGCATGGAGTGGCTGTGAATAGTAACCTGCTATGGCCGCTCTGTTGCATGCCGCCGGATGACTGCTGCCAGCACCGCCGCTATAAGACCCAGCGTCAGCAGCACACACCACAGTGGGATATCCCTCACATCCAGACAGCGGATATTGATCCACATCTGGTTGATGTTATGGGTTTCTTCTTCATTAAAATACCACATTACCGCCGCCCGGGAGATTACCTCCTCGGAAGGATACTGGGTGTACAGCTGCCTGCCCACCTGCTCACTGGTGGTGTAAACCACATAATCTTCATCTTCATTGTCGCCGCTGAAAAAATACCCCACAGGATAGGCAACCGGGTCCTCCTCATCCTCCGCCCCGTAGCACCAGTTCAGATAGGAAAATACCGTATCATCCTCCCCGCCGGCGATGGCGGAGGTATAGCCGATATAATACATATTCCGCACCGCATTTTCCGGCATGGACAGGAAATTGACGAAAGCCTGGGCCGCCTGTTTTTTCTCCGCATCGCCGTCGATGCCGTCTTTCAGCATCACCCAGCCGTCAAACCACAGATTGGTGCATTCCCGGGGAACCGCAAACTGTAGATACACATCCTCTTCCTCCGCCAGATCCATGGCATATACCGCATCCCCGGACCACTGATAATTAGCGATGATCTTCCCCGTCACCAAATCCGCTTTGCCGCTGTCAGTCTCCAGGGCATAGATATTGTCCATAATGCCTCCCAGCAGCTTTTCCACCTCTTCGATGGTCTCAGGAGACACATCGTTCATCATATCCTCCAGCCGCTTCTGGTAGTCGGGAGCTTCCAGAAACGCCGGATCGGTCAGCTGCTCCTGCAGCAGATAGCCCAGGGTAGCAAAATAAGTATCCCGCACATTATCCTTCAAGGTGATCTGCCGGTAGAAATCAGGGTTGTCAAACACCGCCCAGGTGGAAGCCTCCTCCTGCGTCATAAACTCCGGATTGTACAGCACTCCCGTGACGCCCCACATATAGCAGGCGGCATAGCGCTCCCAGCTTTCCCCGTTGATTTCATTCTCCGCAAAGACTTCCGCAATATAGGGGGAAACGCATCTCTGATAATAGTTCTCCTCCTGATCCTGATCAAAAAAATCCTCCGAGTAGGGCTCCAGCTGTCCTTCTGCCATCAGCTTCATAATCATATAATCGGAGGGACAGACCAGATCATAGGTATCTCCCAGAGTCAGCTGATTGTACAGATCCTCATTGGTGCCGAAACAGGAATATTCCACCTGCACACGTTTTCCGCAGCTCTCATAATACCAGTCCTCAAACTCCTCATACAGAGCCTTCCGACCCAGGATCTCCACCCCATTGTCCAGCTCGATCCGCTCCTCCTCATCCCAATCTCCCAGGTCGATATATTCTTCCCAGTTGCAGACCCGGAGGGTGATCACCTCCTCCCTGGCCATCACATTCTCCAACTCCCTCTGTGCAGGCGGGAAACCGCCTGCTGCCGCTGCCAGCAGACATACGGCCAGACAGAAAGCGGGAGGCCTCCATCTCCTTTTACCTTCCATCCCCTTCACCCACCTTTCTTCCGGACAGGTTCATCAGTGCCACCACCAGGATCACGATCAGAAAAATCAATGTTGACAGGGCCCAGAGCGCCGTCTTGATCTCCGTCTGGGAGCCCTTTGTGGCATTCACCACATAGGTACTGATGGTATCAAAGGTTGCCGGCTTCGTATAGCTGGCAATAAAATAATCATCCAGGGACAAGGTTACCGCCAGAGCAAAGCCGGATACGATCCCCGGCTGTATCTGGGGCAGCACCACCTTGGTAAGCGCCTGCCTGGGGGTAGCTCCCAGATCCATGGCCGCCTCATACAGGCTGGGGTCCATCTGCTTCAGCTTCGGCACAACGGACAGATAGACAAAGGGAGCGGACAATACCACATGGCCTAACATAAGGGGCACATAGGTGCTCTTGTCAATCCCCAGCACCACTACCAGCATGATGCACACGGAAAAACCCGTCACCACATCCGCATTGATCACCGGCACCTGATTCAGTGCGCCTACCAGTCCCTTGACCGCTTTTTTTGAGTAAAAAGCGCCGATGGCTCCCAGTGTTCCCAGCACCGCTGCGGCTAAAGCCGAACCAAAGGCCAGCAGCACCGTCCCCAGAATCATCCCCCTCAGCTCCTCATTGGAGAACAGATTCCGGTAATTATCCATCGTAAAGCCATGGACGGATCCAATATTAGCCGAAGTAGTAAAGCTGTAAAAAGCCAGCACCAATATGGGCAGATATAACAGGATCAGCATGATGCCAACAAATACGCTGCCGAAAACATTTTTTCTCATAGCAGAGCACCTCCTCTGCTGCCGGTATCCTCCTGCGTGTACCGATCCGTAAACAGGGTAAAAATCAGGATAATTGCCAGCAGGATCAGGGCAATCATGGAGCCGTTATGCCAGTCGTAGGCACTGAAATAGCTGCCGATCAGGCTGCCCATGATATAGGTGCTGTTGTACAGCATATCCAGCACCACATAGTTGGTCATGGAAGGCAGGAATACCATAACCACGCCGCTGATAATGCCGGGCACCGATAAGGGCAGCGTCACCTTGCAAAATACCTGCGCCGGACTTGCGCCCAGATCTGCCGCCGCTTCAAGAAGACTTTTATCCAGCTTCAGCAGTGTGGTATACATGGGCAGGATCATAAAGGGCAGAAAGTCATAGGTCATGCCGATAATCGTATTTAAAAACGGATGAAATGCCAGATTCCCCTCAATCACCGTCAGAATCTCCTTCAGCGCTGTGATCCGCAGCGTAAAATTGATCCACATGGGCATTACGAACATGACCACGATCACTGATTTCTGCTTCCAGTGACTCCCGGCGAGAATATAGGCGATGGGATAAGCCAGCAGCAGGCACACACAGGTCGTCACCGCCGCAATGGCAAAGCTGTAGACCAATGTGCCTATGGTATAGGGACTGGTAAAAAAGCCTGCCAGATTCATCAGGGAGAACTGCCCCTCCCCATTGGTAAATGCATAATAGATAATCACCAGAAGCGGCGCCGCCACAAAGCAGAGCAAAAACACTGCATAGGGAATACAGAGCTGCTTTCTGGAAAAACGAAATGCTCCCATCATTACTCCTCCATTACTTCTTCAGTGCAAACTGCAGTTTATCCTTCGGAATAATCAGGCTGACATAGTCATCCATATTCCACAGATACTCATCATGCACGATAAAGTCCTCATCCTCGTCCGTACGGACAATATAGCTGTAATGGTCGCCCTTGTATATCAGGTTGATAATATGCCCCCGCACCACACCGGCATCCTCATCATCACTCATGGTAATATCCTCCGGTTTTATGGAGACAATCACCCGCAGCAGGGAGATGTCGATCTCATCCCCGTTGGCATCCACCAGAGTGTCCGCTTCATTGATGCGGGAACCGGGAATCAGCCCGGTAATATCAAAGTCCCAATCTCCGTCCAGAAAATCCAGTCGGCAGTCTCCCTGAATACCCGCCTCGATCCTGTTCACGGTATGCTCCGCCAGCATAATGTGGATGCCTTCCGGTTCCACGGTAAGCCCCACCTTGCTCCCTGTCTGCGCTTTTCTGGTGGACTGAATGACAATCTCATTCTTGCCGGACTGCACCGTGATTTCATAATGCACTCCCTTAAACACTACCGATGTGACCGTTCCCTGGATGATGCCCTCCTGGGGCGGCGTAATCAAAATATCCTCCGGCCGCAGCACCGCATCAATCATCGTGCCGTTCTCCACGTCATCCACGCAGGTAAACTCTGCTCCGCAGAAACGCACCCGGTACTTGCCGGTCATAATACCGCTGAAAATATTGCTCTCGCCGATAAAATCCGCCACAAACGCATTTTTCGGCTCATTGTAGATATCCTCCGGCGCACCCACCTGCTGGATCCGCCCCTCCGACATGACCACAATCTTGTCGGACATGGTCAGTGCCTCCTCCTGATCATGGGTTACATAGATAAAGGTGATCCCCAGCTTCTCATGCATGCTTTTCAGCTCCAGCTGCATCTCCTTGCGCATTTTCAGATCCAGCGCCCCCAACGGTTCATCCAGAAGCAGGATCTGTGGCTCATTGACGATGGCTCTGGCAATGGCGATCCGCTGCTGCTGTCCACCGGAGAGCGTCTGCACGGTTCGTGACTCAAAGCCCTCCAGATCCACCATTTCCAGGGCCTTTTTTACCTTCTTTACCACCTCCGCCCGGGGCAGCTTTTTCAGCTTCAGACCAAAGGCAATATTGTCAAAAATATTCAGATGAGGAAAAAGGGCATAGCGCTGAAACACCGTGTTGATGGGTCTCTCGTTAGCCGGCAGTCTGGTGATATCCTTCCCGCTTAACAGGATCTGCCCGCCGCTGGGCAGGTCAAAGCCGGCCAGCATCCTTAAGGTCGTAGTCTTGCCGCAGCCGGAAGGCCCCAAAAAGGTCACAAACTCGCCCCGTTTTATGGTCAGGTTGAAATCGTCAACCGCCACAAAGCCATCCTCAAAGGATCGGCACAGAGACTTAAATTCCAAAATATTCTCAGATTGTTTACTGATGCTCACCGCATTCTCCTCCTTGTTATGACTGTAATATCTTATAACATTTCAGCCTGCACAACAAGCTACTTCATGCAAGCATGCGTTACTTATCATGCAGATTATGACAGAACTATTACAATACATTGTTTAACAGTCTAGCATATAAACGCACTGATTTCCACAATTTTTTCAGATTTTTCTATTTTTATGCAATTCTACAAAAAACGCCGCCTTTCCGTGTAATTTTCACTAAAAAGCGGCGTTCTGTATCAGGCTCTGGCTACAGCCTCCTTCATACTCTTTACATATTCATACAGGGCGGGAGCGGCCTGCTCCCCGTCACGGGCGATAATCCTGACGATGGCACTGCCCACAATGGCACCGTCTGACACCGCCGCCATGCTTTCGGCCTGCTGGGGGGTGCTGATTCCGAAACCGATGGCACAGGGTACATCCGTCACCCTTCGGATCTCTTCCACAATGGTTCCCAAATCCGTGCTGATCTCTCCCCGGACGCCGGTAACCCCCATGGAGGAGACCACATAGATAAAGCCTTTGGCTTCACCGGCGATCTGCCGTATCCGCTCCCGGGATGTCGGGGCGATCATGGAAATCAGCGCCACATTATGGGCCTCTGCCGGAATCTCCATCTCCGCCTTCTCCTCATAAGGCAGATCAGGAATGATAATGGCATCCACTCCCAGTTCCTCGCATCTGGTAAAGAAGCGGTCATAGCCGTAATGGAATACCGGATTGGCATAGGTCATAAAAGCCAGAGGAATTCGGGACTTTTCCCGTACCCGCCGCACGATCTCGAAGACGCCGTCGGTGGTCATGCCCCCCTTCAGCGCCCGGATATTGGCGTCCTGAATCACCACACCCTCTGCGGTAGGATCGGAGAAAGGGATGCCGATCTCGATCAGATCCGCTCCCGCCCTTTCCATCTCCAGAATAAAGCTTACCGTGCAGTCCGGGGTGGGATCCCCCGCTGTCAAAAAACCAATAAACGCCTTTTTATTCGGCGTATCAAATACCCTGCTGATTTTGCTCTGTATCTTATTCATGGAGATCCACCCCCCTGTATCTGGCAATCGCCGCCACATCCTTATCTCCCCGGCCGGACAGACAGATGATGATGCTCTGGTCGGGACTGTAATTTTTCGCAATCTTTCTCACATAAGCCACTGCATGTGCGCTTTCCACGGCGCAGATGATTCCCTCAGTTCTTGCGATATACTCAAAGGCATCCACTGCCTCATCATCGGTGACCGGCACATACTGTGCCCTGCCGATATCGTGCAGATAGGCATGCTCCGGCCCGATACCGGGATAGTCCAGCCCGGCGGATATGGAATATACCGGTGCGATCTGCCCGTATTCATCCTGACAGAAATAAGATTTCATGCCATGGAAGATCCCCAGGCTGCCGGTGGCGATGGTGGCCGCCGTCAGCGCCGTATCTACGCCCTTGCCCGCCGCTTCACAGCCGATCAGCTCCACTTCCTTATCCTCAATAAAATGATAGAACATGCCCATGGAGTTGCTGCCGCCGCCCACACAGGCCACCACCGCCGCCGGAAGCTTTCCCTCCTTCTCCAGGATCTGTCGCTTGGCCTCCCGGCTGATCACGCTCTGGAAATCCCGGACGATCATGGGGAAGGGATGGGGACCCATGACGGAACCAAGCACATACAGGGTGTCATCCACCCGGTTCGTCCACTCTCTCATGCACTCGTTCACCGCATCCTTCAGGGTCTGGGTACCGCTGGTGACAGGATGCACTTTGGCTCCCAGAAGCTCCATCCGGTACACATTCAGCGCCTGACGAATGGTATCCTCCCTGCCCATATAGATCTCACACTCCATGCCCAGCAACGCCGCTGCAGTGGCTGTGGCTACGCCGTGCTGTCCGGCGCCGGTCTCGGCAATGATCCGGGTCTTTCCCATCTTCTTTGCCAACAGGGCCTGCCCCAACACATTGTTGATCTTGTGGGAACCGGTATGATTCAAATCCTCCCTCTTGAGATAGATCTTTGCGCCCCCCAGATCCCTGGTCATCTTCTCTGCGTAGTACAGCAGTGAGGGCCTGCCCGCATACTCATTCAGCAGGGTCTGCAGTTCCTGCTGAAACTCAGGATCGTTCTTATAATGCTCATAGCTCTCTTCCAGATGGATGAGTTCATTCATCAGGGTCTCTGAGATATACTGTCCGCCGTGAATTCCATAACGTCCTTTACTCATCGCTTTTCTCCTTTACTTCTTATTCATTCTTTATTCCTTTTCTTTATTTCCCATTCTAACCGCCATGTCACAGCATACCGCAAGCATTACAGCTTCTTACGCTATACTGCCGCACCAGCTCTACCACCCGGCGCATCTTCTCCGGATCCTTATGCCCATCCGTTTCCACCGAGGAGCTTAAATCCACCCCATAGGGACCGCCCTGGGCCAGCACCGGTTCCAGATTGTCCGGTCCCAGGCCTCCAGCCAGGAAATATGCTCTTCCGATCTCTCCCAGCAGGCTCCTGTCGAACGTTTTGCCGCTGCCCATCCCGCTGTCAAACAGCAGATAATCCGCCCGGCTGCCCAGCCAAGCTTCCGCATCGGAGCGATTCCGAACCTTCACGGCCTTGATCACCGGCTTGCCGGTTGTCTCCTGCAGATAACGGATATCCTCTTCCGTTTCCTCACCGTGGAGCTGGGCAATCTCGATGACGCCATCCTTCAAAAGCCCCACAATCTCTTCCAAAGGAGCATTCACAAACACGCCCACGGCCTGAATCAGCGGGGACAGTAAGGATTTCAGCTGCGCTGCCTGCTCCCTTGTCACCGCTCGTCTGCTTTTCGGCCAGAACACAAAACCGATATAGTCAGGCCGCAGCCGGTTGACACAGGCGATATCCTCCGGGCTGGATAAACCACAGATTTTTATTTTCATAACGTCTTCCCCCTCAGCATAGCCAGCATCCCCGCCTTATCGGCGCTGCGCATGAAGGTCTCGCCGATCAGCACTCCGTCCGTTCCGTTTTCCTCCAGCTGCCGGATATCCTCCCGGGTCTTCATGCCGCTCTCCGACACAAAGAGGACTTCCCGGGGCACCAGCTCCCGCAGCCGCACAGAATTATGGATATCCACGGTAAAATCCTTCAGGTTGCGGTTATTGACGCCGATAATCCGGGCGTCGGCATGAAGCGCCATCTCGATCTCCTTCTCATCATGGGCCTCCACCAGGGCCGACAGCCCCAGCTCCCAGGCAATCCCCTGATATTCTGACAGCTGCATGGGACTTAGGATGGCACAGATCAGCAACACCGCATCCGCCCCCATCAGTTTGGCCTGATAGAGCATGTAGTCATCCACGGTAAAATCCTTCCGCAGCAGAGGGAGCCGCACCGCCTGCCGGATCTCCTCAAGGTAACGATCCTCTCCTTTAAAATAACAGGGCTCCGTCAGCACGGACATGGCGTCCGCTCCGGCAGCTTCATACGCTCTGGCAATCTCCACATAGGGGAAATCCTCCGCAATGATTCCCTTCGAGGGAGAGGCCTTTTTGGCCTCACAGATAAAGCTGATGCCGGACTTTTGCAGGGCTTTTTCAAAGGGAAAGTCCATGGCTGCAGGGCATTCCCCCGCCCGGGCCCGCAG
>CAZFYD010000107.1:0-8179 GCA_964523315.1 uncultured Acetatifactor sp.
CGAGCAAGCTCGACGAATCTGTGTATCTGTCCAAATCGGCTGTAAATAGTAACGAACAGGGAAAGGTAGGCGGCATGCGGCGAACAGCAAAACATGTCAGGGGCGTGCTGCAGGCAGTGCTTGTCTGCGGCATGGCTGTCCAGATCCTGCTGGGTCTGGCCTGGCTGAGTAAAAATATGGGAGGACTGCAGAACTTTCAGGAGAGTATGGCGCTGCTGACGGGAGAGGGCCGGGAGACCGGCCTTTACAGTGGTGTGCTGTACAGGAGCCTGGCGGGGGGGCTGTCCTCCCATCTGTGGATTTTATACGGCATTCAGCTGGCGGCGGCGCTGGCGGCGGGGTATGGTCTGACCGCCAGCCTCCTGGAAAGGGAGAATCGGCTGCTGGGGATATTGGGCGCATTGACGCTGGCCACAATCCCCCAGGCCCTGCAGTGCCATCTGGCGGTGCTGCCCTGGTCCCTGGGCACCTCACTGCTTGCGGGGGAGACTGCCCTGTGGCTGAGACTGCACCGGGGACTTCAGGGGATGGGAACCGGGACTTCAGGAGAGAGTCGGACGGCGGCGGGTATGCTGGGTGGATGGCTGCTGATGCTGCTGATTTTGCCGGTATATGCCTGGTTTTCCCTGCCCCTGCTGGCAGCTGCGCTGTGGCGGATGAGAAAGAGAAAAGGGAAGAAAAGCGTAATGGCCTGGGGCCTGGCGGTACTGCTGCTGTGTCTGGGCACCCTGGGGATAAACTGCGGTTTCCGGCCGGCGGACTGGAACCGGCAGCTGGCCGCCGATGCGCTCAGCCGCTGGGGCTGGCCTTATTTTCAGGACAATTATGAGGGGATTCCCGATCCGCTGCATGAGGAGATCGGGCTGGTGACGGCCAGGGAGGTATCCGCCTATGCGGACGGCGTGGAGCGGGTATTGGTTCCGAAGCTGGAGGAGCGGTATGGAGCGGAAGAGACCACGGCGCTGCTGTGGGAGCTGACCGGAATCTGCCTGCGGGAGAATCTGAAGAAGGATGTAAAAAACGTGATCTGGGATCTGGCGGCCTATCACGCAGCCCCGCCGATTCTGGAAATGCAGCTGCGGGGCCGGGCGTATGAATCCTACAGCGGCATCAATTACGAGCAGATGAAGAACCGGGCGCCGGTGCTGACCCGGTATTACGTGACCTATGGCGGCAGATGGTGGTGGCTGATGCCGGCGCTGGCAGCTGTAATATGGCTGTGCAGGAGGCCGGTTGGGGAAAGCAGGCTGCGGGACTTCTTATGCCGCTGGCTTCCGGTGGGAATCGGTGCGGAAATGCTGATCCTGTGCTTTGTATTTGGCGGCAGCGGCGTCATGGATTATAAAAAGGCGGTATGGGTGACGATTCTGTGGTATCTGCCGGCGCTCAGCCAGCTGGGGAAAGAAGAGAGGGTTGAAAAGTGACGACAATAACGGGCTGTCTCATCTTGTGCATATGGCTTGTGGGGATTCCCCTGCTGACAGGGGCGATTCCGGCCTTTTTTGTGGATAACCAGAGGCGTTCCCTGTCCTTTATGTGGATAAGCGGATATATGATTTCCTGGGCGTTGTTTCAGCTGGTGACGGTGCCCTTGGTGCTGCTGCAGGTCCCCCTGCAGGTACCCCGGGGCTTTGCCGTGGCGGTAATGCTGTTTGGGGGCTGTTCCCTGCTGCTTTCTGCGGTGGGACTGTTTTTCCTGATCCGGATCTTCAGGCACAGGAGGGCAAAGCTGTCTCCGGTCCGGGCAGAGAGCCGGAAAGCCGGGATCCACAGGATTTATTGGGGGATTTTTCTGGTGCTGCTGGCAGTTCAACTGGTGCTGGCAGTGACCATGACCTATCAGGACGGCGATGATGCCTACTATGTGGCGGTGTCCACGCTGACAGAGAGCAGCAATACGCTGTATGAGCTGATGCCCTATTCCATGGGGGCCACCGGGCTGGATATCCGGCATGGGCTGGCCCCTTTTCCGGTGTGGATCGCTTTTCTGGCCAGGATATCCGGGATTCCGGCGGTAAGTGTGGCCCATGTGGCGGTGCCGCTGGCCCTGATCCCCACTACCTATCTGATCTTTTATCAGATCGGCAGGCAGCTTTTTGAGAAAAAGAAGGAGAGACTGCCGCTGTTTTTAAGCTTCACTGCATTGCTGGTGATTTTCGGCAATTATTCCCTGTATACGGCGGAGAATTTTATGCTGGCCCGCAGCCGTCAGGGGAAATCGGCCCTGGGAAGCATCGTGATTCCCATGGTGCTGCTGCTGTTTTTCCTGATTCTGGACCGGGTGCAGAAGGGGCTTAAGGATCAGTGGATGCTGTGGCTGCTGCTGGCGGCGACGGTAATTGCCGCCTGCCTGTGCACCACTCTGGGAACCATGCTGATGTGCCTGCTGCTGGGCATAACGGGACTCTGCAGCGGCTGGGTGTATCGCAGATGGGGGCTGGTGGTGAAGACCGCCCTTTGCTGTATTCCGGCGCTGGTGTTTGCGATCCTGTATTTTATGGTGTAGAAAGGGGGCAGGAGCAGAATGTGGGAGATGATTGCGGAGCTGTTTCAGGGCTTTATGGGGACGGGACTGATCGTGGGCTGGTACCTGCTGTCGCTGGTGTATCTGTGGATTACGGAGAAGGACCGGAGCAGGAGGGTGCTGCTTCTCTATGTGCCGCTGGCGGTGCTGATTCTGTATTTTAACCCGCTGTTTGCCCGCCTGATCTACGGCGCAGTGGGGGATGAGATCTATTACCGGATCCTGTGGCTGCTGCCCATGACGGTAGTGATCGCCTATGCGGCGGTGCGCATTTATGACCGGATACGGGGACGGAAAAAGTATCTCTTCGGGCTGCTGTCCGCCTGTCTGGTAATCGTCAGCGGAAGCTGTATCTACACCAGTCCTCATTTTCAAAAGGCGGAAAATCTCTATCACATGCCTCAGGCGGTGGTGGATATCTGCGATGCGATCCAGGTGGAGGGACGGGAGGTGATGGCGGTATTTCCCAAGGAGATGCTCTCCTTTGTGCGGCAGTATACCCCTCTGGTCTGTATGCCCTATGGGCGGGAGATGCTGGTAGAGCGCTGGGGGGTGGAGAATCCGCTGTATGACGCCATGGAGGCTCAGGTGCTGGATATGGATGTGATTCTGCCTCTGGCCAAGTCCTATTCCAGCCATTTTGTCATTGTGCCCCAGGATAAGGAACAGATCGGAAAACCGGAGGACTACGGTTTTATCTATTTTGACACGATTGACGGCTATGTGATTTATCAGGATCCCAGCGTATACATCGGGTTGTAGAAAGGGGATAAAGAGCTGTGAGAATACTTTGGGTGTGTAATTTTATGCCCCCTCTGATCGCACAGGCGCTGGATCGGGCGTGCAGCAATAAGGAGGGTTGGATCGCAGGGCTGATGGAGGTACTGCTGAACTCGGCTTCCCGGGTGGAGCTGGGGGTGGCGTTTCCGGTCCCTCCGGGAGAAGAGCTGCTGCGGGGGGAGGAACGGGGAATCCATTATTACGGATTCCGGGAAAATACGGGAAAGCCGGAGAATTACGATCCGGCCCTGGAACAGGATATGGGGGAGATCCTGCGGGACTTCCGGCCCCAGCTGCTGCACTGCTTCGGCACGGAATATCCCCATACTCTGGCGGCGATGCGGGCCTACGGCAAGCCGGACCGGAGCCTGATCGGGATCCAGGGGCTCTGCAGCGTCTATGCCGACGCTTATCTGGCCAATGTGCCGGATGCCATATGGAATACCGTAACCTTCCGTGACTGGGTGAAAAAAGACAATCTGCTCCGGCAGCAGGAGAAATTCCGCCTGCGGGGACAGTGGGAGCAGGAGGCAATACGCCTGACCGGCCACGTGGCGGGGCGAACCGGATGGGACCGGTACTGGACCTCAAAGTGGAATCCCCAGGCCCGGTACCATCTGCTGCAGGAGACGCTGCGTCCCTGTTTTTATCAGGGGGAATGGAGCTACGAAAGCTGCAGGAAGCACACCCTGTTTATGAGCCAGGGGGATTATCCGATCAAGGGGCTGCATTACGTGCTGGACGCTCTGCCGGCGATTATCAGAGAGTACCCGGATACCTGTTTGTATGTGGCGGGGAACTGCCTGCTGCGCAGCGGCCTGACGGGGCATCTGCGGATATCGGCCTACGGGAGATATCTGGAAGAGCAGATCAAGGGATATGACCAGGCGGAGCATGTGACTTTCCTGGGCAGTCTGACCGGGGAGCAGATGAAGGAGCAGTATCTGCGCTGCAATGCCTATGTCTGCGCATCCTCCATTGAGAACTCTCCCAATTCCCTGGGGGAGGCCATGCTGCTGGGCGTGCCCGTAGTGGCAGGAGAGGTGGGAGGGATCCCCACCATGCTCAGCGCCGAGGAGGGGTGGCTTTACCCCGGCTTCCGTAAGGAGGAGCCGGGGCAGGGAGAGCTGATCTGCAGGGAACTGGCAGAGCAGGTGCTGACGGTATTCGGGCAGCAGGAGCGGGTGACGGAGCGGACGCAAAAAGCCAGGATCCACGCTCGGCTGACCCATGACGGCCAGAAGAATCTGCAGCAGCTGCTCTCCCTGTATCAGGAGCTGGCAGACGAGAAAGGTTAATGTTCGAATATGAAGCTTGTATTTGTGTCCAACTATATGAATCATCACCAGATGCCGGTGAGCCTGGAGCTGGCGCAGCTGTGCCGGACAGAAGGGGGCAGCTATACGTTTATCCAGACCGAGCCCATGGAGCGGGAGCGGATCGCCATGGGCTGGGGGGAGAGCCGGAAAGAGGCGGATTTCGTCCGAAACTACTGGGAGGACGAAGCGGGCTGTCAGCAGCTGATCGAGGAAGCGGATGCGGTGGTCTTCGGGGGCTGCGAGGAGGAAAGCTATATCGAGGGCAGACTGCAGGCCGGGAAGCCCATCTGGCGGTACAGCGAGCCCTTATATAAGACGGGGCGGTATAAATTTGTCAGTCCCCGGGGGCTTCAGAAAAAATATCATGACCATACCCGGTATCGGAAAAAAAGGGTCTATCTGCTCTGCGCCGGGGCTTATGTGGCCGGGGATTTCCGACTGGTGGGAGCGTACGGCGGGAAACGGTTCCGATACGGGTATTTTCCCGAATTCCGGCAGCAGGATCCGGAGCGCCTGATGGCGGGCAAGGATCAGGCGTCTCCGGGGCAGCTGCGGCTGGTGTGGGCCGCCCGAATGATCGGCTGGAAGCACCCCGAGACGGCTCTGCTGGTGGCAAAAGAGCTGCAGGAGCAGGGGATTTTCTTCCGGCTGGATATGATCGGCGGCGGGGAGCTGCTGGAGAAGATGAAGGAGCAGGCGAAAGCGCTGGGACTGGAAGGGCAGGTGTTTTTTCAGGGATACTGCAATCCCGAAAAGACCCGGGAATACATGGAGAAGGCCCATATCTTTCTGGCCACCAGCGACCGGCAGGAGGGCTGGGGAGCTGTGGTCAATGAGGCCATGAACAGCGGCTGTGCGCTGATTGCCGGAAAGGGGATGGGCGCAGCTCGCTATCTGGTGCGCCACGGGGAGAACGGATTTCTGTTTGATCACAGGAAACCCAGGCAGGCCCGGGAGCTGGCGCTGCAGCTGGCCCGGGACGGCAGCTTGCGTCGGCGCATGGGCACCGCTGCCTATGAGACCGTGCGGGATCTGTGGAATCCTCAGGTGGCAGCCCGGCGGCTGTATGCCTGTATTGCAGCGGAATTAAACGGCGGGGAACTGCCGGAATATGAGAACGGTCCTCTGAGCAGGGACCGGAAATGCCTGTAAGGGAGAGAATATATGGAAGAAAGGCAAGGGAGTGAATCGGTTATGCGGCCCCTGATCAGTGTCATCGTGCCGGTTTATAATATCAGGGAGTATCTGCCCAGATGTGTGCAGTCCCTGCAGCAGCAGACTTTCCGGGAGCTGGAGATCCTGCTGGTGGACGACGGCTCAACGGACGGTACGGGGGAGCTGTGCGACGCTCTGGCCGCAGAGGATGACCGGATCCGGGTGCTGCACAAGGAAAACGGCGGAACCTCCTCTGCCCGCAATCTGGGCATAGAGCAGGCAGGGGGCAAGTACCTGGGCTTTGCAGACAGCGATGATTATGTGGAGCCGGATATGTACCGGCGGCTCTATCAGGCCATCTGCGGAAAGGAGAACTATCTGGTGCAGGTGGGCCGGGACGAGGTGGATGAACAGGGAAGACAGCTGCCCGGTATCTGCGAGATCCCGGAGAAGGAGCGGATTTTTTCCGCAGAGGAGTTCCTGACGGAGCTGCTGCTGCACCGGGGGGACTGCTCTTTCTGTACGAAGCTGGTTTCCCGGCAGCTGCTGGGAGAGGATCGTTTCCCGGAAAAGCAGTTAAACGAGGATTTCCATCTGATGCTCCGTCTGCTGCAGCGCACGGAGGGCGTACTGTCCCTGCCGGCGTGCGGCTACCATGTCTTTTACCGGCTGGGCAGCAATACCCGGAAGAAGCAGGAAAATGAGTTCTCCAGAGTGTTTGCGGACAATGTGCATAATGCGGATCTGGTGCTGGAACTGGCGGCGGAGAAGTATCCGCAGCTGCAGTCCGTGGCATTGCGGTTTGGGCTGTATCAGAGACTGGATTATCTGCTGCATATTCCCATCGGCCAGATGCGGCGGGACAATCAGGAATACCGGCTCATCGTGCGTTTTCTGCGGGGGCATGTGCAGGATACCGTAAGTTCCCCCTATCTGACGAAAAAAAATAAGCTGTATCTGCTGCTGCTGACGGCAGCGCCGAAGACGGTGCGGAGGCTGCACCGCATGAGTATGAAGCTCAAAAAGAAATAAACGGCAATAAAAAGCCCGGAGGGAGCCGGGCTTTTTGCGTGAAGCTAATCAAAATATTCCAGGGCATAGACGAAACGTTCCGCCAGCTTCTGACGGCCTGCAGCGTTCAAATGCAGATTGTCGGTCAGATATTCATCGGCGTTATCCTCATTGACCGTACCGTAGATATTATCCAGATAGGATACGGAATGGAGATAGGCAATGCGCTCCAGATTGCCCGCATAGGTGGACAGGGAATAACCAGTGGACTTGTGAATATCGCTGCTGATGTATTCTCCGTCTTCGTTCACATAATAGGCATAAGTGGGAGACATGACAATGATCCGGATATGCGGATAGGTGCTGCAGAGCAGATCCAGACTGGCCTCCATATTGCCGGCAAAGGTCTGGATATCGGTGGCATTCTGATCGTTGTACAGGGGCCGCTCCTCCAGATAGTCCGTGGCATCATACATGATGACCAGGACATCCACGTTCTGAAAGTCCAGGGTGGACAGGGTGTCATAGGCATATACGGCATCCTCGGGCGCTGCAGCTCCCATGGCGTGAAATGCGCTTTCGTAGATGGAAGTATTCTGCAGCGTGATCAGCGTGGTCAGCCAGTACAGATTAAAGGCGTCCATGGGATCTTCCTCTGGGAGGAAGGTTTCCTTTGCTGCGGCCAGATGGGAATCCGCCACGGAACAGTTATAGATCACAGCGTCCGTCATCCGACTGACCAGATTGATGACTCCGTCATCGGCATCCCGCTCGTCAGAGAAGGGGGAATTGCCCAGCACTACCACGGTACGCACGCCGTCCGCATCCTGCTGCAGCTCGGCAGGCACATTGATCATATTATCCAGAACTTCGATGGAATCCGTGTCGTCAAAGTCTGCATTGGGATCAAAAAAGGAAGGAACACGGGTGCCCCAGCTGGAGAGCCGGAAGAAAATCAGTACAATGCACAGCACCAGCGCCAGTAAAAAGACAATATGCCAGTTGATCCGGGATAAGAGGCCGGCTGCACGCTGAGGCTCATCAGCATCGGGCGCTGAGAGTTTTGGGCTTTCGGAGGAAGCAGGCTCTTTTGCTGTCCGGGTATCCCGGGGCAAGGTATCTGCCGTTTCCGGCGTATCCGGCATCTGATCCAGATCCATAATTTCCACATCCGGTATATTCGATTCATGCTGAGGAGTATTTGGTTTATGCTGCATGATGTACCTCACTTTCTGATATTACCATCATTTTACTATTATGCCGATGAGTTGTCCATAATTATTCATTCACAGAGATTGTTACTATTTACCGCCCTCCACGCTGCATTCGCGAAATCCGCTGCTGCGCAGCTATTACGTCTGCTTCGCAGCCGTGTTTTGCTCATTGGGTG
>CAZFYD010000108.1:0-8001 GCA_964523315.1 uncultured Acetatifactor sp.
CTGAAATCCGTACAACTGCTCACCCTGCTGCTGATGGCGGCGCTCACCCTATGCAGCCTTTTCTGGGGATATTATGCGGAGGATATGGACAGTCAGGTCTCCGTCTCACATAACGAACCCCTGCTGCTTCATCTGGCCGGTATGGCGCTCCTGCTTCTGCTGCTTCTGCTGCTTGGAAGCAGCCGTCGGCATACCGCCCGGTTTCGCAGTTTCCTGCTGGGGATTGCCCTGTGCTGGGTCTGCTTCTGGGGACTTTTTCTGATCCTGTATGGCCGGAGCATCCCCTCCGCCGATTCCTCCAGCGTATACTCCATTGCCGGTGCATTGGCCCAGGGACAGCTGGGAGTGATCCATCCCACGGATTCCTATCTCTCCTACTATCCCCAGCAGATCGGCCTTGTTGCCTTTTACGAAATCATTATCCGGCTCTGGAATCTGCTGCCCTTTCCCTATGCGGCTTATTATGTTCTGCAGCTCCTCAATGTGGGGATGGCCTGCATTATCGTTTACTGCCAATATAAAATGACCGTTCTGCTGTCCCACGGCAGCAGCCATGCCGCCATTGCCTATCTGTTCCTGGCAATGCTGAATGCGCCCCTGCTGGTCTACACCTCCTTTGTGTACGGTGAGATTCCCTCTTTTGCTCTTCTGAGCGGAGGGCTCTGCCTTCTGCTGTCGTCTCTTGCAGGGCAGCCCCTTACTCCCCGGCGCAGGCGCCTGTATATGGCTCTCAGCCTGATTCTGCTGGTCCTCAGCGTTGCCCTGCGCAAAAATTCTCTGATCGTCATCATCGCTGTTGTGATCGCAGCATTCTGGGAATGGCTGAGACAGTATAAACCTGCTCTGCTGCTTTACGCTGTCCTTCTGATGGTCGGCTCCCTTTCTGTCCTTCCTGCCATTCAGAGAATTTATGAATATCGTGCGGACAGCACGCTGAGTCCGGGCGTTCCGGCCATCTCCTATGTGGCCATGGGAATGCAGGAATCCAGCCGGGGAAGCGGCTGGTACAACGGTTTCAATTTTTCAGCCTACGAAAGCAGTTATCTGGATATGGAAGCAGCCGCCGAGGTCAGCAAGGAGGCCATCCGGGCTTCCCTGTCCGCTTTCAGGGCAGATCCCCGCTATGCCGTGCACTTCTATGCGGAGAAATTTCTTTCCCAGTGGACGGACGGTACCTATTTCTGCAGACAGGCTACTCTGCAGTCATACGGCCGGAAACCTTTTGTAGAGCTGCTGTATACCGGCAGCCTGGCACTGCCCTTTAACCATTACTGTGACATCTATCAGCTGCTGGTCTACATCGGCGCTCTGGTCTGCCTGCTGCAGCAATGGCGGCGCCGGAAACAGGCTTCCGCCCCCGGTCTGTTCTTCTACACGGGCATGATCGCCGTGCTGGGCGGATTTCTTTTCCATATGGTGTGGGAGGCCAACTCCCGTTATATCCTCCCTTATTTCCTGCTTATGCTTCCCTACGCAGCCCTGGGTCTCGGCTCTCTCTGCACTGCGCTTTCCCGGAAACAAAAGGGCTGAGACAGCGGCTATTGCATTCATCCCCGAAGCGTGTTATGATTTGGCTATGAAACAATAAGGATCTTTAACCCCAACAGAAAAGAGGCATATTTATGGAACAACCGGCAATGAAAGGCGGTACTCCTGTCAGGAGCACCCCTCTGAGCTATGGAAGACAATTTATTGATGATGCGGACATTCAGGCTGTGGCAGATACATTGCAAAGCGATTATCTGACCTGCGGGCCCCGCATTACCCAGCTGGAGCAGAGGCTTTGCGCCATCACCGGGGCAAAGTACTGTGTTGCGGTCAGCAACGGCACCGCTGCGCTGCATATCGCCGCTATGGCCGCCGGCATCGGCCCGGAGGATGAGGTCATCACCACCCCCATCACCTTTGCGGCCAGCGCAAACTGCGCCCTGTACTGCGGTGCGAAACCTGTTTTTGCAGATATTAATCCCCATACCTATAATATTGACCCTGCCTCCATCCGGGCACATATTACTCCCCGCACCAAGGCTGTGGTGGCGGTGGATTTTACCGGCCAGGCAGTGGAACTGGACGAGATTCGCGCCATCTGTCGGGAGCATCACCTGACTCTCATCGAGGATGCCGCCCATTCCATCGGCACCCGCTATAAGGGACAGCCCATAGGAAGCCTTGCGGATATGACCACCTTCAGTTTCCATCCGGTAAAAACCGTAACCGCCGGAGAAGGCGGGGCAGTGACCACCAACAGCAGGGAGCTCTATGATAAGCTGGTTTTGCTCCATGCCCACGGCATCACCCGTGACCGCAGCCTGATGGCACATCCTACCGATGACCCCTGGTATTATGAGCAGGTGGACCTGGGCTACAATTACCGCATGACCGAATTTCAGGCTGCGCTTCTGATGAGTCAGCTGGATAAATTAGAACTGTTTTCCCGGCGCCGAAAAGAAATCGTGTCAAAATATGATGCCGCCTTCCGCCTGATTCCCCAGCTGCAGGTTCAGCAGGAAATCCCTGCCTCCGATACCACCAGGCATCTCTATATCCTGCGCCTGCGCAGCGAAATGCTGACCTGTACCCGCCGGGAGTTTTTTGATGCACTTGGAGCGGAGGGCATCCGTTCCCAGGTGCATTATATGCCCGTATACCGGCTTCCTTACTATGAACAGCTTGGATACGAAAAGGGATTATGCCCCGAAGCGGAGCGATATTCTCAGGAGGTCATGAGTCTCCCCCTGTACTACAGCCTGACTGATCAGGATGTGGAGGATGTGATCCATGCGGTGAAAAAACTGGTGGATTACTACAAAATTTAAGTCTACAGAATCGGAATTACAAAAGAGGGTGGAACACTCCATCCTCTTTTTGCCGCAGCCATGGCCTCGATTCTTAATTGTTTCCGGTTATTTCTCTGTTTTCCAGTTGCTCTCGCAAGCGCCTGATCTCCTGTGTCAGCTGGTCAATCATCTGATCTTTCTGCTCCAGCTTCTAGTCTTTCTGCTCCAGCTCTGCCTGAAAGGTATTCAGCGTCCGATAATACTCCTCCCGGGCACGACACTGCTCCCGAATACTATCCTCTGCTGACATTTCATACATAGTCACCGCTGCTTCTTCCATTATTGGATTCTGCTGAGCCAACATTTTGATCTCCTCCCATGTAGTAGCCTTAAAGAGGGCGGCCCAATAATCTATTTTCCATTGTCGGTCCTCTATTGTGGCAATATCGGTACGTCTTAAGTCTACCACACTTAGTATAAGCTTGTCGGTAAAAACATTATGATTTTTTTCGTTTAGCGTTACTATTCACAGCAGTTCCAGAATACGCATTCCCATCTCAAATCGTCCTCCCTCATTCAGGTGGACCTCATCCTGCAGGTACTCCGCCGCATTATCCTGATTGATTCCCAGTTCTCCGTAGATGTCCAGCACCGGCAGGTCATATTCCTCTGCCAGCTCCAATACAGTTTCCACATAATCCGTGAAAACAAAATTTATCTCTGATATGCTTTGCCGCATTACTTCTGACCTTAATCCCTCTGTTCTATGTCAGCCGGTATGATCATCCCACCGGGGACGATATTTATTATGGTCTGGATGCACACATGGTCTGGAAGAATACCCATTCCCTGCCGCAGGTGATCGGCAACGCCCTGCAGAGGGTGGCCCATGATTACCACACCTGGCAAGGCACATATTCTGCCATGTTGCTGATGCGCCTGCAGCCGACTGCTTTTTCCGATGGATTATATTTCATCACACCCCTGCTGATTATCGGCCTTTTACTATTGGGAAACGGCTATCTGCTGCGTCAGATCAGCCGCTATATCATTCCTTTCGGCCGCTATGAGCAGCTGGGAATATGGTCCGTTCTGATGCTGCTATCTCTCCAGGGAGTATTCTCAACCGGAGAAGCCTTTTACTGGTATAACGGCGGCATGTATTATTCCGGCTTCTACGGCATTACCATGCTGCTGTTCGGTTTGCTCTGCAAATATGTCAACACGCAGAGCAAACCTGCCCTGGCAGGCATATTTTTCCTGGAATTTATGATTGGAGGCAGCAATTATCTGACCCTGCTCTGGTCCATGCTGGTGCTGCTGTTGCTTACCGCCTTTCTATGGCTGAAGAAGCGCCCCGGGCGGATCGCTCTCACCGTTGCCGCCCTGTTCCTGATTGCCTGCTTTATCGTGAGCGCAATTGCTCCCGGCAACGCAGTCCGCAGCGCATATGCAGCTCAGCTGACTGCTCTGAAAACGATATACTTCAGCCTACATCAGGGAACAGTGTTATCTGTTCCTCTGGCTGGATGGCTGGTGGCTGTTGGGCGGTATGGTACTGCTTTTGTTTGTGTTACCTGCAATTCGAAAAATGTCCTTCCGTTTCCCCTATCCCTTTCCGGTCATCGCTTTTCTGTACGGCATGTTCTGCACGCTGTCCTGTCCCACCTTCTATGCACAGTCCAATGCCGGCCCGGCCAGAGCAATCAACGTCGTTTATTACGGCTTTATTCTGACCTCCTATATTGCCCTTTTCTATCTGGCCGGATGGGTGTATAATAAGACAAAGACCTGGGAAATCAGCTTCAGACCGGAGTCAGGGACGGGCAGCCCGATATCCGTATACTGCTGCCTGATGCTGCTGGTTCTGGTTCTGCAATTCTGCATCGGATTACACGATGATACCATCAAACAGGCTTCCAGTGTCCAGGCCCTGCGGGATATCATTCATGGAACTGCTGCCGCCTACGACCGGGAATATGCGGATCGGATCCTGCTTTTGGAGACTTCGGAGGAACAGGACATCGTGCTCTTGCCTTATCAGCATCAGCCCCTGACGGTATATGTGGGCGACTATGGCGGGGATCCCACCCAGGTCAGCAATCAGGCGCTGGCAAAGTGGTACGGACAGCATTCCGTAACCATCGACTACGAAAATTAGCCTATTGGCGCGGAAAAGAGGAGTATTTATGGAAAAATTAGCCATTCACGGTGGAGAGCCGGTCAGAACCGCTCCTTTAAGCTATGGGAGACAATTCATCGATGACGCAGACGTACAGGCCGTAACAGATACCCTGAAAAGCGATCATCTGACCTGCGGTCCCCGCATCACGCAGCTGGAGCAGAAGCTCTGTGCAGTCACCGGTGCCAAGTACTGCGTGGTTGTCAGCAACGGCACTGCGGCTCTGCATATTGCGGCCATGGCCGCCGGAATCGGCGAGGGAGATGAAGTGATCACCACTCCCATTACTTTCGCAGCCAGTGCAAACTGCATCCTGTACTGCGGAGCAAAGCCGGTTTTTGCAGATATTAACCCCAACACCTATAATATCGATCCCACCTCCATCCGGGCGCATATTACGCCCCGTACCAGGGCCGTTGTGGCAGTGGATTTTACCGGCCAGGCGGTGGAACTGGATGAGATCCGTGCCATCTGTCAGGAGCATCACCTGATTCTGATCGAAGATGCGGCCCACTCCATCGGCACCCGCTATAAAGGACAGCCCGTGGGCAGTCTGGCAGATATGACCGCTTTCAGTTTTCACCCGGTAAAAACCGTTACCTCCGGGGAAGGAGGCGCAGTGACCACAAACAGCAAGGAGCTCTATGATAAGCTGGTACTGCTGCATGCGCATGGCATTACCCGTGACCGCAGCCAGATGGTGCATCCAACGGATGACCCCTGGTATAACGAACAGGTAGGACTGGGATATAACTACCGCATGACGGAGATCCAGGCGGCACTGCTGATCAGCCAGCTGGATAAGCTGGAAAAATTCTCCAATCGCCGCAAGGAGATTGTGGCAAAATATAACGATGCCTTTTCCCGGATTCCCCAGCTGCAGGTGCAGCAGGAGATCCCCGATTCCGACACCACCAGACATCTGTACATCCTGCGGCTGCGCAGTGGGATGCTGAATTGCACCCGGAGAGAATTCTTTGACGCCCTGTGGGCAGAGGGAATCCACTCCCAGGTACACTATCTGCCGGTATACTGGCACTCCTACTATGAGAGTCTCGGCTATGAAAAGGGGCTTTGTCCCGAGGCCGAGCGGTACTACCGGGAGATTATGAGCCTGCCCCTGTACTACCTGCCCACGGATCGTGAGGTGGAGGATGTTATTACCGCCGTACAGAAGCTGGTCAATTACTACGCAAAATAACAAAAGCCCGGTGTATTGGCTTTCGCCATACACCGGGTTCTCTGCTAGGGCAGAAGATCATTTAACCTGCGGCAAATCAGCATTCCCATGCGGAGTCTGCCTTTTTCGTTGGGATGACAGCCATCCGCCAGCAGTTCCTTTTCATTTTCCTCGTCCACTTCCATATCCACATAATTATTCATACAGGGCAGTCCATATTCTCCGGCAACCGCCACGGCCGCCTCCACATAGTCTGTCATGACGCCGCCCACATCACTCATCCTCTGGGTTCCATACTCATAATAGCTGATAAAGGTGGGCGTCATAATCACAATCTGTGCTCCAGGATAAGCCTCCTGCAGCTGCTCCACAGCCGTCCGCAGAGCGCCCTTGTAGGAAGACCGGGCATAAGCGTCCGTCAGCTCCACTGGACGTCCCAGCATATAATCATTAATTCCGTAATTCAGGAAGAACACCAGACGGTCACCGGATACCTCCATGCGGCTCAATTCCTGAATTCCATTCCAGGCAGGCACATTCTCCGGCAGTTCCTCTGCGTTTCCCCGGATCAGCGCATCTATCACATCCACACCGGCAATACCGGAATCCTCCTTTGACAAGCAGAGTCCGCTGTAACCGCAGTTAATACACTGCGCCCCCGTAAAATTCTGCACCACCCCGGGCACTGACAGACTGTCCGTATAATTACCGATAATACTGTCTCCCAAAAATACCAGCGTATAACCCTCCTGACGCTTCACATAGGGAGCCTCATACCGCCAGCGATCCAGCGTTTCCGCCAATTCTTCCAGCGCCGCCTCCCGGTTATCCCGGGTAATCAGATAGTTCTGGTCACAGAATACTTTTAACAGCAGATTGTGAGATACACTGACATTCAGCAGGCTCTCTCCCGTGTAATTGTCCTGATTGCAGATTAGCCATTCCTGTCCTCCGGGATAGTACAGCTGCAGATTTTCCACCGCAGTCAGGGTTTCCATGGCCCGCTTATAGGCGGCCTGAGCCTGTCTTTGCTCCTTTTCCGTCAGCAGCAGCCATTCCTGCAGCGAGGGATAAGCCAGCAGCACCTCCCATTGGATCTCTTCATGCCTCTGCAAAAGCGCCGCTACCTCTCCCTGCCAGTCCAGATCCTCCTCCCATGAAAAATGCTGTTCCAGCTTCACCGGATCCAGCCCCAGATAAATCCGTTCTATCGCAGGCTCATCCTCCAGCAGATCTTCCAGCATTCCCATCAGCTCCAGCAATTCCATGGCATTGTCCAGAGACGGTTCCAGCTTCATGGTAGATATCCCCCGATAAACCGCAAAATCCTCTTGCACATAGTTTTCCAGGGAATACATAGCCAGAAATACTGCATGGAACTCCCCATCTTCCAGTTCTTCCAGATAGGACTGACAGGCCTCCATTTTCGCCTGGCAGCGCAGATACCGATAAGTTTCCGCAGGTCTGTGGGTATCCGCTGCAGCGTAATTCTCGATAATATCACGCTGAGACGGCGGAAACAGCACATACGCCGCCATGACCACTACAGTCAGCACCAGTATCCACATCACCGCCGGAAGAACATATCTTCCGAGCCGGACTGTCGTTTGCCTGATTTGTATCATGATTCAACCATACCTTTCCGTCTTCTGCAGCTGGCGTCCTGACGCAGAAGCGCTACCTGGTCCGATACACACCAGCGGCAAAGAATAAAATATAAAAATCAATCCCTTTTCTCCCGCATCTTGCATTTACGCCGATAATCCACAAATTCATCAAAATTCAGGTGGGTTATCCACATCCCACAGGTAGGGTTCTCCTTCCTCCTTCATTTTTGTGGATATTTATTTGATTTTTCTATT
>CAZFYD010000109.1:0-8000 GCA_964523315.1 uncultured Acetatifactor sp.
CTGCTTTATTAAACGCCGCAGGATCCCCTTCATAGGCGGCCAGCAGATCTGTGTGAATCAGTTCCCTCACAGAGGTCAGTCTGTCCAGGAACTGAATGGACAGCCTCTCTCCTTCCAATAAAAGTTCCTTTTCCTCTTTACCGGCATGCTCCGGCAGGTACTTCAGCACAATGGAAATCTGTTTGCTGAGGTTGTACAGCACATCCTCCAGCAGCATGGACAAATTATTTCTTACCGTGTAGATACGGTAATTCTTATTTTTATAATATCCCGGAAAAATGATATTCTGGAGCTGATCTATGATTTTTACAATATCATCCTTGCTGGAATGCATAAAGTTCTCCACAATATCGATATCCCTGCTCTGTTCATAGTCCTGTATTATTTTTTCCACAAGACGGTTTACGTCCTTTTCCAATCTGTGAGTCATCTTTCTGCCCTCTCTTTCTGCCCGTTCCCTTCCCCTTCAGCTTGAAGGCCATAGGCGGTGAGCATATTTTCCCGGATAACAGCATAGGTACGGTGTCACCGTATGCCGTCGGCATATCTGATTTCCTCCGTACCCTGTCTGACTTGATTTATTCAATAACTGCTTAAAATTATGTTCTGCGCTATCAAACCTGCTATAATGACCGAAGCGCCTTCGCCAGCGTATCAATGTCCTCAAAGGTATTATACAGCGCAAGAGTAGGTCTTACAACGCTTTCCAATCCGTAATGCCTCAGAATCGGCTGTGCGCAATGGTGTCCTACACGTACGGCAATGCCGTTTTGGTCAAGCCATTGCCCCACAGCGTCATTGGAAACACCGTCCTTTACAAAAGACAATGCACTGGACTTAGCTGCTGCGGTGCCAATCAGGTGCAGGCCCTTGATTTTTCCCAGTTCCTTCATGCCATAGCCAACGAGTTCATGCTCATATCTGCTGATTTCCGCCATGCCGATCCGGCTTAAATATTCCAGCGCAGCTCCAAGACCTACCGCATCGGCAATACTGCCCGTTCCCGCTTCAAATTTATTGGGCGCCGGATTATAGATGGTTCTCTCAAAAGTGACATCCTTAATCATGTTGCCGCCGCCATGATATGGCTTTGCCTCCTCCAGAACCTCTTTTTTACCGTATACAACGCCGATTCCTGTCGGCGCATAGATCTTGTGTCCTGAGAAGACAAACCAGTCTGCGTCCAGGGCGGTCACATTCACCGGAATATGCGCCACAGACTGTGCCCCGTCAATCAGAATGCGCACGCCGTGCCGGTGGGCGATAGCCGCAAGCTCAGCCACCGGAGTAATCGTTCCCAATACATTGGAAACATGGGTTACGGAAACAAACCTCGTCCGTTTTGTAAACAGCCTCTCATATTCGGAGAGAATCAGCTGCCCGGAAGCATCCACCGGGATAACCCTGATCACAGCGCCGGTCTCCTGCGCCACCAGCTGCCATGGAACAATATTAGCGTGGTGCTCCAAGAGGGACACAATGATCTCATCTCCGGGCTGCAGCAGCGGTTTTACGTAGGACTGTGCCACCAGATTGATCCCCTCCGTAGTCCCCCGCACAAAAACAATATTGTCCTTGGAAGAGGCTCCCAGAAAATCCGCCGCCGTCTGTCTCGCCCCCTCAAAAGCATCCGTGGATCTGGCGGCCAGAGTATGCGCCCCTCTGTGTACATTGGAATTCTCATGTTCATAATAGTAGCTCAGCCGGTCAATTACCTGCTTCGGCCGCTGGGTTGTTGCGCCGTTATCCAGCCAGATCAGAGGGTGACCATTGACCTTTTCCTGCAGAATCGGGAAATCCTGACGAATCTGCTCCAGTGTCTTCGTTCCGACGATTATATGGCTGTTATTACTCTGGCCGCCTACCCCAGCGTTTTCCGGCCTTTGTGCATCCTCCGTCGGGATCACGTTCCGATCCTCGGCTGTTGTCCGCACCTCAATCTCAGAACCGGATGCCTCCTGCTCTGAGATCACACGGGGAGCATAGCCTGCACAGACCTCAGGTTCAAAGATACTTCCGTCAATATCGGAAAACAGATGATTTGCCAGACTTTCCAATTCCGTTTCTGAAGGCAGACCATAGCTTACGCCGCTTCCTCCAAAATTATTCGTAATCATAGTACTCACCTACCTCTACATCCTCAAGTACTGCGATTGCATCATCAGACAGTATCGCTGCCGAGCAGTATAAAGATAAAAGATAAGATGCGACTCCCTTGTCATCAATCCCTCTGAATCTCACAGACAGGCCTCTCGACTGTTCATTTTTCATACCTGCCTGATAAAGCCCGATTACACCGCGCTTTGCTTCTCCGGTACGGATCAGAAGAATATTCGTTTTTCCGCTCTGGCTCCTGGGCTTTCTCAGTCCGTCTACCAGAAGCTTATCTGAGGGAATAAGGGGTATGCCCCTCCAGAGGATAAAGGTGCCGCCCGCAATATTTGTCGTCACAGGCGGAACTCCTCTTCTGGTGCACTCTCTTTCAAATGCCGCAATGGCTCTCGGATGAGCCAGAAAGAAGGAAGGCTCCTTCCATACCTTTGTTATCAGCTCATCCAGATCATCCGGCGTTGGTGCGCCTGTGCGGGACTGGATTCTCTGGGAATCAGGCACATTTTTCAAAAGTCCGTAGTCATCATTATTAATCAGCTGGCTCTCCTGCCTTTCTCTCAGGCTTTCAATCGCCAGAGCAAGCTGTTCCTTTACCTGATCATAGGGAGCGCTGTATACATCCTCGATCGCCGTATTGACATTGATAATCGTGGAGATGGAATTCAGGCGATACTCTCTCGGCTCTGTCTCATACTCCACATAACCGTCGGGAATAATATCCGATTTCTTTGTCTGGCTGCACAAGACATCCAGCGGGGTCTCTCCCTCCACAACTCTGTTGACACGATAAATGCCTGCCTCCAGCCCCTTGAATTCCAGCACTCTGGTCAGCCACTTCGGCGTGAGATCCCCATACTGCGGCTTTGTTTTTGTCACATTGGCAAGATTATATGCCGCCCGTACTCCCAATGCATGGATCCCCTGTTGTTCTTCTTTTGCCATAGTTACATCCTCCTGTTATTATTATTTATTTGCCGCTATTCAAAGTCAGATCCGTTATTCTATGTACCGATTAGTCTTCGAATAGCAGAATTACCGTTACAGCCATGCTCCCTCAAAGGAAAAAATGATATTCTTTGCGGCCTCAATACCGCCCTTCAGGTTATACATTGGTCCCTTATAACCGGCTTCTCTCAGGGTATTGATTGCAAGTATGCTTCTCTTTCCCTCTCTGCAGATAAAGATTGTATCCACATCAGGATCCAGCTCCTTCTGTCTTCTGGCAAGCTGCCCGATTGGTATAACAATCGCATTCGGGAAACGGTGAATAGCCCTCTCATGAGGCTCCCTTACATCCACAATGGTTATGGGATCACCTCTCTCAATCCTCCTTGCCAGTTCCTCCGCCTCAATTCCCTCCACAGAGATTTCATCCTCCCCCTGCTTCATTCCGCAGAGTTCCTCATAGTCAAAATCCTCCACTTCAAAAATTGAAGAATTCTTCCCGCAGATGGGACATGCTTCGCTCTTATGTACCGGAAGCATTCTCGTGTGGAGATTCCAGGTATCCAATACCAGCAGCTTTCCTATAAGGCTCTCTCCTCCGCCGATCAGCAGCTTCAGCACCTCATTTGCCTGTATGCTTCCAATAATGCCCGGAAGCGGACTGATTACTCCTCCCTCTGCACAGGTGGGCACCAGACCTGTCGGCGGAGGCGCCGGGAACTGACATCGGAAACAAGGCCCCAACTTTGCGTCAAACACACTTACCTGTCCCTCAAACTGATAGATTGCTCCGAATACTACCGGCTTGCCTGCCAATACGCAGGCATCATTAATCAGATAGCGCGCTTTATAGTTATCTGTACAATCCACAACGATGTCATAATCCCGAATGATATCCGATACATTATCTGCATCCAGCTTTTCCTGAATCACCTCTGCTTTGATCTTAGGATTAACTGCCTTGATCGAATCCCGGGCAGATGCTGTTTTCGGCCTGTGCACATCCCTGCTTCCGTGAATCACCTGGCTTTGCAGATTGCCCACGGTAACCTCATCAAAATCCGCAATTCCCAATGTACCGACGCCAGCCGCAGCCAGATACTGCACAACCGGCGCTCCCAGCGCTCCAAGTCCGACAACCAGCACTCTTGCCGCCTTTATCCTTTTCTGCCCCTTAACACCGATTTCCCGCAGCATCAGATGCTTGTTGAACCGCTCGATTTCTGCGTCATCCAGAGACGTTTCCTTTCTCCGCTGCTCCGGGATCACACTCTGAGTGGGTGCGCCTCCCGCAATTGCAGGCAGAAGCAGCACCTGATCTCCTGCCTGTAAAGGAGCTTCAAAATCCTCCTCCTTTTCCGCCCGTACATCATTTACATATACACATACATATTCTCTCAGCCTTCCGTCTTCCCCAAATAAAGCTTTTTTGCTTTCCGGATATTCCTCCTGCAAATGCTCCAATAATTTCCGAACAGTTGCCCCCTCCAGTTCAATCCTTGCTTTCCGATCGACAAATGTCCTCAGTGTTGCTGATACATATACCGAAATCCGCATAACCTCTCTCCTTTATCACAGTTTCTTCGTTGGCGCCAGTGTCTGTCTGCATAAGCTTTTCATAGCTGCACATTGCGACACAAACGCCGTTTTTCACAGAAAGGATCAGATAAGAATATCCCGCAAGCATATGTAAAATATCCTCTTTTGAGGCGACTGCTTCGCAATCCGGATGAGAATGATAAAACCCTACGATTTCAAGTCCTTCTTTCTCCCCTGCCTCCTCGGCCCTGACTATATCAAGAGGATTTATCAGATACTGCGTTCTGCTGCGGCTTGCCTCCGCCATATTACCGGTTTGAACCATGATGCCCGCAATCCTGCAATTTTCCCTTCTCCTTCCCAGAAGAATTCCACAGCATTCTCTCGGATATTCGGCCTGTGCATGAGAATAAAGCTTTTCTGTTACACCATTGTGAAGTTTCAGCAATATTCTCCTCCTCCTCTTCTTTCTGTGCATGATGCTGATTGGCTTAAATACGACAGCCCCGCGCCATTCGGCGGCTCCGCATCATTTGATTTCCTGCGTCCGACAAAAAAAACCGGAGATTTCTGATAGCCGATTTCGTATCATGTGCTCATTCGTACGAAACAGCTTCTACAGGAAACCTCCGGTTGTCCGGTCAGTTCTTTATATCTCTATTCAAGCTTTGCTTTTTTAATTATCTTCCGCTGAACAATGAAGTGGATAAATATCTGTCTCCTGAATCCGGAAGAAGCACCACAATATTCTTCCCCTCGTTTTCAGGACGCCTGGCGAGGATCGTACCGGCCTTAAGCGCAGCTCCCGAGGAAATGCCCACCAGAATCCCCTCGCTTACCGCAAATGTCCTTGCCTCTTCAAATGCGTCATCGTTTTCAATGGTTATAATCTCATCATAAATATCCGTATTTAATACATCCGGTACGAAACCGGCGCCGATTCCCTGAATCTTATGCATTCCGGGAGTACCGTTAGAAAGCACAGGACTTCCGGCAGGTTCCACTGCAACAATTCTGATATTGGAATTCTGCTCCTTCAGATATTCTCCCACGCCGGTAATGGTTCCGCCCGTACCGACCCCTGCGACAAAGATATCCACCTTCCCGTCCGTCTGTTCCCATATTTCCGGCCCTGTGGTTGCTCTGTGAATTGCCGGATTGGCCGGATTGGTAAACTGTCCCAAAATGACGGATCCGGGGATCGAGGCTTTCAGCTCCTCCGCTTTCTCAATGGCTCCCTTCATTCCTTTCGGGCCCTCCGTAAGCTCCAGCTTTGCCCCATAGGCCTTCAGCAGATTTCGGCGCTCTATACTCATCGTCTCCGGCAGTGTAAAGATTGCCTGATATCCTTTGGCGGCAGCCACCGCTCCAAGACCGATTCCGGTATTTCCCGATGTGGGCTCAATGATGGTTGCACCCGGCTGCAGTTCCCCTCTTCTTTCCGCATCCTCAATCATCGCCAATGCAATTCTGTCCTTTACAGAACCGGCCAGGTTAAAATATTCCAGCTTTGCAAGAATCGTCGCTTTGCTGATGCCCGTTTTTTCCGCATATCTGTTTACCTGTAATAAAGGGGTTTTACCGATCAATTCCAATGCGCTTTGTTTAATATCACTCATTTCCCTTTCCTCCTGTTTTCTACGGATTTCATTGCTTCATCAATCCCTAGTGTTTCTATATGAATACTATGTTTTATATAAAAATACTATATATTCCAGAAATTGTCAAGTATATTTTGGATTTTCTTACCCTTTTCATTTCTGTTTTTACCATGCAGGTGGGAGCCCGGAAAAAGCGGCAAATCAAAACAGCCGGAAAAGGCTTTTACATACATCCTTTCCGGCTGTTCATCCGTAAAATAATATATAAATCAAATAATTACCATCAGCTTATTCGATCACCAATTCTTCCTTCATCACATTTCCCTTCTCAATATGAAACGAATTCAGAACAGGCTCCTCTTCCATCAGGGACAAAATGAGATAATGCATTCTGGAATCATACGCCAGCCGAATATCCTCCTGCGACGGTCTCGAAGGAGATTCCGGATGAGAATGAAAATTCCCCAGAAGCTGTCTGCCCTTGGATCGGATATCCTTTACAGCGGCAAGCTGCTCCGCAGGATCCATGGAGAAATGCTCCCTGCTCTCGTCCACGTTCCGCAGCAGATACACATCTGTCACCACCTGACTGCCATCCTCCTCATAGCCGCCCAGCAAACCACAGGCCTCGTTGGGCAGCCCGTTGGCGGCATGCTCCAATATTTTCTGATAATCCACTTTTTTTAGCTTCAGCATGGTTTCCTTTCCATGCATATCATGAGCCGTGCCCATGATACTGCATTAATACGTATTTGGAAGTAAAACTTCCCATTCTCAATGAACACCGTCCGTGCATACCGCCTGCTCATAATCAATAAGCTCCGTGATCGTGGGATGATCGCCGCATACTGCACAGCTATGGGTATCTTGAGGCAGCTTGATCTTATGGAACTCCTGCTTGATCGCATCATAGGTCAGCAGATATCCCGTAAGAAGGTCTCCCACTCCCAGGATATATTTGATTGCTTCCATAGCCTGAAGACTGCCGATGACGCCGCCCATAGCGCCGATGACGCCTGCCTGCCTACAGGTAGGCACCGCATCCTTTGGCGGCGGATTCTTGAATACGCAGCGATAGCAGGGGCCCTGTCCCGGCACATAGGTCATCAGTTGTCCCTTGAACCGGATGATTCCCGCATGGGAAAAGGGCTTCTTCGCCATCACACAGGCGTCATTAATCAAGAACTTCGCAGGGAAATTATCCGTGCCGTCAATGACAAAATCATAATCGGCAATCAGTTCCATCACATTCTCGCTGGTCACAAACTGCCTGTAGGCATTGACCTTGACATCGGGGTTCATAGCATTCATGGTCTCCTGGGCGGATTTTACCTTCGCCTTTCCCACATCCCCGGTAGTATGAATAATCTGCCGCTGAAGATTGGACAGGTCTACCTCATCGGCATCCACGATACCGATAGTACCCACACCGGCAGCCGCCAGATACATGGCGGCCGGAGCCCCCAGTCCGCCTGCGCCGATAATCAGCACCTTGGCATTCAGCAGCTTTTTCTGACCCTTTGCCCCAACCTCTTTCAGGATAATATGCCGGGAATAGCGCTCCAGCTGCTCATCAGTCATTGCCATAGCTTCCACCTCCCATGAAGTACAAAAACTCTACAACATCGCCCTCCTTTAATACGGTGGTCTCCTTGTCTGCAGTGGCAACAAACTCCTCGTTGATGGATACCGTTACATATTCGGGCGTTTCCACATTCTCCTGCTCAATCAGTTCCGGCAATGTCAATCCATCCTTTACCTCTTTTTTTACGCCTGCTACTGTAATCTGCATGTCTTTTCTCC
>CAZFYD010000110.1:0-7776 GCA_964523315.1 uncultured Acetatifactor sp.
AATATTTTTCAACTTTTTTCAAATCACCTCTTGACATTTCTTAGCTGGACTTTTTTGTTATTTGTGAAAATAAACAGCTTCATTCTCCTCAGCTATCTCTCTGCTTTGCCTGATCTATAAAATGCAGGAAAATTTGTCCATACGGCAGACCTATAGCTTCACTTCCACATCATCCACACCGTCTGTTTCCAAGGCTTCCCCCTCCTGGCCACTGATCTGCACATGCTCCAGCACCAGACGGCTCACATTACGGACGAACATGCCCCGTCTGCTGCTCTTCTCCACGCCCTCGGACATGGCGGGCACATCGCACTTGGGATTCTCCGCATAGCTGATGCTGATATCTTTCATCACGATCTCTTCAATCTTCTGCTCCGGCAGTCCCTCAAAATAGGCGGCCGCCACATGACAATTAGTACAGGTCATATTTTCAAAAGTCATTTTGCCGATCGCCGGCGTTCTTTCATCCACAGGATAGGGCTCCCTGGACTGTACATACCGGGTCTTGCCGTCCGGGTCACAGAAATAAAAGGCGTTGACCACCAGAGGCGTCATCACATGATCCAGCGTCAGGTTCCGGAACGTAATATTGCTCAGAACGGCATCCTTGCCCCTTCCCCGTCTGGTCTTGATCCGCAGGCCCCTGTCCGTATGCCGGAACACGCAGTCCTCCACAGTCAGATTCACCACGCCGCCGGCCATCTCACTGCCCAGAGTCACCGCCCCATGGCCGTTCTCCATCAGACACTGGCGGATATGGATGTTCTCGGAAGGGGTCTTATATTTTCGGCCCATATAGATCTTGCCGGACTTCACTGCAATGCAGTCATCCCCCAGAGAGAAACGAACGCCCAGAATCTCCACATCCCTGCAGGACTCGGGATCCAGTCCGTCCGTGTTGGGCGAGTCCGCCGGATTCTCCACGGTCAGTCCGATAAAACGCAGTTGATTGCTGAAATAGGGATGCAGCGTCCAGGAAGGAGAATTGCAGAACTTCACGCCCTGCAGCGCAATATCCTTACAGTGGCTGATAAAGAACAGCCGGGGTCTGAACGCTTTCCGCATCACCTTGGGATTGTCCCACCAGTCCTCCTTAGAGGCATTACCGTTGATGGTGCCCTGCCCATAGATAATCACATCCTCCACATTGACACCGCAGATAATGCCGGAAAACATGGGCAGCGGATTCCCTTCCCAGGTGCCCAGATTGTACTCGTCCTGCTCGTCATAGCTCTCTATCATAGCCGGGAACACGGGAAACCTCTCCCTGTCCGTAAAGGCTTTCAGTTCTGCTCCCGCCGCCAGTTCCAGGCGGATATGGCTCTTTAAAAACAAACTGGTAATCCGATAGGTTCCCGCCGGAATATAGATGCGGCTGTCCTTGGGGCAGGCCATAATGGCTGCCTGGATAAAATGGGTGTCATCCTGCACCCCATCGCCTTTTGCGCCAAAACGGGTTACATCCAGGGTTACAAATTCATATTCCGTGGTAAAGCCGGTGCTTCCCAGCAGCTGATCCCCGTTATAGATCTCCACATGATACTCACTCTGCGGTTTCAAACCGAACAGATTGGTAATGGTCTGCTCCGTGGTCATGATTTCCTGACCGTTTACCACTACCCGATAAGGATGACGGGTAAAATACCTGCCCCCATCCTGAATCTCTATCGCCGCACTTCTGGCTGTATGCATTACCGTTTTGATTTCCATAGCTCCCTCCCCCAAAAGAATACTTCATATTTTTCATTCAGCAGAATATATTCCTTACATGCCAGCATCAGACTTCCAATAAACAGAACCTCTGCAGCACTGTCGGGTACACTGCCGGGCTGCAGACCGCCCTCTCCATAAAAGGTTCTGATAAACCGATGCACATTGTCCTTGTACATATCCATCAATTCCCGGTAACACTCATAGATCTCGGGACTCACATACATCAGCGTCCGCAGCGACATATCCATAAAGATCGCCGCCTCCAGCATATCATAATGCTCCTGCAGCTGCGCATTCAGAACCCTCATCTGCTGCAGCAGGTCAGGATATCCTTCTTTTTTATTGCAGCTGGTCTCATAGGCTGCATACACCGGATAAAGCATGCGCTTTATCTCCACTGCATCCTCCAGACCGCTTAAGTCAAACACTCCCTCTGCGGTTCTGGGCAGCGCCTTGATCTGCGCCACCACTTCCGCAGTCTGTTCTACTTTGCCCTGCTGTACCTGTTCCAGGGCTTGTTCTAATTGTTGTTCTAATTGTTTTTTCATGCTTCCTATTCCTTTCTGCCGGACCCTACACTTCCCTGTATGGAATGCAGACGTATTCCCTATGCGCAATATCGAAAGTCTCTATGCATGGTTTTCCGTCAATATAAAGCCATCGTTCTATCAAAGCCGGGATCACGCAAAACAGCCTTTCATTTTGCAGATGCGAATACCTTCTGTAGGAGCCGGGAAAACACCTCTCATAAGCCCTGCAAAAGTCAGAATGATCCGATGGCCTGCCTATCTTACTGCATTCCCCCTCTATCTGGATTTGATCAATACAAAGTGCCACATGAGGATTCTCTTTTAACTGATCACATTTTCTGAATGTCTTATCTGTCTGAAAATACAGCTTTTCTTCACACGCAACTATACTCATTGTCCTGGATGTCACAATATCATGCAGAGAGGTCGACAGCACCATTGTTCTGCTCTCGCCGAATTCCTCCCAGAATTTCAAATAAGCCTCGTCAAAGGTCATTAGTTTCTCCTTCCTCATATGCATATGTCGATTTTCTTACAGAATAGTATATACTATATGATGCAAACAATCAATATGTTACCATTTACAACCGCTACAGCTATACCCCTCTTCCCCATATCTAAACAGGCGGGTGCCCCCGGTTCTTGCTGCCTGCCGGGTGCGCCCGCCTGTTTTCCTACAGGGTTACGCCCTGCTTAAAGATTGCCATATCGTGGAAGCCTGCCGCCTCGCTGCATACCTGCCTGCCGGAAGCCACTTCAACAACAAGGTCAAAGAGCTTCTGCGCCTCCTCGGCCATATTACCGTCCTCCACCAGCACACCGGCGTTGAAGTCAATCCAGTTAGACTTCTTATTTGCCAGCCGGGAATTGGTAGAGATCTTCATGGTAGGCACCGGGGATGCAAAAGGCGTTCCCCGTCCCGTGGTAAACAGGACGATGTGGGCGCCTGCTGCCGCCAGTGCGGTGGCCGCCACCAGATCATTGCCGGGAGCACTGAGCAGATTCAGTCCCGGCGTCTGCACACGCTCACCGTACTGCAGTACACCCTTTACCAGAGCACTGCCGGACTTCTGGGTGCAGCCCAGGGATTTGTCTTCCAGCGTGGAGATTCCTCCCTTTTTATTTCCCGGAGAAGGATTCTCATAGATGGTCTGATTGTGACTCTTGAAATAGTTCTTAAAGTCATTAATCAGATCCACCGTTTTGCGGAACAGTTCCTCATTGGCACAGCGATTCATCAGAATCGTCTCTGCGCCGAACATCTCCGGCACCTCAGTCAGGATGGTAGTTCCCCCCTTGGAAATCAGCAGATCGGAGAACCGGCCCACCAGGGGATTGGCGGTAATGCCGGAGAGGCCGTCACTGCCTCCGCACTTCATGCCAACCACCAGCCTGCTGACGCTGATGGGCTCTCTCTCAAAGCCCGCTGCATAATCAATCAGCCCCCTGATGATCTCCACAGCATCTGCAATCTCATCATCGGATTCCTGGGCCACCAGGAACTTCACTCTGTTCTCGTCATAATCGCCTATATAGGACTTTAACACATCAATATTGCTGTTTTCACAGCCCAGTCCCAGTACCAGCACACCGCCCGCATTGGGATGGTTAATCAGATCCGCCAGAATTGTACGGGTGTGCTCCTGGTCATCTCCCATCTGGGAGCAGCCATAGGGATGGGGAAAGGCAATCACCTCCTCCACCGTCCCCCGGACAAAGGCGTTGGCCTGTCTGGCAATCGCAGTGGCCACATTATTGACACAGCCCACGGTAGGGATCACCCAGATCTCATTGCGGACGCCCACCTTGCCGTCCGGGCGGTTAAAGCCCATAAAGGTTACATCCTCGGTTCTGGTCTCCTCCACCGTTACCGGCTCATAGCTGTACTCCAGCAGATCTCCCAGCGCCGTCCCCACATTATGGGTATGAATCCAGGCGCCTTCCCGGATATCCTCTTTGGCATTGCCGATACGGTAGCCATACTTGATGACCTCGCCGCCTGCCGGAATCTCACAGACCGCCATCTTGTGTCCTGCCGGGATTTCCTCCAGTGCAGTGATCTGCCGGCTTTGGCCGGATACCTCCACTGTGATGGTCTCTCCCCGGGGAATGGCGTTTAAAGCCACTACCACATTATCCTTTTCATGAATCTTTAAGAAATTCTGCATATTGCCGCCCTCATACCGTTCGTTTTGATATCATCCAAATAAGCTGCTACTGCATCCGTCAGACCGGGAACCTGATTCAGATCCTGTCCGTGGAAGTCCTCTCTGCCCAAATATGCCGTCACAAAGCTGCGGGTATCCTTACGGCAGTTGTCACGGAAAAATTCCAGTACCGGCATATCGTCCTTGATGGCATAGGGCTCGCCGCTGCGGTTCCCCACCAGCGCACCGTCTTTGATCTCATCGCCGCAGTAGAACGCCATCAGTGCAGCAATGGAAAAGGTCAGATGTGCGGGAAGCTTTCCGAATTTATCCACATACCCTAACAGGCTGGGCAGACACCTTGCTCTCCACTTGGAAACGGAATTCAGAGAAATTGCCAGCAGCGCATGATCCACATAAGGGTTGTTGAAGCGGTTCACCACCTCTCCTGCAAACTCCTTCAGTTCCTCCTCCGGCAGAGTCAGAGTGGGAATCACCTCGTCAAAGATGGTCTTGTTCATGAAGCTGCGCACATCTGCGTCCTCCATGGACTGTCTTACAATATCATTGCCGCACAGCCAGGATGCCAGCACAAAGGAGGTGTGAGCGCCGTTTAAGATACGCACCTTTCTCTGCTTATAGGGATGATGGTCATCGGTAAACACCACGGGCAGTCCTGCGCCGGGCAGATCAAATTCCTTACTGATATCCTTATCGGACTCGATCACCCACAGGGCAAAGGGCTCGCCGGTTACCATAATGTGATCCTCATAGCCCAGCTTCTCCCACTCCTGAGCCTCAGTGGCACGGGGATAACCGGTTACGATACGGTCCACCAGAGTTGCGGTAAAGACACAGGCCTCTTCCACCCAGGTCTTAAAGGCGTCAGGCAGTCCCCAGTTGGCGATCTGCTGCATCACACACTTTTTCAGCATGATTCCGTTGTCGTCAATCAGCTCCACCGGCAACATCACCAGTCCCTTGGACATGTCCCCGTTAAAGGTCTCGTATCTATGATATAAAAACTTGGTCAGCTTGCCGGGAAAGCTCTTGGGCGGATTCAGCTCAAATCGGTCATCTGCGTCATACACAATGCCCGCCTCCGTGGTATTGGATACTACAAAACGCAGGGTGTCAATCTCCGCCAAGCCCATGTACTTGTCATATTCCTGAATGGCATCCACTGCGTCAGCCACGCTGGTCACCACTCTGTTGATGATCTTCGCCTCGCCGTTCACATTGCCCCGCAGGGAAACCGTGTACTGGCAGTCCTGTTTATGAAACATATCCAGATTGCCGAACTCAATGGGCTTGATCAGTACGATATCACCGTCGAACTTTCCCTGTTCATTGGCAATGTCAATCATATAGTCCACGAATGCACGCAGGAAATTCCCCTCGCCGAACTGTACCACCCGGATGGGTCTCTCCTTCTTACCGGTCATACTTTTGTTTAATACTTCCATACCTTTCCCTCTTTTCCGCTGCCCTCAGCTTCTCTTTTTGTTACATCTGCTTTTTCCAAAAAAGACAATACCCTCATGATTGAATTCATGTAAGTACTTACATAACTAATTTTACTTCCAAACTCTTTATTCGTCAAGAACCTAAAAATAGTTCTTGAAAATTTCTTTCCGATTCGCTATAATGCAAAATAGAGAAAATACTGTAACTGCTTACAATCGGTTTTTCCAAACATTCAAAGGATTTTGCATATGACTATATACGATATATCTGAAAAAGCAGGAGTTTCCATCGCCACTGTTTCCAGAGTTCTTAACGGCAGCAGCAATGTCAGTGAGAAGACCAAGCAGAAGGTTCTGGACGTGATCAACCAGTACGAATACACCCCCAATGCATTTGCCAGGGGCTTAGGTCTCAACACCATGAAGACGATCGGCATCATGTGCGCCGATTCCTCCGATCTGTATCTGGCTAAGGCCATCTATTATCTCGAACAGAAGCTGCGGGCCAACGGTTACGACAGTATCCTGTGCTGCACCGGGTATGACCTGGAGACCAAGAAAAGCAGCATGAATCTGCTGATTACCAAGAAAGTGGACGGTATCGTCCTGGTGGGCTCCAATTTTGTCTATGAAAAAGAGGCGGATAATAAATACATTCTGGACGCTGCGGCTCAGGTGCCCGTGATGATCCTGAATGCGGCTTTGGAGGCCCCCAATGTGTACAGCATTCTGTCGGATGATTTTTCTTCCGTATATGAGGCCACACTGCAGCTGATCCAGTCCGGCGTGGAGGATATCCTGTATTTTACCAATTCCACCTCCTACAGCAGCAAGAAAAAAATGTCCGGCTACCGCAGCGCCATGGAGTCCCAGAAGCTGCTAAAGAGCGGCAACCTGATCCAGTTTTACCAGGGCTTCCACGAGGATATCCACGCCATGGCCGACCATTTGATGAAGGTCTATCAGAAGGGGCTGAAATTCCACGGTATCATCGCTTCTGACGACAGTCTGGCCATGGGCGCTCTCCGCTTTGCCCTGAATGCCGGCTTATCCGTTCCCCGGGATCTGAGCATCATCGGCTACAACAACTCCCTGCTGGTACACTGCTGTGAACCGGAGATGTCCAGCATCGACAATAAGCTGGAAACCCTGTGCCAGCATCTGATCGCCACCCTGATGGGTGTGCTGAACGGCAGCGAGATGCCCAAGCAAACCGTATTTTCCGGCGAAGTGGTCCATAGGGGCACCACCCTTCCCACCAGCCGGGACTGCCAGAAATGAGCGCACACCCCAAGGGGCATATTTTCATACGCTATTTAATACACATGAATGAATAAGGAGGAAGTATTATGAAAACTTTTATGGACAAGGACTTTTTACTGGAAACCGAGACGGCCAGAGAGCTGTTCCACAATTATGCGGAGAATACCCCGGTGCTGGATTATCACTGCCATATCAATCCCCGTGAGATCGCAGAGGACAGACAGTTTGAGAATATCACCCAGGTGTGGCTGGGCGGTGACCATTATAAATGGCGTTTCATGCGTTCCTGCGGTGTGGAGGAAAAATATATTACCGGCGATGCTTCCGACTATGAAAAGTTCTGTAAATGGGCTGAATGTCTGGGCAAGGCCATCGGCAATCCCCTGTTCCACTGGAGCCACCTGGAGCTGCAGAGATATTTCGGTTATAACGGCGTACTGAATAAAAGGACTGCCGAGGAGGTATGGAATCTGTGCAATGCTAAGCTGCAGGAGCCCTCGATGAGCGTACGCAATCTGATCCGTCAGAGCCATGTGACTCTGATCTGCACCACCGATGATCCTATCGACTCCCTGGAATGGCATAAGAAGATCGCAGAGGATGACAGCTTCGCCGTAAAGGTGCTGCCCGCCTGGAGACCCGACAAGGCCATGAATA
>CAZFYD010000111.1:0-7742 GCA_964523315.1 uncultured Acetatifactor sp.
ATTTTATATCTGCATTTCCGCTGGTAGAGGTGTATGTCACGTTGCCGGTCGGCTCGTCACAGGTAACATTGCCGCTAGTGGTTTCCAGCCGGATCGTATCTGCTGCCACGCTGCCTAACTTCAGCGTTCCCCTTGTGGATGAGATGTGGACATCGGATGCGGCGACCCTTTTGATTTCAATGGTTCCGGCTGTACTGTCAATACGCAGAGCGGATAACTGCAAATTCATATTAAATTGTACCCACAGAAATGCCCGCAGCTTTTGCAATGTGGCTGATTTGGGTTTTGGAATAGCCCTGCTGCAGAAACAGCAGGGTTGCTGCATCCGCAATGGCTTTAATACGGTCGTTCATCTTGTTTTATTCTCCTCAAATATTCTAAATGTATCATTCATTCATATTATATGCAAAACGGATCTGTTTCAAATTTACCCACAGATATGCAATAGGCAGGAGGATATCCCTGCAGAGTACAGATGATTCTGCAGGAATAAGTGCGGCATCTTGTGAAAAAACATTTGCATCACCCTTCATTCTATGATATAATCCAGAAATGATTGTGATTATGTCTGGCTGGAAGCAGGCATGTAAAGATACAGAGGCAATGAAGGAGGAAATGATACAATGAGTTTACAGGTTGAAAAGTTGGAGAAGAATATGGCCAAGCTGACCATTGAGATCCCGGCAGAGGAGCTGGACAAGGCCATCGAGGCGGCTTACCAGAGGAGCAAGGGCCGCATCAGCGTTCCCGGCTTTCGCAAGGGTAAGGCACCCCGCAAGCTGATCGAGCAGATGTACGGCAAGGAAGTGTTCTATGAGGATGCCGTCAATGACCTGATCCCCGAGGCATATGAGAAGGAGCTGGAAAGCTGTGAGGAGCCTATCGTATCCCAGCCCAGGATCAATGTGGTACAGATCGAGGCAGGAAAGCCCTTTATCTTTACCGCCGAGGTAGCTCTCAAGCCGGAAGTAACCCTGGGCAAGTACAAGGGTGTGAAGGTGGAGGCTGCAGATCTGGAGGTAACCGAGGAGGATATCGACGCCGAGATCAATGAAGAACGTGAGAACAGTGCCAGAACCATCACCGTGGAGGACAGACCTGTTAAGGACGGCGATATGACCGTGATTGACTTTGAAGGTTTTGTGGACGGCGTGGCATTTGAGGGCGGCAAGGGAACGGGTTACCCGTTGACTATCGGCTCCGGCGCATTCATCCCCGGTTTTGAGGAGGCGCTGATCGGCGCTGAGATCGGCAGGGAAACGGATGTCAATGTGACATTCCCCGAGGACTATCAGACTGCGGAGCTGGCAGGCAAGGCAGCAGTATTTAAGTGTACGGTAAAGGAGATCAAGGAGAAGGAGCTGCCCGAGCTGGATGATGAGTTTGCGGCAGAGGTATCCGAATTCGAGACTCTGGCGGAGTACAGGGAAGACATGAAGAAGAGAATCGCCGACCGCAAGGCAGAGGCTGCCAAGAGCGCCAAGGAAGAGGCTGTGATCGACGCCATCATCGAGGACGCAAAGATGGAGATCCCCGATGCTATGCTGGAGACCCAGCAGAGACAGATGGTGGAGGATTTCGCACAGAGACTGCAGGCACAGGGGCTGTCCATGGAGCAGTATATGCAGTTCACCGGTGCTGATTCCCAGATGCTCTTAGAGCAGATCAAGCCCCAGGCATTAAAGCGGATTCAGTCCCGTCTGGTGCTGGAGGCTGTAGCCGCTGCGGAGAAGCTGGAAGCTTCTGAGGAGGACTTCGAGGCAGAGGTAGCTAAGATGGCAGAGGATTACAAGATGGAGGCCGACAGGGTGAAGGAGATTATGGGCGAGAACGGCAAGAAGCAGGTGATGGAAGATATCTGTGTGAACAAGGCCGTAGAGTTTGTCGTGGAGAATGCCAAGGAAGCCAAGGCATCTAAAAAGTCCAGGGACGCAGAGGCCTAAGCAGACTTTAGAACTGAAGAGGAAAGAAGAACAAACAGAGGATTGATTAATTTGATTAATTTTGATTAATTTTTTATGAAATCCTCTGTTTTGTAATTGTAAAAAAAAGGTAAGTACGATATAATAGGCTGCAGACGGCATGCGTATGGCAACAGGACAGTGATGACTGCCGTAGATTGGAGGAAATTATGAGTTTAGTACCTTATGTCATCGAACAGACCAGTAAGGGTGAGAGATCCTATGATATTTATTCCAGGCTGTTGAAGGATAGAATTATTTTTCTGGGAGAAGAGGTCAATGAAACCACTGCCAGCCTGGTAGTAGCACAGCTGCTTTTTCTGGAGTCCGAGGATCCGGAAAAGGATGTCCATCTGTATATTAACAGCCCCGGCGGCAGCGTGACCGCAGGCATGGCGATCTATGATACCATGCGGTATATCAAATGCGATGTATCGACTGTATGTATCGGTATGGCGGCAAGCATGGGCGCCTTTCTGCTGGCAGGCGGCGCCAGAGGCAAGAGATTTGCTCTGCCCAATGCGGAGATCATGATCCATCAGCCCCTTGGCGGCACCCAGGGTCAGGCGACGGAGATCGAGATTGCTGCAAAACATATCCTGAAGACCAAGGAAAAGCTGAATCGTATGCTGGCAGAGAATACGGGAAAAGACTATGAGACGATATGTGCAGACACTGAGCGTGATAACTGGAAGAGCGCCGAGGAAGCCTGCGAGTACGGCCTGATTGATAAGGTGATCGCTTCTCATACCATGGCAGAATAGAATGAAAAAGTATAACGACAGGAGTATAGTTTACAATGGCAGGTAAAAATTTTGACGGCGATATCAGATGCTCGTTCTGTAATAAGGCCCAGAGTCAGGTCAGAAAGCTGATTGCAGGCCCTGCGGGGGTATATATCTGTGACGAGTGCATTGAAATCTGTGAGGATATTCTGGAAGAGGAGCTGGAGGAGGACGAGGAGTCTGCCCGGCAGGAGCAGGATATCAAGCTGCTGAAGCCTAAGGAGATCAAGAAGTTTTTGGATGATTATGTGATCGGACAGGAGCAGGCGAAAAAGGTGCTGTCCGTGGCAGTATACAATCACTATAAGAGAGTGACCGCACCGAAGAATCTGAATGATGTGGAGTTGCAGAAGAGCAATATTATTATGATCGGCCCCACCGGCTCCGGCAAGACCTATCTGGCCCAGACCCTGGCGAAGATCATCAATGTACCCTTTGCCATTGCGGATGCCACCACACTGACTGAGGCCGGTTATGTGGGTGAGGATGTGGAGAATATTCTGCTGAAGCTGATTCAGGCGGCGGATTACGATGTGGACAGGGCGCAGTACGGCATTATCTATATCGACGAGATTGATAAGATCACCAAAAAGGGTGAAAATGTATCCATTACCCGGGACGTATCCGGTGAAGGCGTGCAGCAGGCGCTTCTTAAAATTGTGGAGGGCACTGTAGCCAGCGTGCCTCCTCAGGGCGGCAGAAAGCATCCTCATCAGGAGCTGATCCAGATCGATACCTCCAATATTCTGTTTATTTGCGGCGGCGCATTTGACGGATTGGAGAAGATCGTGGAGTCCCGGCTGGACCGCAAGTCCATCGGCTTTAATACGGAGGTGGCCCAGAAGACCACCAAGGAGATCGGTGAGCTGCTGCAGGAGGTTACTCCCCAGGATCTGGTGAAGTTCGGCCTGATTCCTGAATTTGTGGGACGAGTGCCCATCAATGTATCCCTGCAGGGACTGGACAGGGAGGCCCTGATCCGCATTCTGAAGGAGCCAAAGAGCGCTCTGATCAAGCAGTATCAGAAGCTGTTTGAGTTCGATGAGGTGGACCTGGAGTTTGAAGAGGGGGCTGTGGAGGCTATTGCCGACAAAGCCTTCGAGAGAGAGACCGGCGCCAGGGGTTTGCGCTCCATTATGGAGAACGTGATGATGGATCTGATGTATCGGATTCCTTCCGATGAGACCATCGGCAAATGTGTGATTACCAAAGCTGCGGTAGAGGGTACCGGTGAGCCGGTGACGATCCAGAGAGATTTGCCGATCAGAATAGCAAAATAAGAAAGCATGACGCCGCCCGGTCAAAGAGCGGCGTTGTTTTGTGTCGGCTTTGCAGGTGGTGCGGGCTGAACTGCAATTTTTTAACAAGGAGTTCATATGATGATAAAAAATGTGGCACTGGAGACTGTGTGCGGCGTCACCAGCAAGCTGCCGGTAAACAGCCGGCCGGAGGTGGCCTTTGCAGGTAAGAGCAATGTGGGAAAATCTTCCCTGATTAATGCCCTGATGAACCGGAAGAGCCTGGCACGCACCAGTTCCCAGCCCGGGAAAACTCAGACGATCAATTTCTATAATGTGAATGACAGCATCTATTTTGTGGATCTGCCCGGCTATGGATATGCACAGGTAAGCGAGCATGTGAAAGCCCAGTGGGGCAGGATGATTGAAAACTACCTGTATCAGTCGAAGCAGCTTAAGGCGGTATTTCTGCTGATTGATATCCGCCATAAGCCCTCAGAAAATGATTGCGTCATGTATGACTGGATCTGCAGCCACGGTTTCCGGCCCATCATCATTGCGACGAAGCAGGATAAAATAAATCGCAGCCAGCTTCAGAAACAGCTTAAGCTGATCCGGGAGACGCTGCGGGCAGAAGAGGATACGGTTGTTATCCCTTTTTCTGCCGCTACCAGGCAAGGCAGGGAGGAAATCTATGAAATCATCGATGGGATCATTGAAGAAGTATCTTAAGGCATTGGCAAACCTGGGCGTGGCATTGGTGATTCTGTTGCTGGTGATCTTTTTGCTGCCCCGGCTGTTGTTATGGTTTATGCCCTTTGTGGTGGCGGGGATTATTTCCATGATTGCCAGTCCGCTGGTGCGCTTCTTTGAGGAGAAGATCAAGCTGAAGCGGAAAGCGGGCAGCGCTTTTGTGATTATCGTAGTCATTGCCCTGGTGGTGCTGGTACTGTACCTGGTGGGGGCAAAGCTGATAGAAGAGGGAATCGGCTTCATCAATGCACTGCCAGATATGTGGGCTTCCATGGAAACGGATCTGACCAGTGTGGGCGACAGCCTCAGCGTGATTGTTGATAAGCTGCCGGGGAATACACAGGAGGCCATTGAAAATCTGGGGAATCAGGTAGGGGAATTTATGGGAGGGCTGTTTGAGCGAATCGGTACACCCACGATTACTGCAGTGGGAAATTTTGCCAAACAGCTGCCTGCGCTGCTGATTAATATTATCATGTGTCTGCTGGCATCCTACTTCTTTGTGGCGGACCGCTATCAGATCGGCGCATGGCTCAGAAAGCATACCCCGGTACCCGTGATTTCCCGTTATGATATGATTCGCAGAAGCATTATCAAGTCTGTAGGCGGTTATTTCAAGGCTCAGCTGAAGATTGAGGTCTGGATGTACCTGCTTCTGGTAATCGGGTTGAGCATATTGCGCGTGGATTATGTACTGCTCATAGCATTGGTCATTGCCCTCCTGGATCTGCTGCCCTTCTTCGGCACCGGCACGGTGATGGTACCCTGGGCTGTCATCAAGATTTTCAGCGGAGATTACAAGATGGCCATCGGCCTTCTGGTGATCTGGGGAGGCGGCCAGCTGGTGAGACAGCTGATTCAGCCCAAGATTGTGGGAGACTCCATCGGTGTGGCTCCTGTACCCACCCTTTTCCTGCTGTTTATCGGGTATAAGCTGGCCGGAGTGGTCGGTATGATTATTGCAGTTCCCCTGGGCGTCCTGCTCAATACCATGTATCAGGAAGGCCTTTTCGATACCACGAAAAACAGCATTGCCATCCTGATCTCGGGTCTGAACCATTTCCGAAAGCTGCAGCCGGAGGATATGGAAGTGGTGGAAGTGATGAAAGAACAGAATTATAAAAAAAAGGAATAGATTTTGAAACATTTTAGCCTGCAAAACTGTCTAATAGTTAGCAGGCTAATTTTTTAAAATAATTTTCGGCGTTTTTACGGATGCGGGATATTTATATCAGAACAGGTTGCCAGAGATGGATACAATCATGATACAGGGCGGAGCTAAGCTACAGGAAACTTTTATCAGTATCTGAAGGCAGCTCGGGAATTTAATAATGCGGAGCATGAAAAAGCGAGTACATGGATTTGGGATTTATGTGGCCGGTGAGTAAGAAAGGATTGAGTCAACCTATGGATAAAAATATTGTGATTTACAATAACAATACAAATGTTGCAGCTGTTCTGCGGCCGCTGCTGATGGGCGAAAGCATCCGTCTGCTGGTGGCGGAGGATGGCGTAAGACTGCGTCAGCTGCTGCAGGAAGAGCAGATTCACCTGCTGATTACCGATGTGGTATGGCCGGACCGGGGGCAGGATATTACCGGGGGGCTGGAGACCCTGCAGCGGATCCGGCAGATGAGCAGCCTGCCAATCATCGTGGTATCCGCCCGGGATGACGAGACCAGCAAGATTCTGGCGCTGAACGCAGGAGCGGACGACTATGTGGTGAGCGGATGCAATCCGCTGGAGCTGCTGGCCAGAATCAAATCCCAGCTGCGGCGCTATACCCAGCTGGTCAATACGTGTGCCAACATCAATAAGATCTATCAGGTGGACGGTCTGGTCATTGATGACAATACCAGACGGGTATCCGTGGAACAGAAGGAGGTACGTCTGACTCCCATCGAATACAAGATCTTAAGGCTGCTGGTGCAGGAGAGGGGGAAGGTATTGTCCATTTCCCAGATTTATGAGACGATCTGGCATATGCAGGCCATCGGTGCAGACAACACCATCGCCGTGCATATCCGCCATATCCGGGAGAAGATCGAGCAAAATCCCAAAGAGCCCAGATATCTGAAGGTGGTATGGGGTACCGGATATAAAGTGGGATAGGATATACTTGACAATTCAAGAAGCATAGGATAATCTGAACAGGTGCGGAATAGGCCGCACCTGTTTGCATGTAAAGGGGATTTCTATGAAGGAAAGTGCAGAAAAGAAGAAATTTGGCTTAAGCGGCAGCACCCTGAAAATCATAGCCATGGTGACCATGCTGATCGATCACATCGGCGCCTCGGTGCTGCTTCGGTACATCCTGAGTATGAAGGGGCAGTTCCCCAGTATGGAGGACTATAACCGATGGGTAACGGTCTATCAGGTGATGCGGTCCATCGGAAGAGTTTCTTTTCCGATCTACTGTTTCCTGCTGGTGGAGGGCTTTCAGCGGACCCAGAACCTGAAACGGTATATCCTGCGACTGGGAATCTTTGCGGTGATCACCGAGGTGCCCTTTGATCTGTGCTTCTCCGGGCAGTTTTTTTATCTGGAATATCAGAGTGTCATGCTGACGCTGCTTACCGGTGTGCTGACGATGGAAGGGGTATTTCTGCTGGAAAAGCACTTGCGCAACAGGCTGCTGCTGGGAATCTGCGGCATGGCGGTCATTGCCCTGGGGGCCGGTGCAGCGGAGCTGCTGCATACGGACTATGGCTATCTGGGCGTGCTCTGCATCATGGCGCTGTATCTGCTGCGCAGGAATAAGGGGCTGCAGATCGCAGGGGGCTGTATTGCATTTGCCTGGGAGCTTCCGGCGCCTCTGGCCTTTTTGCCCGTCGCTTTCTATAACGGAAAACGGGGCCTGAAGCTGAAATACGTTTTTTATCTGTTTTATCCGGTGCATCTTCTGCTCCTGTATCTGATCTGCGTCTATATGGGGACGGGAAACATCCCCGTGGTTTAGGGTAACAGTTTAGCCATAACCTGCATAATAAGCAGCTCATGCTTGC
>CAZFYD010000112.1:0-7711 GCA_964523315.1 uncultured Acetatifactor sp.
CCTGGACTGTGCTTATGCGCTGGAAGAGCTGCGGAATATGGGCGTATCCAATTTTGTGACCTTTGATGCCCACGATCCCCGGGTTCAGAACGCTACGCCCTTAAGCGGCTTTGATAATTTCCAGCCCCCCTATCAGTTCCTGAAGGCACTGCTGAATGCGGAGGAGGATCTGCTGGTGGACAAGGAGCATCTGCTGGTCATCAGCCCGGATGAAGGTGCGCTGGACCGGGCAATTTATTTTGCCACAGTGCTGGGCGTGGATACCGGTATGTTCTACAAGCGCCGGGACTATTCCACGATCGTAAACGGCAAGAATCCCATCGTGGCCCATGAGTTCCTGGGAGACAATATTGACGGCAAGGATATCATCATCATTGATGATATGATCTCCTCCGGCGGCAGTATGCTGGACACTGCCATGCAGCTCAAACGCATGAACGCCAGACGGGTTTATATCTGCTGTACCTTCGGCCTGTTCACCGATGGGCTGAAATCCTTTGACCATGCTTATGAACAGGGGTATTTTGACAAGGTCATCACCACCAACCTGACCTATCTGCCCCCTGATATCTATACCAAGCCCTACTTTGTGGAGGCAGATATGAGCAAATTTCTGGCTTCCATCATTGATTTCATGAACCATGACGTGTCCCTGACCAATGCCATGGCTACCACGGACAAGATCCACAGCATCGTGAATGCCTACAACAACCGTCAGGGCTTTGAACTGTACGATTATTAGTCAATAACCCCGCTGCAAGCAGCGCTTAGCTCACTGCCTGCGGAAATAACAGCCGATTCAGCAAGGGGGTTCCCGGTATTCCTCAAACCGCAGGATCGCTTTAAACAGATCCCCGTCCAGCACAATCTGGAATTCCCCCTTCTGCAGCTCCGTAAGGTTTTTCGCAATGGAAAGTCCCAGGCCGCTGCCCTCGCTGCTGCGGGACAGATCCCCTCTGACAAAGCGCTCCGTCAATTCATCCGGGCTGAAATTCAGCGCTGTCTCCGAAATATTTTTCATGGAGACGTTCACCATGCCCCCCTCTTTTTCCAGATCCACATAGACACGGGTTCCCGCCATGGCATATTTGCAGATATTGTTAAATAGGTTTTCCACCACTCGCCACATACGGCGGCTGTCCGCATAGATATACGCCGGGCTGTTCGGTTCCGTGATCATGACCTGCAGCTGTTTTGCCTCCAGCTTCTCGGAAAATTCTCCCACTGTCTGGCGGATCAGTTCTGTCAGATCCAATCTGCTGTTATCCAGCTGAATATTGCCCGAAGAGATCCGGGAAGCCTCCAGCAGATCATCCGTCAACTGTTTCAGTCTCTGTGCCTTGGTATCCAGCACGGCAATATAGTCCCTGGCAGGCTCCTGGGTGATCTTTTCCCGCTTGAGCAGATCCACATAATTGATGATGGATGTCAGCGGGGTCTTGATGTCATGAGACACATTGGTGATCAGATCCGCCTGCATCCGCTCATCCTTCATGCTGGTGGCCACTGCCTTGCGGATCCCGTCCCCCATATTATTGACCGATGCCGCCAGCTCCTTATTGTCCCCGTGCAGATGCTCACTGTCCAGCACATAGCTGATATCACCGCCCCGGATCCGGGAGATTCCGCTGATGATTTCTCCCCGCTCTGCACTTCTGCGGAAAATATAAATTCCCACACCGCTGTCCATCAATACGAGTATCAGCAGCGGAATCAGAGTCAGCCGGTTCGATGCATCCCGCAGCTCATATACCGCCAGAACGCATAGCAGGTTGGCCAGCAGGAAAATATTGTAGGGCATCAGCGTGCGGATTACGGCGTTGTGATACTCCAGCACAGACCGCATTCCCCGGCACAACGCCCTGCATATTTTACAGGTTATGCTGCACTGCCACAGATTGCCGCACTGCAGGCGTCTCACCATGCTGTACCAAAACAGGCAGAAGGTCAGACTGACAAGCAGACCGAAGATACCAATCAGTCCCAGCATATACTGCTTTGCCGCCGCAATCTGCTGCACGGTTGCCCGGCTGTTCCGATAGAAAATATTATCATAGATATTCCCGTAGATCAGTCCGAAGAACTGCCACAGACCAAAGCCCGCCGTCAGCAGAAGCGCCAGTGCGATCTCCGTAGGCAGCCGGTCAAAGATATAGAGCCGGAAGACCACCTTTCCCTCTTCCCCCTCCGTCCTGCCGGCGGTATAGGTAAGATATCCGCCGATTCCCGTCCAGATCAGCGCAAAAATGCCGGTAAAAATCAGAATAATCCATACCCGGGGAATGATGCTGTTATAAGTATCCTGGGCCAGATAAAACTGATCCCCGGAAATCGGGAAATCCGTATTGACGCCGATCCAGAGCTTGGTATTTTCCGGGAAAGCATACTCATAGTCGCTGACATTGTCAAACATCTCGTCTTCCGTGATATCGGCGTTGGATTCCAGACGCATGGCATCCGGGAAATATACCACATATTTTCCCAGATTGCGGAAATATTCCGTTTTCTCGCTGTCGCTCAGAGAAGCAAAGCTGTCCTCCATATTCGTGTAATATTCCTGGCCGTCCCGTGTGGTGGTGCTGATAAAAAACTGCAGATTGGTTTTGCCCCGGGCATACAGGTCATTCTGGTTCTGGTACAGGGAATAATTGTAGGCCAGGGTCTCCACCGTCTCCATGACATTGGCCTCCAGCATACAGTATTGGGGCCAGTTGGAGCAGCTGGCCGCAATGGATTGGTCCGTCACCGTATCATACCGGGGCACCAGCATCTCCATACTGATGATCTCCTGACCGCCCCGGTTGGAAACCTCCACCGACTTTCCTACCGCTTCCATCTCCTCCCGGATCAGGGAAAAGAGTTCATCAATCCCCCAGATGTCCTCTATATATTCCCTTGCGATCTCATAGGCCTCCTCCTGCTCCATAAAATCAAAATCCGTCGCCCTGACATCGTCCATCCCCAAATTCTGATCCGTACCCGTTTGATCGGTCTCATTACGTATATCCCAGGTACGGATATCCGCAATCTCCTCCTGTGTAAAGCCGAATTTTTCCAGCTGCTCATTATAGCCGTAGCTGGCAAACACACTGTCATAACCAAAGTATACAATAAAATCAAACTTGCTCTGAAAGTTTACATTCTGCACCTCCAGCCCGTATTTGCCCCAGCGGATCAGTTCATCCAGCTGATAAACGGCGCTGACCGGGCATTCGCTTTTCCGGGATACTCGGTTTACAAATTCCGTCACGTCAATGACCCGTGAGCCGTCAAAAACCCCATTGGTCTCCAGCTGCCCCTTGATCATCGCCAGCCGGGTAATATCATTGATGGCATTGCGAAATACATCCGTAAAAATCCGGGAATCCTCAAATTTCCCGGCATTGTCCATCAGCCGCACCCGATAGCCGATCCGGTCACCGTACATATTATCCACCACAATATTGGAATTAACTGCGATAATGCCCAGCATCACCGCCATTCCGATGGCTGCCAGATGCTGCAGGGTATGCAGGGCAAGCTTTTTTATCATCCTGTTATTCTTCATCATGACTCCCTATTGATCCTGTTTTTCGATCTTATAGCCCACACCCCAGACCACCTTCAGATAACGGGGATCCCGGGGATTGATCTCGATTTTCTCCCGGATATGCCGGATATGTACCGCCACGGTATTGTCCGCCCCGATGGCGTCCTCATTCCAGATATTTTCATAGATCTCATTGATGGAAAAGACCTTGCCCTGATTCTTTACCAGCAACAGCAGGATATTATACTCGATGGGAGTCAGCTTCACCGTCTCTCCGTCCACATGGACCTCCTTATTTTCATCATTGATCACCAGTCCCCCCGCCTGATAAACCTTAATATTCTCCTGCTCCAGACTCCCCAGAAAAGTATAACGCCGCAGATTGGACTTGACTCTGGCCATGAGTTCCAGCGGATTGAAGGGCTTGGTCACATAATCATCCGCTCCGATATCCAGTCCTAAAATCTTGTCCCCGTCCTCCGATTTTGCCGACAGAATAATGATCGGGACACTGCTGTTTTCCCGGATCTTCCGAGTAGCCTGGATCCCGTCCATCTGCGGCATCATAACATCCATAATCAGCAGATGAATCTGCTCCCTGGCCAGCATTTCAATAGCCTGCTTTCCATCATAGGCCTTATAGACCTGATACCCCTCTTCCCGCAGATAGATCTCTATTGCTTCCACAATCTCCTTGTCATCGTCGCATACTAAAATATTTGCCATGTCCCCATCCTGTTCCTGATTCCCTGTACGCCCCGGCGCACAGTTTGTTTGTTCATATTGCTGCACAGACAAAATCATTTCCTCATCAGAAATGCCGCCAGATTTCCCCGTCTGCCCTGACTTGCCCTATGGGAAAACAGATAGCCGCTGTTACAGCAGGTACACACATCCGTCACCGCTATCCGGGAGAGAGGAATCCCCGAATCCCGCAGTATCAGCAGATTCGCCAGCCACAGATCCAGCTGATATTTGCCCTGCTGCTTTCCGGGCCGCAGAATCTGTCCATGAGGATAGCGCCCCGTCTCCGTCAGCTCAGTCAGGATTCCGTCGTGATCCGGGATGGATGTTTCCAGCTTTCGGAACTCCTCCGCCACCTCCTCACTGACTTCATAGCAGTCCTGACAGATGGAAGGTCCGATGGCAGCTGTCAGCTGCCGGGGTATGGTGCCGAATTCCTGTCCCATGCGCTCCACCATATGCCGTCCCATACCGGCGGCCGTCCCCCGCCAGCCGGAATGGGCCAAACCGATGGCTCCGTGCTCCCGGTCCACGAAATATAGGGGAACACAGTCTGCAAAAAAACAGACCAGACACAGCCCCTTTTCATCCGTGACCAGGCCGTCCACATCCGTATAACCCCGCTCCCGGATAATCCCCTTTCCCCCATCCGTCCCATATACTCTGCGGATATTGGTCGTATGAGTCTGAAAGGTGCATACCATCCGTGACACCTCCGTATGCAGCGCCTGGGCCATGCGCCGGAAATTTTCCTGCACCCTTTCCTCCTCATCCCCCCGGGTAAAGGACAGGTTCATGGAGGCATAGATTCCCTCGCTGACACCGCCCTTTCGGGTGGAAAATGCGTGCGTAATGTCCGGCTGGGCGGAAAGCAGCGGAAACGTTAGATATTCCACCTCCCCGGCCTGCTGCTGCCGGATCGCCTGTGCTCTCTGTCCGGCCCTGATAAGCTGCTCCATAGATACATCCTTTCTTCTCAGTCATGATGGGGAAACGCATTCTTTATCCATCGGATCTGTTCCCCCTCTATTGCGATCACATCATATCGGACCGCCGTCTGTGCAGACACATGGCGGATACAGCGGTAATAATCCGCCGTCCGGCAGATATTCCTCTGTTTGGCATGCCCCACCGCCTCCTCCGGATATCCCAGGGCTGCACTGCTTCTGTATTTTACCTCAAAAAAGACCAGATACTCCCTATCCCTGCCGATCAGGTCAATCTCTCCCCTCCGGCTGCGGAAATTCCGTTCCAGAATCAAAACGCCCTGTCCTTTCAGATAGTCAGCCGCCAGCGTTTCCTGAGCCGTCCCCATTTTGCGCATATTCATGATATTTATTTCCTTATTTTCCCCTTTAGCTTATCCATGGAATCCACAAATACCAGGATCTCCGCCACCACCTCATACAGTTCCGGCGGTATCATGTCTCCAATCTCCAGCCGTGACAGGGTATCGGCCAGCTTATCATCCCGATGGATCGGGATATCGTTCTCCTGGGCCCTGTCAATGATCCGCTCTGCCAGTGCTCCCCGCCCGGAAGCAATGACCTTCGGCGCATCCTCCTGAGGATTATACTCCAGTGCGATGGCCTGTTTTGGTTTATTCTTCTCTGCCATAATAATTAATGCGCCTTCCCGTTGCCTGCAAATCTATACCTCCGCATAGCACAGGCACAAATTTTGGTATAAAAATCTACGATGATCCCCACAGACGTCAGGCAAATGCATCAAAGGAATAATCCGCACACAGAGGGCGATTGCTCTGCTCCTCGATCAGCTCCTGCATGACCGTATTCCCCTGCTGCTGACGCACCTGAAATCCGCAGTTCATATGATATCCCCGCTTCTCCAGACGTTCATTCAGCAGATCCATGTGAGCCGCAATAAAATCCAGCATCTCCTCATCCGGCAAACAGAACCGGGTACTGACCTGATTCTCCTTCAGCTGGACATACACATCCATAGGACCAAGATTAGCCATATCCAGATGCAGCAGGGCGCTGACTTCCCCCTCCCGGGCCACCGGTTTGCGCCTGTTGGTATAGACGTACAGCTCTCCGTGAGCGTCATTGTCCATCATTTTCAGGGGCAGCTGCACATAGGGGTACAGATCGTTCAGCTGGTTCAGAAAATTGATGTTCTGCTGCAGATTCTGCACCGTCTTTCCCAGTACACTGCCCTCCTGACCGGCGCTGCCCAGGGCTTCCGACAGGGAAAAAAGCTGCCGACTCAGTCTGCTGTATACTGCGTCTAATTTCTCCTTGCCGGTATCCTCCGGCCGCAGGGTAAGCTCCTGCTTGATATACTGCTGCAGCTGCTTTTGAAATTCCGGTGACTTTGTCAGCTCTCTGAGCTGCAGCTCCCTGCCCTCAGCTAAAGCCTGAGCCGCCTGACGCAGGAGATTCCGAAAAGGAAATTCCTGCGCAGGAGTCTTGGGATCCACAGCTTCCCGGGGCGCTGATTGCTCCGGTTCCTCTTTGTGCGCCCCGATCTTCTCTGCCCCTTGGGAAAGCGACTCTGTCCCTTCAACCGTCTCCCCAAAAATACCGGAGATGTCAGGCTGTATTCCCTCTTCTGCTCCAGCCGTCAGCTTTCCGGGCAAAGACAATCGAGCTTCTGCGCCCATCGTCTCCTGCTCCACTGCCTGACCGGGCTCCTGCATTACGCTCTCCGGGGATGCTTCTCCCTGTTCCAATCCTGCTGCGGAGGTACCGTCCTCCTGCAGAAGAAAGGTCTCCAGCAGCCTGCTGAGCTCCTTATCCAGCCCCCGGGCCGCCATCTCCTGCAGAAGCTGAGGCAGCTGCTGACTGAGCTCATTGATGCCCCCCATAAGCTGATGGGTCATATTCTTATAGGAACTGAGCTGCTCCAGGTTTTCCTGATTTACCTCCAGTCCCAGCTTATGCAGATCAATAATGTCCATAATTTCCGCATCTGCAAAGGCCGTCGTCTCCCGGTAGAAATTCTGCAGTGTTTCCCTGTCAATGGGCATTCCTTCCCTCATCAGCTGCCCGGTCAGCTGCATGGACGTATCGTTCATCGGCAGGGAAGCCATCTCAATGGCTTTCTGGGCATTGGCCTCCATCCCCATATTCTCAAACAGGGGACTCAATGAAAGAGTGCTGCCGTTATTCTTTACCTGAAACAGGATACTTTTACCCATGGAGAGGGCAATGTTCTGTTCCAGTCTGGCCTGAAGCTCCAGTTCACTGCCTCCGAAATTCACCAGAAGCTTTAATTCCTCTCCGTTTCTCTCCAGAATCTGCCCAGAGAGGATCTGTCCCGGAGAAAGCGCCCGGATCTCCTTCTGCAGCACAAATGACTGCTGCTCACTGCCGGCGGCCTGTGTATTCTGTGTATTTTGGGTATTCTCCGTCTGCAGGCCCGCCTGCAGCAAATCCATGATCCACATCAATCAGCTGCCTCCTTTAAATAAAG
>CAZFYD010000113.1:0-7683 GCA_964523315.1 uncultured Acetatifactor sp.
ACCATCCGATCCTCTGGGCGGCAGATCAGAGCTATTACCTGAAGTTCTATATTTTCCAGGTGGTGGAGGAAAAGTAGGACTTTAGTAGAAAAAGGTAGATTTCCCGGTATTGATGCAATGGAGGAGCGGCAGGTAATGAAACAAAGGATGGCTAGGGGATTTCGGCCTATTGGCCGGATGTGCCGAAAAGGCGCTGACACAGCGGATTTCAGTGCTACAATAGTAACAGCAGTCCGGGAGACATGACAATGAACGAAAGGGGAGAAAAAAGAGATGGGATTATTTTCAAAAAAGCCGAAGCCGCTTAACGTGGTTCCGGAGATCAGTATGTAGAACAAGCAGAAAATGAGGGCGATGTTTAACTCTGTGGTGGAGGATGGGGATACCTACCGCATTATTTATGCGGGCAGTTCGGACGCCTCTTTTTCTAAGGGATTCTATATTGATACCACGACTACCACCTTTCACTATCTGATTGTGGGATATCGGGAGAGTGATTTCCGTGTGGTTGTGATGGAAATTGACAGGGAGATCACCCGCCATGGCGATCCCTGCTATGTGGAGATGAAAGATATTGAGTCTACTGATTACTATCCCAAGCTGTGTCAGGCATTTCTGATCTATAAAAAGGCGTGGGGCAATATGGCGTGAAGCTGGAAATTAAAGATTGTTCAGCAACCTCCATGTATGGAATGCGCAATATTGATCAGAGGGAAGAGAGGGAGGATTTCCTGAACTTCCTGGAGAAATATACGGATGCGCTGCGTGAAAAGGGATTTAAGATCAAGCCCTGGAAGCGGTAGCAGAGAGAGGAAATGTCGGGTATTTTAGGCTTGACAAATATCCCCCGCATGCACTACAATCGTGTCAGAGTTAAATAGTGAACCGACGAAGAAGAGGAATAGTACGACAGGGTCAGCATCCCAGAGAGAGAGCCGCTGGTGTGAGGCTTTTATGCGAAGCTGCCGGAACCTGCCTCGGAGTCCTGTGTGAACCTGCGACAGGGTGAAATACAGCGCAGCACCGGCGTTAACGGTAGGAAAAGCAGAATGTTTGTCCTGAGGGGGCTTTGCCCGGATCAGGATGGACGTTAATAAGGGTGGTACCGCCGAGAATTCGGTCCCTGGAGAGGGATGGGAGCTGCGGCGTACCACCCTTTGTTGTTGAGAACTGCCGCAGTGCCCCATATGGCAAAGCAGAAAGGAGACAAGTTTATGGCAGACAAGAAGATGGTGGAAGCGATTACTTCCATGGAAGAGGATTTTGCACAATGGTATACCGACGTGGTGAAAAAGGCAGAGCTGATTGACTATACCAGCGTCAAGGGCTGTATGGTAATCAAGCCCGCCGGTTATGCCATCTGGGAGCTGATCCAGCAGCAGCTGGACGCCCGTTTTAAGGAGGCCGGGGTACAGAACGTATATCTGCCCATGTTTATCCCCGAGTCCCTGCTTCAGAAGGAAAAGGATCATGTGGAGGGCTTTGCACCGGAGGTAGCCTGGGTAACCCACGGCGGCCTGCAGCCTCTGCAGGAGCGTCTGTGTGTGCGTCCTACCTCTGAGACGCTGTTCTGCGATTTTTATAAAAATGATATTCACTCCTACCGGGATCTGCCCAAGGTATACAATCAGTGGTGTTCCGTGGTACGTTGGGAGAAGGAGACCAGACCCTTCCTGCGTTCCCGGGAGTTTCTGTGGCAGGAGGGCCATACCGCTCATGCCACCGCTCAGGAGGCAGAGGAAAGAACCATCCAGATGCTGAATCTGTATGCGGACTTCTGTGAGCAGGTGCTGGCAATCCCTGTGATTAAGGGGCAGAAGACGGAGAAGGAGAAGTTTGCCGGTGCAGTGGCTACCTACACGATTGAGGCGCTGATGCATGACGGAAAGGCGCTGCAGTCCGGTACCAGCCACAATTTCGGCGATGGCTTTGCCCATGCTTTTGAGATCCAGTATGCCGACAAGGACAATACCTTAAAATATGTACATCAGACCTCCTGGGGCATGACTACCCGTCTGATCGGTGCCATCATTATGGTACACGGGGACAATGAGGGCCTGGTAATGCCTCCTAAGGTGGCGCCCATTCAGGTATGCATTGTACCCATCCAGCAGAAAAAAGAAGGAGTGCTGGATAAGGCTTATGAACTGCGTGACCGCTTAAAGGGGAGCTTTAGGGTAAAGGTGGATGACACCGATAAGACCCCCGGATTTAAGTTCGCCGAAGCGGAGATGCGGGGCTACCCCATCCGTGTGGAGATCGGGCCTAAGGATATCGAGGCAGGCAAGTGCGTGATCTGCCGCCGTGACACCAGGGAGAAGCTGGAAGTAGCTCTGGATCAGCTGGAGGAAAGGGTCGGGAAACTGATGGAGACCATCCAGAAGGAGATGCTGGAGAGAGCCCGGTCCCACAGAGATGCCCATACCTATGAGGCAAGAAGCTTTGATGAGTTCCAAAAGATTTTTGCGGAGAAGACCGGCTTTGTAAAGGCCATGTGGTGCGGCTATCAGGCCTGTGAGGATTTAATCAAGGAGAAGATGAGTGTTACCAGCCGGTGTATGCCTTTTGCCCAGGAGCATTTATCGGATACCTGTGTCTGCTGCGGCAAACCTGCAAAGAAGATGGTATATTGGGGAAAGGCATATTAATGTCGTGCTGAGAAAATCCCTGATATCAGGAAAGGAACTGATATGATACACAATATTTATCCGCTGCAGGCGGAGGGCTCCCAGCCCTATGCCCGGCTGGTGACTTATATTCAGGATGATTCGGATGCTTTGGCGGTGCGGCAGCGGCCGCTGGTGCTGCTCTGCCCCGGAGGCGGTTATGGACGCACCTCCGACCGGGAGGCGGAGTCCATAGCCCTGCAGTTTCTGGCCATGGGGTATCATGCAGCAGTATTGCGGTATTCCTGCGCACCCTCCCGCTATCCCACAGCGCTTCTGGAGCTGGCTGCCAGCGTGCGGCTGATCCGGGAGAATGCGGAGCAGTGGCATGTCAGCCCCGGGAAGATCGTGATTCAGGGCTGCTCTGCAGGCGGTCATCTGGCAGCCTGCTACTGCATGTTCTGGAAACAGAGCTGGCTTAGGGAGCGCATCGGTCTTGCAGAGGAGGATCATGAACTGCTGCGGCCTGTGGGCATGCTGCTGTGTTATCCGGTGATAACTGCCGGGGAATTTGCCCACAGAGGTTCCTTTGAAAATTTGATCGGGTACTCCGAAGAAGCTTCTGCGGCAGGGATATCTCCGGAGCAGCGGGAGCTTCTGCAGCTGCTTTCCCTGGAAAATCAGGTCAATGAGGATGTGCCGCCCGCCTTCATCTGGCATACCTACACAGACCAGTCGGTGCCCGTGGAGAATTCCCTGCTGCTGGTCGGTGCCCTGCGCCGGGCCGGTATTCCCACGGAATTTCACATGTATCCTCGGGGCTCCCACGGTCTGGCTCTGGCAACCCCTCTCACGCAGACCTCCGATGGCCGCTGCGTTCAGACGGAATGTGCCAGCTGGATTGACCTGGCTCACACCTGGCTGGAGAGCATCTTATAGTGGAAAGCGGAAATGCAGGCGCTGCCAGAACATTTTAGGTTCCGGCAGCTATTTTAATATATGACTCTCCGGGGACTCTTTTAGTGGACCATGTGGGAAAAACTTATCAGCCAGGTCCATTTTTTTTGACCAAATGGCAGCCGTTTTGCCGTTTCCATATTGGTAAGTGCCCTATATGCAAATATTCTTCTGTTTAGTCCACATTTTCCGAAAAAAAGTGGACCTACCGGCATATAAATTCCGGGGAAGTCCATTTTGGCTTTAAAAAACGCTTTTTTACCAGAAATTCTGAACAAAATGTGGACTGGTTGCCCAATATTTTCGGCGGAAGTCCATTTGGGTCTCAGATATTGTCTTTAGATAAGGAAATGTGTATAATAAGTTTACGGAAATGTCTTTACAATATTTTTCGTTTATGGTTTAATAAATCCATAGTCTGATTCATTCCAAGATTCTGCAGTTTATTTTGTAATCTTATTTTTCCATGTACAGTATGATTTGCAAAGGAGGGATTTTTATTTCCATTTATAATCGAATGAAAGCGGAGCATGATCGGCTGACAGAACAGCTGGACGCCATTGCTTCTGCAGCTGCCGGGCTGCCGGAGGGCAGGCTAATCTGTAAGCGGGACGGAAAGAAAATACGTTGGTATCAGAGTGACGGAGCTTCGGCAACCTATATCTCCAAACGCAGGCGTGCATTTGCGGAACAGCTGGCTGCCAAAAAATATCTGTCTCTGAAGGCAGAGGACATACTTCATGAAAAACGTTCTATAGAATATTATCTCCGACATCATGCAGCAGAGACAGGAAGGGCGGAAGCTTTGCTGGTGCAGCCGGGATATCAGGAACTGTTAAGGCCGTATTTCTCACCTATTTCGGAGGAACTTACTGAGTGGATGTACGCTTCCTATGAGAAAAACGAGAGTTACCCGGAACAGCTGATACACAGAACAAGTTCCGGCAATATGGTTCGGTCAAAATCGGAAGCAATCATTGATATGCTTCTTCACATCAGCCGTATTCCTTTTCGGTATGAATGTAAGCTGCAATTAGGAGAGACCAGTCTCTATCCAGACTTTACGATCCGGCATCCGATGACAGGAGCGTATTTTTACTGGGAGCACTTTGGAATGATGGACAATTCGTCATATTGCAGAAATGTGGGTTCCAAGCTGCAGCTATACTGTGCTAATGGAATCGTGCCGTCTGTCAATCTGATTACGACCTATGAAACGAAGGATATTCCGTTGGATGCAGAGCTGGTAGAGGAGTTAGTGAGGCACTATTTTTTATAAGATGAATTGTGACACATGAAGTATGAAACTGGCGTTTCATATACGGATTCGTGCAGTATCGCAAGCACGGCTTGCGATATGCATGCAGAGGAAAGTGTGGCAAAGCATAAGGATCAGGACTATCCCGGATAAAGTGGACTTTTATGGAAAAAATGTCCTATGAAGTCCACTTTTTGATGGGGAAAAGGAGATAAATTACTGGCATGTGGACTGTGGCAGAAAAAATAAGTGGTTTGGCCCACTTTTTGCAGAAAAAAGTGGACTAAAATAAGTAATTTTCGGCTATAGGGCATGTTTTTTGACGTAAAAAGTTGAAAACGCTGTAATCCGTCTGATAAAGTGCCCTGTAACGCAAATTATTTTGTAGAAGTCCATTTTCAATGAATAAAGCGCAGGGATGCAGATTGTGTTACAGGTATGCCTATACAAAAAGAATATTTTTTTTACAAAGTATATTGCAATATATAATAGCTTGCGATATAATCATCCTTACAAAGAGGGAAACCACTTAAAAAGGAGGAAAAGCGAAATGAAAGCATTATCAAATAAACAGGTGCAGCAGGCAGAGGCAAGGAGCAGCAGGAAGGATCAGAAGTGGGAGGAAAGTGCAGGAACGCAGCAAGAAGTGGGTGGAAGATGCAGGAACACAGCAGAAGCAGTATGATCAGGAGACTGAGAACTACAGGAAAAGGAGATCACGCAGGGGAGTACAGGAGAATGTGACCGACCGGCAGGTGTGGGAGGAGTATCAGAGGCAGTCTATGGAAAGCGTGAGCAGTGCAAATTGCTGGATGCATGCCGGGACACAGAAAGTTCAAATTTTTTACCCGAGTATATTGCATTAAATAATAGCATGTGTTACAATCAACTAAACAAATCAAGCTATTTGGAAAATGTATGATGGTTAGTCAGGTACGTCATGAAGCGGATGAAAGTGAAGCAAAAGCGGGGGAAGGAGGAATGGCATGAATACACAATTAAAAAAAGGAGCATTGGAGCTGTGCGTATTGTCCCAGCTGGTGGGCGGTGATAAGTATGGTTACGAGCTGACAGAGCGGATCTCTGAGGAAATGTCCATTGCCAGCGGGACGTTGTACCCGATTCTGAGAAGATTAAAAGAGAATGCCTATGTGACCACCTATCTGGTGGAGTCGGAATCAGGCCCGGCCCGGAAATATTATCATCTGACCCAGAAGGGCAGGGAGTATCAGCAGTCGATGCAGCAGGAGTGGGAACAGTTCCAAACTGCGGTAAACCGTCTGATAAGAGGGCAGAATGCTTAGGACGCAGGATCAAAAACGATAGTGCTGCAGAAGTAGTAAAAATAGGAACCTCCACCCAATGAGCAAAACACGGCTGCGAAGCAGACGTAATAGCTGCGCAGCAGCGGGTTTTGCGAATGCAGCGTGGAGGGGCTGTAAATAGTAACAAAAGAAGGGAGAAAATATATGACAAAATCAGAATATATGCAGGCATTACAGGAAAAACTGCATCGTTATAACAGAGCGCTACAGCAGGAGATTCTGGAGGATTATGAGCAGCACTTTGCAGAAGGGCTCTCTGAGGGCAGATCCGAGGAGGAAATCATTGCGGAACTGGGCGATATTGAGGATATGCTGCAGGAATTTTCCGAGGAGGATCTGAAACAGGAGATCGAGGCGGTGGAAGCACAGTCCCATCAGAACAGCACCTACGATGCGCTTTATCGGGAAGTGGTGATAGACGGTCTGCTGGCGGAGGTGGAAATATCCGCATCTGCGGATGATCAGCTGCGGGTGAACTATATCAATGAGGGAAATGAAGCGCAGAAGCTGCGATACTATTTCTATCAGTATGAAGAGGACGGCGTGTTCTACGCAGGGGTGAAGGAGCGCAGAGGCGGAGGTAACGGCAGCAGGGGGATAAAGGGGATTTGGGATTTATTTTCCCGCAGCAGCTGGACCGGCAGCAATATCCAGCTGTCAGTAGAGATTCCGGCGAAGATTCCGGCGGTAAGGCTCCGCACCGCCAGCGGTGATCTGACGGTACGGGGACTGCGGAATCAGGAGATCGAAGCGCAGTGTACCAGCGGGGATCTGAGACTGGAAGAGCTGCGCTGTGAGGAGCTTTGCGGCATGACGCAGAGCGGTGGTCTGGAGGCGGAAGAGATTGAGACCGGCAGTAAATTGAAGCTGAATACTACCAGCGGAGATATGGAGGTGGAAAAGGTGTCGGCGCCCGCCGTAAGTCTGCAGTCCACCAGCGGTGACCTGCGCACCGAAAGCGTGCAGACGGATAGTCTGCAGATCCAGACGGCCAGCGGCGATTTGGAACTGGATGGGGTAGTGAGTGAACAGATTCGTCTGCAGTCTGCCAGTGGCGATATTGAGGGTCGGGAGATCCGGGGAGGCAGTCTCCGGGTGGGAACCGGCAGCGGGGATGCTAAACTGGATGCGGATGTGGAGAACTGTACCGTAAAAACAGGCAGCGGCGATATCTCTCTGGAGGGATGCATAAAGCTGCAGAAGGTGCAGCTTTATTCCGGCAGCGGGGATATATGTCTGGATCTGGAAAAGGTGCAGGGAGCGACCATAGTGACCCGAACGGACAGCGGCGATATGGTAATCCGAGGCTGCGAGGCCTCCGGGCGCAGCTATAGCTGTTCCTACGGCAGTGGCGCCTGCCAGATAGAAATCACCACCGGCAGCGGCGACATAGAAGTACAATAACTGCCTCTTCCCCAATCCCGGAAAATATGATATACTCATGTTATTCAAGATGTAAAATATACCCCGGCCTAAACCGGTGGATCGGAGAAGACAGTGAATTATATTGTTCTGGATCTGGAGTGGAACCAAAGCA
>CAZFYD010000114.1:0-7462 GCA_964523315.1 uncultured Acetatifactor sp.
GGGTTTTGGAGCGCTGTGCCTGCGGGACAGTCTGCCGGTCTGAAGCTTCTGCCCTATGATAGAAGCCCGGAGTTCCGGGCCCGGATCGTGGCTGTGGAGGATGTGTATGATGCGCTGGTAACGGAGAGGAGGGGGTATAAGGATGTCGGCATGTTTTCTTCTCAAATTATGGAATTCTTCCGCACGGTGAGGAGCGAATCTGAAAAAACGGTGAAAGAAATGTGCTGATTAGTTGGTCATTGCTTGCAAAAGTGGAAGTAATATATTATAATGAATATCAGTATAGTCGGACAGAAGTTATGGAAGGATCAAGGGCATACGCATGAAAAGAATATATCTGGCATTGATCTTCTGTATCGGTATTATCCTTTCGCACAGCATGGATTTGCAGGCAGAGGATGAGCTGGGACAGGGTCGTGTGCTGTTTATCAGTTCTTATTCCTATGGATGGGATACGGTGCAGCTGCAGATAGACGGTCTTATTGAGGGCCTTTCGGCCAATACGGTGGTAGACTATGAATTTATGGATACCAAGCGTCTGGATTATCAGACGGCTGAGCAGCTGCTGTATGACCGCCTGAAATATTCCCTGTCTATGGTGGAGCCTTATGATGTAATTGTGGTGGGGGATGATGCAGCGCTGCAGTTTGCTATGGATTATCGGACAGAGCTTTTTGACGGAATTCCCATTGTTTTTGAGGGGATCAACAATCTGGAATGGGCCAGGGAACTGGCGGAGGATCCGCTGATCACCGGAGTGGTGGAGGAGCTTTCACTGGAGAAAAATATTGAACTGGCCATACAGCTGCAGCCTCAGGTCACCAGAATCATAGCCGTTCTGGATGATTCTCTGACCGGGCAGGCGGAGAGGGAAAATTTTTACAAGGCGCAGGAACTGTTTCCGGAGCTGACCTTTGGGGAGATCAATGTATCCAACTGCAGTACGGCGGATTTGCGGACCAGACTGTGGCAGCAGCAAAAGGATACGGTTCTGATTTTTATTATGATGACTGAGGATAAGAGCGGTAAGAAGTACACCAATCTGGAGGCGATACATACTTTGGTGGACTACGCCAATATCCCAGTGATGAGGATGGTGGACTGTGGCGTAGAGGAAGGACTTTTGGGCGGTTACGTGGTCTCCATGAGGAAGTCGGGCCTGATTGCCGGGCAGATGGCGACTTCGATCATGCAGGGGACGGATCCGGCGCAGATTCCGGTGGCGGAAAGTCCTAATATCTACTATATTAATGAGCAGGTCATGAGGGAGTTTTCACTGGACATGCATAAGCTTCCGGCAGAAACGGAGATTGTGAGCCATCAGATCACCTTTTGGGAAAAGTATGAAAACATCATTATCCCATTGCTGATCTTTGTGCTGGCGATGGTGTTAATTCTGGGAATTGTGATCTATGATAACCTGCACCGCAGAAAGCTGATGGATGAGTTGGAGGAAACCCGGAGTATTATGGAGGCTGCCTCCCAGCATGACTTTCTGACAGGGCTGCATAACCGCAGCAAGTTTGTGACGGATCTGACCCAGATTATCGAGCAGGAGATTCCCTGCACACTGTTTATGCTGGATATTGATGATTTTAAAAATATCAATGATGTATACGGACATATTGCAGGGGATGAAGCGCTGAAACAGGTGGGCGCACGCATGAAAGCCATGCAGTCCCAGATCCTGACGCCATACCGCTATGCTGGGGATGAATTTATCATGATTCTGCTCAGCGAGCAGAGAAAAATTGTGGAGAAGACGGCATACGGCTGCAGATGGATATTTGCAGATGATTTCATGATCCGGGGAGTAAAGAGGAAGGTCACCGGTAGTATTGGTGTCGCTTCCTATCCCCAGGATGCGGATACTGTGGAACAGTTGATCATCTGTGCGGATAAAGCGATGTATCAGGTAAAAAAGAGCGGCAAAAACAAGTTCGCATTCTATGGGCAGAAATCAGAAAATACTTAATGAAAAAAGGAGTAGGCGGAGGTTATTATGTTTAGTCAATTATTTGGAAAGTATCTGGTGGAAAAGGGTGTGATCGGCGCTGATGATTATCAGACAGCGATCAGGAAACAGTTGGATGTCAGAGTGAAGCTGGGAACTATCGCTGTGGCAGAGGGACTGCTGACGGAGGAACAGGTGGAGACGCTGAACAAGCTGCAGATGCAGTTTGACAAGCGATTCGGGGATCTGGCAGTGGAAAAGGAGTATCTGACCCAGGAGCAGGTGGAGATGCTGCTGAAAAAACAGGGCAATCCCTATATGCAGTTTTTAGAGGTGCTGCTGGAGGAGGGATGGGTCAACGTCTCCCAAATGGATGCACAGCTCAGCGCTTTCCAGAAAGAAAAGGGATTCTCGGATGCAGATATGACTGCTCTGAAAAATGATGATTTTGATGCGCTGATGCCGATATTTGCTTTTTCCTCCAAGCCTTTTGTAACGGAGCTTGCAGGTCTGGTGGTGCGGAATCTGAATCGTTTTGTCACCAGGGATTTCTATGTAGAGCAGATTCGTCATGTGGAGCAGATGGATTACCGGTATCTGGCAGGACAGCGGACTACCGGAGAGTATGATCTGTATATGGCATTTGTAGAGGAAGAGGACAACGGGGGCTTTACCACGCTGGCTTCCGCCTTCGCCGGGGAGAAATTCGATCAGGTCAATGCGGATGTGTATGATGCGGTGAGCGAATTTATCAACTGCAGCAGCGGCCTGTTTGCATCCGATGCCAGCAGCAGAGGCATCATTATGGATATGGAACCCACCTTTGCCTATGAGAATCAGAGGGTCAGCGGCAAGGTATATGCACTGCCCATCTATCTGGAGGATCATAAGCTGCAGCTGCTGATTGCAGTGGACAGCGAGGTGGAACTTGGACAGAAGCCCTATGAGCTGGAAACGGAGTTTCAGGAGGGCAGCCTGAGTACGGATAATGCCAGGGAAACGGTTTTGGTGGTGGATGATTCCAAGATGTCCCGCAAGATGCTTCGGACGATTTTAGAGGAGGCAGGCTTTATCGTGGTTGCGGAGGCTGGCAACGGAGAAGAGGGTGTGGAAGCCTATAAGAAGTACCGACCTGCTGTGGTGACTATGGATATCACGATGCCAAAGATGGACGGTATCGGCGCACTGCGGGAGATTATGGCTTACGACGGCGACGCCAGGGTAATAATGATCACGGCAGCAGGCCAGCAGCAGAAGATCATAGAAGCGCTGAAGCTGGGGGCGGAAAAGTTCATTACAAAGCCTTTTGACCGGAGAGATGTGGTTTCCGCCATACATTCCGTAATAAAATAGAAAAAGCGATAAGGAGAGGGGACATCGGGTTCCCTCTCATATTTTTTGGAATGGTTCCATACAATGAAGGGAGAAGCAGACAGGGAAACGGTTGAGCGCATGGGATTTTTTGGGGGCATGGTAATCCGGCTGGGAGCCGGCGTGGGAATCTTTCTGTATGGGCTTCATCTGATCAGCGAATATCTGGAGAAGCTGGCGGGCCCGGCGATGGAAAAGGGATTGCAGCGGCTTACCGGAAATGTATGGAGTGGTGCATTGACCGGAACGGTTATCACGGCGCTGGTGCAGTCGTCCACGGCTATTACGGTGATGACGATCAATCTGGTGGACAGAGGGATGATGACGCTGGAGCAGGCGGCGGGAGTGATCCTGGGCGCCAATATCGGTACGGCCACCACGGGATTGATGGCGGCGCTGCCGATCCGTTCCATGGCGCCGCTGTTTCTGGTGGGAGGCGCCTTGTCGGTGCTGGGATCGGATGCCCTTTTCGGCAGAAGGGGCAGGACAGTGGGAGCCGTCAGTATGGGCCTGGGAATGTTGCTGCTGGGAATGGAGCTGATGCAGGCGGCTATGGTACCCTATCGCTCGTCGGCGAAGCTGAAAGGGCTGATGACCAGCATGGGACATCCGCTGACCGGCGTGCTGGGTGGCGCCGCTTTTACGGCAATCATCCAGTCTTCGTCAGCCTCGGTGGCAATCCTCCAATCCATGGCAGCGGAAGGCATTGTGGGGCTGCGGCAGAGCGCCTACATCGTCTGCGGCCAGAATATCGGTACCTGTGTTACCGCCCTGTGGGCCAGCGCCCGCTTAAGTCCTGCCGCCCACAGCTGCGCCCGGCTGCACCTGCTGATCAATCTGCTGGGAACCGGCATCTTTCTGGCTGTGGACTGCGTATTTCCCCTGACAGTCTGGATCGGATCATGGACTCCGGGAAACCCGGCTCTCCAGATTGCGAATTTCCATTTGTTCTTCAATCTGGCGTCGACAGTGCTGCTTCTGCCTTTCAGTCGGATGCTGGTACGAACTTCTCTGTTTTTTTCAAAATTTTCTCTTTACAATTTATTGAAAAAGGGCTATGATAAAGCATAGATAATACGTTGATGGGAAGAGTACCATGCAGAAGACCACAGAGAGGGCCGCTGCGGCAGTTGCCGTATGGTGTGAGCGGGTCGGCCGAAAGTATGGGAAGACCGCCCCGGAGTGGCCCTAATGAGGCCCGCAGCTCTGCGTTACGGAGAATGAAGTGGCTGAAAGCTGACAGATCCGCAGATTTCGGCAACAAGGGTGGAACCGCGTATTTTACGTCCCTTGCGATGACAGATGTCATGGCAGGGGATTTTTTTATGGGAAGGAGAGCGTATGAAGGAAAAACTGACGGAAGATTGTCAGCAATAACGGGAACAATAACGGAAATAACAGCGGAAATAACGGCAGTGAAGAGGCGGAAGATATCTGCGAAGAAGTGAAGGAGGAAGAGGTATGAAGATTACGTTGAAGGACGGCTCTGTCAAGGAGTATGCAGAGTGTAAGAGTGTGTATGATATCGCTCTGGATATCAGCGAGGGCCTGGCACGGGCAGCCTGCTGTGCTAAGGTAAACGGTGAAGTAGTGGATCTGCGGACCGTGGTGGACGGTGATTGTGAACTGGCGATCTGTACGGCCAAGGATCCCGAGGGTCTGGCAGCTCTGCGGCATACGGCATCCCATGTGCTGGCAGAGGCGGTGAAGAGAGTATTCCCGCAGGCCAAGCTGACCATCGGCCCCAGCATTGAGGAAGGCTTTTACTATGATTTTGACCATGAGGCATTTTCCAGAGAGGATCTGGATAAGCTGGAAGCGGAGATGAAGAAGATTGTGAAGGAAGGCGCCCGTCTGGAGAAGTTCCTGCTGCCCAGGGAGGAAGCAATTAAATTCATGGAGGAGAAGGGTGAGCCTTACAAGGTGGAGCTGATCCGGGATCTGCCGGAGGATGCAGAGATATCCTTCTACAGACAGGGAGAGTTTGTGGATCTGTGCGCAGGCCCGCATCTGATGAATACCAAGGGTGTGAAGGCGTTCAAGCTGACATCTTCCTCCATGGCCTATTGGAGAGGGGATTCCAATAAAGCCCGCCTGCAGCGTATCTACGGTACTGCATATGGCAGTAAGGAGGAGCTGGCAGCGCATCTTGAGCGAATGGAGGATGCAAAGCGCCGGGATCATAATAAGCTGGGCCGTGAGATGGAGCTGTTTACCACGGTGGATGTGATCGGCCAGGGACTGCCCCTGCTGATGCCCAAGGGAGCCAAGGTGATTCAGACCATGCAGCGCTGGATCGAGGATCTGGAGGATAATGAGTGGGGATATATCCGCACCAAGACGCCTCTGATGGCCAAGTCCGATCTGTATAAGATTTCCGGCCATTGGGATCACTATAAAGACAGTATGTTTGTAATGGGCGATGAGGATAAGGATAAGGAAGTCTTTGCCCTGCGCCCCATGACCTGTCCGTTCCAGTACTATGTATATAAGGCAACGCAGCATTCCTATCGGGATCTGCCCCTGCGCTACGGTGAGACCTCCACCCTTTTCCGAAATGAGGATTCCGGTGAAATGCACGGTCTGACCAGGGTACGTCAGTTCACGATCTCTGAGGGTCATCTGATCGTCAGACCGGATCAGATGGTGGAAGAGTTTAAGGGATGTCTGGCGCTGGCAAAGCATTGCCTGCAGACCCTGGGTGTGGAGGAGGATGTGACCTATCATCTCTCCAAGTGGGATCCTGATAATCGTGAAAAATATATCGGAGAACCGGAGGTATGGGAAGAAACCCAGCAGCATATGCGAGATATTATGAATGAACTGCAGATCCCCTATGTGGAGGATGTGGGCGAAGCCGCTTTCTATGGCCCTAAGATTGATATCAATGCCAAGAATGTATACGGCAAGGAGGATACCATGATCACGATCCAGTGGGATGCCCTGCTGGCGGAGCAGTTTGATATGTATTATATCGATCAGAACGGTGATAAGGTGCGCCCCTATATCATTCACAGGACCTCCATGGGCTGTTATGAGCGTACCCTGGCATGGCTGGTTGAAAAGTATGCCGGCAAATTTCCTACCTGGCTGTGCCCCGAGCAGGTGAGGGTGCTGCCTATTTCGGAAAAATATGAAGCATATGCCCAAGCCGTCCGCAGGGAACTGAAAGCAAACGGTGTGCTGGCTGAGGTGGACAGCCGCTCTGAGAAGATCGGTTTTAAGATCCGTGAGGCCCGTCTGGCGAAAGTGCCCTATATGCTGATTGTGGGCGAGCAGGAGGAAGCAGAGGGAACCGTATCCGTCAGAAGCCGTTTTGCCTCAGATGAGGGCCAGAAGCCTCTGAAAGATTTTATCGGGCAGATCTGTGAGGAGATACGTACCAAGACCATCCGCCGGGAAGAAGTATCGGAGAAGAAGGACGCACAGGCAGCACAGTAATCATTTGAATAAAAATTCGCTGATCCGTTCATACTGATGAGGGAAGGAAAAATATCCCTGATAAAAAGCAGATCAGATATGCCGGGCATCGGCCGCAGCCGGGGATTGTGGGCTGAAAGTGCTGACGGTTTTCGGAAAAACCGGTGCCGGGGCATGGAATGGAGGAAGCGATGACGGATTTAAAGTGTACTGTGGAAAATTGCGTGTACAACAAGGAGGAGCTGTGCTCTAAGGGCGATATCATGGTGGGCGGCAGACACGCCTGCTGTGAGAGCGAGACCTGCTGCGAGAGCTTCGTAGCAAGAAAGGGCAGCAGCAACGCCTACAACAGCTGCACCTGCCACCCCACCAGCAATATCAGCATAGACTGTGAGGCTGCTCATTGCATTTATAATGAAAATTATAAGTGCGCAGCAGAACATGTGGACATCCGGGGCTGCGGTGCATGCGACTGTGAGGAGACGCTGTGTGCAACCTTTAAGGAAGCATAGCTTTTGCCGGCCGGCAGAAGGTCCCCTTTTGCGGGATAATGCCGGCATTACATAATGTATTCCAAAATTTGAAAAAGGTGTTGACATTCTGGCAGATCTTTGATACTATAGCATAGTGTGTAAAACACAAACAACGAAGCAGAGTATCCTCTCTCACCTTACGGCAACAGGGCTTGTAAGTGTTAATAAAGGAAAAATCAAAGAC
>CAZFYD010000115.1:0-3942 GCA_964523315.1 uncultured Acetatifactor sp.
ATGGAGAAGACAAAAAAACTTGTAACGATTGGTTTTATCGGGTTGGGCAATATGGCCACGGCCATGATCGGCGGCATGCTGCAAAAGGGGGCGGCACGGAAAGAGGAGATTATCGGTTCCGCCAGAACGGCAGCCACCTGTGAGCGGGCGCGGGAGCGGTATGGGATCACCACGTATCTCTCCAATACGGAAGTGGCCCGGCAGGCGGATATCCTGTTTCTTGCCGTAAAGCCCCAACTTTTCTCGGAGGTGATCGGGGAAATCCGCAGCGCAGTGAGGCCGCAGACCGTGATCGTCAGTATTGCGGCGGGCAAGACCCTGGAGGAGATCGCCTGCCTGTTTGGCGGGGAGAGAAAGATTGTGCGCTGTATGCCCAATACCCCGGCTCTGGTGCTGGAGGGCTGCACCGGCGTATGTGCCAATGACCGGGTGAGCGGGGAGGAAATGGCGGAGGTGATGGAACTGCTGGGCAGCTTTGGCGTGGCGGAAGCGGTGCCGGAGCGGCTGATGGATGTGGTGGTAGGCGTCAGCGGCAGCTCTCCCGCCTATGTCTTTCTGCTTCTGGAGGCCATGGGGGATGCGGCGGTGGCTGCGGGCATGCCCCGCAAGCAGGCTTATACCTTTGCGGCACAGGCAGTGCTGGGCAGCGCAAAGCTGATGCTGGAGACGGGAAAACATCCCGGGGAGCTGAAGGATATGGTGTGCTCTCCCGGCGGCACCACGATCCAGGCGGTGAAGGTACTGGAGGAGAAGGGACTGCGTGCGGCGGTGATGGATGCTATGGAAGCCTGCATAGAAAAATCCGGTTTTTTTATTGGGGGTTGACAAGTGAGACGGCTTCTGTTATGATGTGCCTTGTAACAAATTTAACAATATTGTAATAATTTAGTTAACAAACGGGAACACTTTATTACAAAAATTTGTTGGAGGTAAAAGAAATGGCAAGAAGCAAAAGGCTGTCTGCTGCTTTAGCCGGTGTACTCCTGTTCGGAGTGCTGGCAGGCAATGCGGACATGACCGTAGAAGCTGGCAGCAATTCAGATTACCTGGATTTATTGAGCGGCGGTGTTACAGCGATGCTGGATTCCAGTACAGGAAATGCGGAGGAGCTGATCAGCGCCACAGAAGAAAGTCTCAGCCTGAGAGCGGCGCAGGAGGAGGCGGAGTGTACATTGGTGATGGCCAATGTCAAAAATGCTTTGAATGTCAGAGCGGAAGCCAGCGAAGATGCGGAAAAGGTAGGAATGATATACAAGGACTGCGGCGGCACCATTCTGGAGCGGGCGGACGGCTGGACGAAGATCCAGTCGGGAGACCTGATCGGATGGGCAAAGGATGATTACCTGCTGTTCGACGAGGAGGCCAAGGAACTGGCCGGCGATGTAGGTATGACCATCGCCACCATTGATGCGGATGTATTGCGGGTTCGGATGGAGCCCGATGCGGATGCGGATATCTACGGCGTCCTGGCCAAGGGAGAGATCGTGGAGGTCCTGAATGTAGAGGAAGATGGCTGGGCATGCATTGACTATGAGGGCGAGGACGGTTATGTATCCTCCGAATTCATAGAAATCGATTTCAAGATTGACTTCGGCGAGACTCTGGAAGCCATCAAGGAAAGAGAAGAGGCCGAGCGTGAGGCAAAGCGCCATGTAAATTACGGCGAATACACCACGGATGCGGATACCACGCTGCTGCTTGCGGCACTGATCCAGTGCGAGGCCGGCGGCGAGAGCTACGAGGGCCAGCTGGCTGTGGGCTCTGTGGTCATGAACCGTGTCAGAAGCGGCGCATATCCCGATACGATCCACGGCGTTATCTATGCGTCCGGGCAGTTCACACCGGCACAGAACGGTAAGGTAAACCGGGTATATGAGTCCGGCAAGATCAAGGAAAGCTGTATCCAGGCAGCGCAGGAAGCGATCTCCGGTGTATCCAATGTAGGAGATATGACCCACTTCCGCCGGAACAACGGCCGTGAGGGTCTGGTAATCGGTAATCACGTATTTTATTAGATGCCAGGGGCCAAAGGTCAAAATGCCGTTCATGCTTGCATGATAAGGTATTTGACCTTGGGACCCGCCAAACATGAGGGAGTAGGTAGGCATCAGTTGATGCGGAAGGAGCACGATGTCGGTGAATATCGTGCTCTTTTTCTGCCTGCGGCAGCTTATTTTTTACAGATAAAGGGGATTGCGAAACCTTTTGGAGTATAGTATATTAATAATAACCTCACTAACGGGGGAAGATGAGCAATAAAGGAGAGTGCGTATGAAAGAGATTATTTTCTGGCTGGTTCTGCTGATTCTCTGTATCGGTATAGAAGTGGCCACCATGGGCCTGACTACCATATGGTTTGCGGGCGGCGCTCTTGTTGCCATTTTTGCAGCTGTGCTGGGAGCACCGATCTGGCTGCAGGCAGTTCTTTTTATCGTGGTATCTCTGCTGTTGCTGTTCTTTACCAGACCTATCGCTGTGAAATATTTCAACAAGGACCGGGTGAAGACCAATGTGGAAAGCATGGTGGGCCGGCAGGCCATTGTCATCAGTGAGATCGACAACCTGCAGGGCATCGGTCAGGTCACGGTGGGCGGACAGGAATGGAGCGCCAGAAGCGCGGCGGATCCGGTAAAGATTGAAGTGGGTGCAGTGGTGACGGTAGTGGCGATCAGCGGCGTCAAGCTAATTGTTCGGGAAGAACGGCTGCAGGACACAAAACAGGCAGCAGATGCTGCGGCGGCAGAGGGCGAGTAAGCCAAGGGCAGTATCGCAGGCAGGACCTGCGGTAGGCAGAAGGAGGAAAAGATGGAGATAGTAGGAATTGTATTGGCGGTATTGGTTATTTTGATTTTATGCATTGTGGTATCCTGCATTAAGATCGTGCCCCAGGCACAGGCGTATGTCATGGAACGTCTGGGGGCATATCAGGGAACCTGGTCTGTAGGTTTTCACATCAAGATGCCCTTTCTGGATCGTGTAGCCAGAAGGGTAAACTTAAAGGAGCAGGTGGCAGATTTTCCGCCCCAGCCCGTAATTACCAAGGATAATGTAACGATGAGGATCGATACGGTGGTGTTCTATCAGATCACGGATCCTAAGCTGTTTACCTACGGCGTGGAGAACCCGATGATGGCAATCGAGAACCTGACGGCTACCACGCTGCGTAATATCATCGGTGATTTGGAACTGGATCAGACCCTGACCAGCCGTGAGACCATCAATACCAAGATGCGCGCCGCACTGGATATTGCAACCGATCCCTGGGGCATCAAGGTGAACCGTGTGGAGCTGAAAAATATCATCCCTCCCGCTGAGATCCAGAATGCCATGGAGAAGCAGATGAAGGCAGAGCGTGAGAGACGTGAAGCTGTAACCCGTGCAGAAGGTGAGAAGAAGGCAAATATTCTGGAGGCAGAGGGTGCCAAGGAGTCCGCAATTCTTCGTGCAGAGGCAGATAAACAGTCTGCGATCCTGCGTGCAGAAGCGGAAAAGGAGAAGATGATCCGTGAGGCAGAGGGTGAAGCGGAGGCGATCCTGAAGGTGCAGCAGGCTAAGGCAGAAGGCATCCGTCTGTTAAAGGAGGCCGGCGCTGATGAGGCTGTGCTGAAGATGAAGAGTTTGGAGGCCTTTGAGAAGGTAGCTGACGGGCAGGCAACCACGATTCTGCTGCCATCAGAGCTGCAGGGCATTGCCAGCATGGCATCGGCGTTCCAGACAGCCAGTCAGGCCCAGAAGTAATGAAATAAGAGTGATGAGGAGCAGGCCTGCGGGCCTGCTCTTTTTTCGGCGTTACCGTTCACACGTCTGCCATGACAGAGAAAGCGCCGAAGGTGCCTTTACAAATGGTGCGTGCGCAGGCTGTAACTGTGTGACCGCTTGACCCGGCGTGCGTTTCATCCCGGGGTTGAAAAATCGTGTCAGATGCAGTATAGTAGTACATAT
>CAZFYD010000115.1:4042-7448 GCA_964523315.1 uncultured Acetatifactor sp.
AAAAAGGCATACGGGGAGGTAGAATCATGGATTTAAAGGGACGTGATTTTTTAAAGCTGCTGGACTACAGTGCGGAGGAGATCCTGTATCTGCTGGATCTGGCGGCGGATCTGAAGGAAAAGAAGAAGAAGGGCATCCCGGTGGATACGCTGAGAGGGAAGAATGTTGCCCTGATTTTTGAGAAAACCAGTACCAGAACCCGGTGTGCCTTTGAAGTGGCGGCGCATGATCTGGGGATGGGAACAACCTATCTGGATCCCAGCGGTTCTCAGATCGGCAAGAAGGAGAGTATTGCGGATACGGCAAGAGTATTAGCCGGTATGTTCGAGGGGATCGAGTACAGAGGCTTTGAACAGGAGATCGTGGAGGAGCTTGCCCGGTATTCCAAGGTGCCGGTGTGGAATGGCCTGACCAATGAATTCCATCCCACCCAGATGCTGGCGGACATGCTGACCATCCGGGAGCATTTTGGATATCTGAAGGGTATCCGGCTGACCTATATGGGAGATGCCAGATACAATACCGGCAATTCTCTGATGGTGGTGTGCGCCAAGCTGGGGATGCATTTTACCGCCTGTACCCATGCAAACTATTTTCCGAATGCAGAGCTGGTAAAGCAGTGTGAGGAAATCGCAGCGGCAAGCGGCGGCAGCATTACGCTGACCGAGGATGCGGAAGCCGGCACCAAGGGCGCGGATGTGATCAGTACCGATGTGTGGGTGTCCATGGGCGAGCCGGATGAGATCTGGGCGGAGCGTATTGCGGATCTGAAAGGCTATCAGGTGAATAAAAAGGTGATGGAGAATGCGGGATCCCAGGCCATTTTCATGCACTGTCTGCCGGCGTTCCATGATCTGAAGACAAAGATCGGCGCCGGGGTGGGAGAAAGGTTCGGTATTACCGAGATGGAAGTGACGGATGAGGTGTTTGAATCCCCGCAGTCCCTGGTATTTGAAGAGGCGGAGAACCGTATGCATACGATCAAAGCAGTGATGGCGGCGACCCTGGGCGGAGTCGTGTGAGAAGAGGTTCGAATGCACAAAAAGCGTACATTCTCCGTCCCGGGTCAGAGATTCCGCAGAGTGGAAGCAGGAAGGGTAGTGTATTAATGAGAGCAGAGATATTGGCATTGCTCCGGGAGAGTGATGAATATATATCCGGGCAGGAACTGTGCAGCCGTTTCGGCGTGACCCGTTCCGCAGTCTGGAAGGCAATCAATCAGCTGAAAAAAGAGGGCTATGAGATCGACGCAGTGCAGAACCGGGGCTATAAGCTGGTAAAGGCGGAGGTCTATAGCGAAAATGAACTGCGCAGCCGAATCCATACGGCCTGGGCGGGAGCGCAGCTGCATTTTTATTCCTCCACTGCCTCCACCAACCTGCTGGCAAAGCAGGCCGGGGAGGAGGGAGCGCCCCATGGCGCCCTGTTTGTGGCGGACGAGCAGACAGCCGGGAGGGGCAGACGGGGCAGAAGCTGGCAGTCGCCTCCGGGCACCAATATTTATTTTACCATACTGCTGCGGCCGCAGATCGCACCGGAGCAGGCACCGATGCTGACGCTGGTGATGGCCCACAGTGTGGCGGCGGCCATACACAGGCTTACCCATATGGATGCAGAGATCAAATGGCCCAATGATGTGCTGCTGGATGGCAGAAAGACCTGCGGCATCCTGACGGAGATGAGTCTGGAACGGGGATATATCCATTATGTGGTCTGCGGCGTGGGGATCAATGTAGCCCCCCAGGAATTTCCCGAGGAGATCCGGGAGCGCGCCACCTCCATCGAGGAGGCTTACGGGCAGTCCGTATCCAAGGGGGCACTGCTGCAGTATGTGATGGAGGAGTTGGAGCGGGATTATGATGCTTTTGTGGCGGCGGGGGATCTGTCACCGCTGCTGGAGAGCTATAATAAGCTGCTGGTAAACCGGGACCGCAGGGTGCGGGTGCTGGATCCCAAGGGAGAATGGGAAGGCACGGCCCGGGGAATCAATGCCGGGGGAGAATTGCTGGTGGAGAGAGCGGACGGCACGGTGACGGAGGTGTACGCCGGGGAAGTATCGGTCAGAGGGATCCAGGGATATGTGTGAGGAATAAGGATGAGTCAGGAACGAGTGGTGCTCTGCGGCGCCAACGCCTATGAGCAGAAATACTATTTTAACGAGGCATTTAAGGGAATCCCGGAGTCCATTCAGGAGGAGCTGCATATTATCTGTGTGCTGTTCACCGAGGAGGTGGGCGGCGTATTTACCATTGTGTTTGAAACAGATGGTTCCGTATCGCTGGAAACCAATGCGGACGAGGATGATATCTATTATGATGAGATCGGCAGCGGACTGCTGGTGTCGGAGATCCGCAGGAAACGCCGGGAACTGTTGGAATCTCTGAGCCTGTATTACCGGGTGTTTATCCTGAAGGAGGATCTGTCCGGAATGTTGGATGAGGAGGAATAGTGCGGGAGAAAGTGCCGATGCTCACAGCAGAGGCTGTTTCGCAAAAAATTTCTAAGTCTCACATTGGGAAAATGCATCAGGCGGGCATTTTCCATACGGAGTTGCGATTCCGCAGAACGGAATTATGGAGGGCAGCATGAGCATATTGCGGATAGGGGATGTGACCCTGGAGAATAACGTGATTTTGGCTCCCATGGCAGGCGTGACGGACCTGCCATTTCGCATTTTGTGCAAGGAGCAGGGGGCGGGACTGATCTGCATGGAGATGGTCAGTGCCAAGGCCATCTATTATCACAACAGAAATACGGAGCAGCTTCTGGAGATCCATCCGCAGGAAATGCCGGTATCCCTGCAGCTGTTTGGTTCGGATCCCGATATTATCAGTGAGATGGCCAAACGGATTGAGGAGCGTCCGTTTGCTATCCTGGATCTGAATATGGGCTGCCCGGTGCCCAAGGTGGTGAATAACGGCGAGGGCTCCGCCCTAATGAAGGATCCCAGGCTGGTGGAGGAGATTCTGACCAAGCTGGTGAAGGCCATCCGAAAGCCGGTAACGGTAAAAATCCGCAAGGGCTTTGACGAGGAGCATGTCAATGCGGTGGAGATTGCCCGGATCGCCGAGAGCTGCGGCGTGGCGGCAGTGGCGGTGCACGGCCGCACCAGGGCCCAGTATTACAGCGGCCGGGCGGACTGGGATATCATTGCGGCAGTAAAGGCTGCCGTGAAGATCCCGGTGATCGGCAACGGGGATGTGACCGGCCCTCAGGCTGCGGAAGCGATGATCCGGCATACGGGCTGCGACGGCGTCATGATCGGCAGGGCAGCCCAGGGCAATCCCTGGATCTTCCGGGAGGTTGCCCGGTATCTGGAGACCGGTACGGCTGTTCCAAGGCCCTCCGCACAGGAGATGAAGGAGACCGTGCGGCGCCATGCGGCGCTGCAGCTGGAATATAAGGG
>CAZFYD010000116.1:0-7386 GCA_964523315.1 uncultured Acetatifactor sp.
CCATCCTTTACCTCTTTTTTTACGCCTGCTACTGTAATCTGCATGTCTTTTCTCCCTTTCTTTCTCTAATCTCTTTGTTATTTCAGTACTTGGATGTGAAATTTCCATACTTCCCTCTACATGCATATCGCAAGCTGCGCTTGCGATACTGCACAAATCCGTATATGAAACGTCAGTTTCATGCTTCCCTCTGCATGCATATCGCAAGCCGTGCTTGCGATACTGCACAAATCCGTATATGAAACGTCAGTTTCATGCTTCCCTCAATGAGGTTGTCATACCGTCATCAGCTGCACATCTATCCACTCTGCCAGCGCAGCCTTTTTGACCGCCCCTGTCTTTTTTCCCACTGCCTCACCCTTGGAAAAAAGAATCAGGGTCGGCGCACCCATAACTCCGTAACGCTCCGCCAGCTGGGCATCATAATTCACATTTACCTTATAGACTGCCAGCTGCCCTTCTCTTTCCTCCTCCAGATCTCCCAGAATGGGAGAAAGCATCTTACAGGGCACGCAGCTGTCCGAATAAAAGTCTACCAATACCGGTATACTGCTTTTCATTACCTTCTCTTCAAAATTGTTTATGCTGATACGTTCCGCCATTTCTCTGTCTCCCGCCTATTCCTCTACTTTTCTTACAATCAGATCATAGGTTCCGTCTTCATTGTTTACCAGCTTTAAGATCTGATGCCCCTCTTCTTTGATGCTGCGAGGCACATTCTGTACCGGCTCCCCATCATTCATATGAATGGCAATGACTTCGCCATCCTCCAGCTCTTCGATTGCCACCTTGGCTTTTACAAACGTCAGGGGGCACACCTTATCCGTGATATCCACGGTATCGTTGATCTCAATTCCCGCTATCTCCATACAGCTATCCTTACCTTTCCTGTTCTCTCCTATATTGCAGCTTACGCTCTTATGCTATGGCCTCTCCATTGTAAGCGGCAAGGATTTTCTTTCTGAATTTCTCCTCGCCTACACGCTGCAGGGTCAGACGGAAGCGCTCGCCGGGCTTTGCATTTTCCTCAAAGAAATCAATCGCGGCGTCCGCTACCCGGAACAAAGTTTCCTTATCCTTAATCAGCGGAAGAAGCTGCTCCCCCTTATAGATCTTGTTGCCGAAGAGACCGCCGAAGGATACCAGATAGCCGCTCTCCCCCTCCCACGCATCCGTAGGACAGGATTTTACGCAGCGCCCACAGTTATTGCACTTGGATACATCCAGAAGCACTTCTGTTCCGGTACATTTGACAGCGCCCTCCCGACAGGCCTTCTCACAGACTCCGCAGTGGATACATTTCTCCGGTATCCATGTAACCTCCATTCCGCCTTTTACACCGAGATCATTCTCCTCCGCCTTCAGGCAGTTGTTCTGACAGCCCGTCACGCCGAACTTAAACTTGTGCGGCAGCTCCCTGCCAAAATAGTGCTCATCCAGCTCCTTAGCCAGAGCGTAGGTATCTATACATCCGCTTGGACAGATTTCGGAGCCCTGACAAGCTGTAACGGTTCTGACTCTGGGGCCGCAGACACCGGGCTTTACGCCCCCCCTTGCCAATTCTTCCCGGACGGTCTCGATATCTTCAAAATTGATAAAAGGAATCTCTATTCCCTGACGGGAGGTCATATGTACATAGCCATGACCGTATTTCTCCGCTACCTCCGCAACGGTACGGATGTTCTCCGCAGTGAGGTTTCCGCCTACTACCTGCAGTCTGAGAGAAAAGAAGCCCTTTTGCTTCTGTCTCATGAAACCGCCTTTTTTCAGTGACGCATAATCAATTGCTGCCATATGTTTCCTCTTCCTTCCTTTATCATAATATACTGTTACATATGATCCGCCTGCCGGATGGCCTGCTCAAAATCAGCAAGCAGATCCTCAATATCCTCAATGCCGACACTGATACGGATCAGATCGTCAAAAACGCCGGCCGCTTTCTTTTCTTCCTCGGTGCTGTGTACACTGATGGTGGATTCCGGATGGATCACCAGCGTCTTGGTATCGCCTATATTGGATACATTCAGAGGAATCTGCAAAGCATTGATAATGGCGAAGGCCTTCTCCTTGCTGCCCGTGCGCACGGTAATCATACCGCCATAGTATCCGGGAAACTGTCTTTCGGCAATCTCATGCCACCTGCTGCTCTCCAGCCCCGGATAATTCACCGTCATCTCCGGATAATGCTCCTGAAGAAAGGCAGCCAGCTTCAAGGCGTTGTCTGAAATCCGTTCCATGCGCAGTCCCAGCGTCTCTATGCCCAGACTGTTATAAAACGCATTCTGGGGGGACAGACAGGCTCCCGTATTGCGGAACAGCCCGTTGCGCAGCTTCGCTGTATAGGCGAAGGGACCGAATTTCAGATATTCCGCCAGTCCCGGATATTTTTCCCTGTCCCATTTAAATTTGCCGCCATCTGTAAGGATACCGCTGATGGAGTTGCTGTTGCCGTTGATATACTTGGAGCCGGAATTCACTACAATATCGGCTCCCAGGGAAAGGGGCTTTACCAGAAAAGCGGTAGCCACTGTATTATCCATAATCAGCGGCAGCCCGTTACTATGGGCAAGCTCTGCCAGAGGACGGATGTCCGTCACATCCAGGTTGGGATTGCCCAGCGTCTCCGCAAAGTAGAGCCGGGTATGCTCATTGGTCGCCGCCTGAAAGGCTTCCAGATTGTTGTTTTCCACATAATGTGTCGTGATGCCAAAGGCCTCCAGATCCCGAAACAGATCAATACTGCCGCCGTACAGGCTGGCGCTGGAGACAATCTCATCTCCCGTCCTCAGGATATTGGTAAACGCATTAAACAGCGCCGCCATCCCCGATGAACACGCCACACTGGCAATGCCGCCCTCCATCGCCGTCACTCTTTTCTCAAAAGCATCGATAGTCGGATTATTGATTCTGGTGTAGGAATAGCCGGGAGCCTGATTGTGGAAAATTTTCTCCAGCTGCTGCGCCGATTCATGTGCAAAAGCGCTGGACTGGTAGATAGGCGTCCAAGTGGCCCCGGTATTCTTATCCCCCTGATAATCTCCGTGTAATAGTAACGTGTTGAATTTCATTCCATGCCTCTTTATATGTAATATATTGTATAATTCCCAGGTATTCAGTATGAATTATAAGCTTCAGCGCCCGCTTTGTCAATCCATAATTGCGCCTTCACGCCGCTGTTTATCCTACTTGTTACAGTTCACACCACGCCATTCGCAAAGGCGCCTTCGGCGCTTTCTCCCTGCTTACGCAGCTAACTTTGCTCATAACCCGGCGTTCCCTCCGTCAGCGCAGTACCATACGCATTCTTATGCAAGCATAAATGCGTATGCTCTGGCTGACGTGTGAACTGTAACTCCTACTTTACGCCAAATCTTCTGAGAAGCTTTCTCCCGAGAAATGTCAACAGCCTATCCGCCAAGAAGCCTATCAATGCAAGCGTTACAATACCGGCGAACGCCCAGCTCGTTTTATAATACAGCTTTGAACTGTTGATCAGATATCCCAGACCGTTATTGCCAACCAGCATCTCTGCCGCAATCACACAGAGGATGGAACTGCTCAGTCCCAGCCTCACACCGGTAAAGATATTGGGTACCGCCGAGGGCACAATCACAGTGAAGAAGACTCTGACCCTCTTTGCGCCCATGGAGGATGCCGCTTCGATCAGCGCACGGTCCGTGGAGGCAACACCCGCTATGGTATTAACCAGAATCGGGAAAAAGGTTGCATACAATATCAAAGCCACCTTGGACTCGTCGCCAACGCCAAACCACATCAGGAAAAGAGTTGTCAGGGCAATCGCCGGAACAAAACGGAAAAAGGTAAGAATCGGCTCCACCAGCCATTTCACCGGCTTAAAATGCCCGATCAGCAGTCCTAAGGGAACCGCCATCAGAATGCCCAGTCCCCAGCCCTTTGCCGAGCGGGCCACGCTGGCTACAATATCCTCCCACAGCACGCCGCTTTTAATCAACCCTACAAGGCTGACCCATGTCTCCATCGGACTGGGCAGAAAATATTCATCATATTGCAGTGCGCCGAGATACCATACCAGCAGGATGAGCAGCCATGAGATCACTCCGCATTTCAGGACCTTCTGTGGTAAATCTGCATTTATCTTCTGTTTTTTCATGTCTGTCACCCCCCTAAATGTAGAATAAGTCTGACTTATCAAATCCTTTATTTACCACAATGCTGGTGGTATTATCATCAAATACATACAGCTTATTAATAATAATCTGTACCTTATCGCCCTGTTTCAGCGGAGTCTCTGTCAGAGGATAGCTCAGTGTGATCCGGATCCCCTTGACATTAACCTGTACCTCGTAGGCATTCCCCCTGAAAATCAGATGCTCTACATAGGCGTCCTCCAGAACGCTTTCATACTGCTTGGGCTTATCCGCCGTATACAGCGTTATAAATTCCGGCCTGATCACTGCCTTTTTCGCAGAGTCCTCTGTTTCAAAGCCCTTAAACCTGCCATAATCCTCAATGACTGCCGATTGGCCGATAAACTGTGCCACAAAGGGAGTCTTGGGATTCATATAGATATCAACAGGATTACCCACCTGCTCCACACGGCCCTCGTTGGTGATAACGATTTCATCGGCCACCTCAATTGCTTCGTCCTGGTCATGGGTGACGAATATGCTGGTGATACCGATTTTGGTAATCATTTCCCGCAGCCATGTGCGCAGCTCCTTGCGCACCTTTGCATCAATCGCTGCAAACGGCTCATCAAGAAGCAGCAGCTGCGGATTCGGCGCTATCGCTCTTGCAAAAGCAATTCTCTGACGCTGCCCTCCGCTTAATTGATCGGGATATCTTTTTTCCAGCCCCGGAAGGCCAACCAGCTCCAGTAGCTCCGCTACCCGCTCCTTTATATATGCCTTATCCTTCTTCTGTACCTTCAGCCCGTAAGCAATATTATCATAGACGGTCAGATAGGGAAAAAGCGCATAATTCTGAAATACAAAGCCGATTCCCCGCTCATTCGCAGGGATATTGTTTACAACCCTGCCGTCGATAATAATGTCACCGCTGTCCTGGTGCTCCAGTCCGGCAAGCATACGCAAAATCGTTGTTTTGCCGCTTCCGCTCGGGCCCAGCAGACCGATCAGCTTCCCCTTGCTAATGCCAAAGGATACATCGTTTGATGCCTTAAAGTCACCAAATGTTTTATTCACATGACTTAATTCTATGTACATACATCCGATTCCTTTCTGTTTCCAGTAGCGTTTGCTACCGTTCATATCCTTATATAGAATCCTTCTTAATGGTCGCTGTGCAGAAGTTCACGGTTTCATCCTTACTCTCTGCGGCCTTTTTCTTTTCCTTTTCCTTTCTGTCAGGATCGATGCCGTCTACTGCTGTCACCTGCCCTCTGCCGATTCCGTTTACGGAGCCGGGAACACGGAAGCTTTCCACCTCCAGCCTTTCCACGGAAAATTCCTGCGGTCTTTCCAGCTGCGGCACCCACTCATAGGGGATGCGGTAAGCGCGGTATATCATATTCTGGGAGAACTTCCCGAAAATACTCTCCGTGTAGGGATTTATAAATTCCCATACAATTTCGTGTTCCGGAGTTACTTCAATCAGTCTGCCGTCAGAGCCCTCTGTGATCAGTGTGTTGCCGTTGGGCAGCCTCTGGGCAGAGCTGATATAGGAGCTGTAGAACTTGGAGGCATCGGTAAAGAGCATGCTGCCGGCCTCAAGCGGCGTGTACTGCCATACGATTTCCAGAGTCTGGGGATTGAATTCCAGCACTCTGGAATAATCCCTTGAAGCATTATCCACACCGGTGACAGAGGCAGGATTGGGCTCGCCGTAGCCTGCATGACCTCCATTGTCAAAGATCAGCAGATTGCCTTCACCCGGCAGTCCCTTGGGAATCAGATGCAGATGATGCTGGCCGATAATCCAGCCCAGCTTTTTCGTCGCCTCATTTTCATTAAAGTCAGGCCCTACCCGCCATACGATTTCTCCGGTCTTCTTACTGATAATTGCCAGGATATTGGCATTTCTGGCATCAAATATAATATTATCGGGATGGAACCTTTCATCGCCCGCATCATACCACTTATTCTCACCCAGCGTAGAGATGCAGTTGATATGCATCCAATCGCCGCCAAGCTCTCCCCGCAGTCCAGGGTTGCGGAATAACACGTTTTTGGCGGATTCACTGAAGCCCAGCTCACTGAAGTGATCACTGGCCCTCCAGGTCCAGATAATCTCACCTTCCCAGGTCACCTCGATTATCTTGTCATCAATCAGTCTCTTATCGGAAATCTCATGATGATAGAGATTTTCATGCGTCAGAATCAAAGTATTGCCGCGATCCGTAAGCGGCTCTGCGCCGGGAGCATAATATCCTGTGGAGGAGCCCTCGCGCTGATAATCGTGATGCTGTCTTGCTATGTAATGCGGCTCCTCTCCCGCATCCTGGATCAACTCCGTGTGGTCAAATTTCCACACCACATGCCCATCCCAGTCCACCTGAATCAGATCCAGCTGATCCTGATAACCGAATCTGGCATCTCTCCGGCCGGAGGAGCCCAATACAAAGCCGCCCGGCAGCAGCTTGTTCGGGAAGCCGTCGATGCCCGCCCACAGCTTCACCTCATTGCCGTTCATATCAATTAATAATGCGCCCTTTTTAGACGGATATAAGGTATAGCCGTTGTACGCCTTATCTTTGTTATATAATGTTACGCCTGTTGGATAAATTGTCGGAAATCCCATATGATTGCCCTCCTTATTGATTGTGAATTATTTTAGGCCTGCTTACAGTTTGCCTACGGCCTGCTCTAAGATTGCCCGGTGAACCTCACCTACCAGCCTGTCATGCACTTCTCCGTTTCTGATAAAAATAAAGGTCGGAACGGATTTGACATCATATTCCGAAACCGCATCCTGTACCTGCGTGATATCCGCCTGATAAAAGGAAACCCCCGTGTTGTTACCGCTTTCTATCTGTTCCAGAACGCCCTGCATGACCTTACAGTGACCACATGTGGGACTGGTAAATTCCACCACAGCCGCTTTTTCTGCCCGCAATGTCTGCCTGTAGTCCTGATTGGTTAATTTCTTCATTGACTTTCTCCTCCGTCCTGCGTTTACCATTTCCTACTTTTCTAATAGGTTTAGTATGTTTACTGTTGAAGTTTATATTAACCCCTTTATCTGGAAATGTCAATCGTTTTCTGAATAAATTTTTCCAATTTGTTGTTACTATTTACAGCCCCTCCACGCTGCATTCGCAAAACCCGCTGCTGCGCAGCTATTACGTCTGCTTCGCAGCCGTGTTTTGCTCATTGGGTGGAGGTTCCTGCTTCGCAGTCAGATTTGGAGCAGATATACAGCTTCTTACGAGCAAGCTCGACGAAT
>CAZFYD010000117.1:0-7361 GCA_964523315.1 uncultured Acetatifactor sp.
GAATACGAGGCGCAGAATGCGCCGTTAATCTAACTACAGGATTCTGCGAAGCAGAGTCCGTAGATGCTCCTGTAGTTGGAATAGTATTCCCCGGTGTTTACAGGGATCTGCTTCCTATATATCAAACCTGTTATAATTCTGCCAGCAGTCCAGGCAAAGCTTTTTCCCGCCCTGGATGCGGATCCATCTGGACGCTGTATTTTCCCCGCAGCATTCACAATCATAAGAATCGAAAATCATTGCCCGTTCAGGCAGTGCGATCCTCGTCTCCATGGCTTCAAACATCTCTTCTGGTGGGCAGGACAGGTAATACTCAAGAGACTCCTGCCGTGTCATTTTGCAGGATCCCGGTCTTTGCATCAGCCGGACAGACTTGCCATTTTTGCGGTTATAAAAGGAAAACGCCTGCTTGCCCCTCATATGGAACAACAGATTCCCCTTTCCTACGCTGCAGCCCAGGATCACCTGAATAGCATCCACACCGCAGGAGTCATTCTCTGAAACGCAGACTACGTCCTCATCCTCCGAAAAAGTAAGCCCCAACAGTTCTGCAGCGTAAAGAGCCGCCTTAAAGCCAATAGCCAGGCCTCCACAGACATGGCCATGAAAGGCGGCGCATTTTTCCCATAATTTTTCTTCCTTCTCAGTCATAAATTTTTCCTCCTTAATATCATTATAAAACAGATGACAAATGGATATCTCTCTTTTCTGGTCAGTTTTTTATGACAGAAACAGGGATACAGACTCTCATCCTGTCATCCATCAGGCTCTCCACCCTGACCTGAATCCCGTACAGGCTTGAAATAAGATCAGCATCCATAACTTCTTTTGGATGCCCCTGGGCTACCACCCGTCCTTTGTTCACAGCCAGAACCTGGTCGGCAAAGAGAAACGCCTGGTCCGGGTTATGGGTTGACTGAATGATAGTATAGCCACTCTCCGCCAGCCGACGCACTTCCTCCAGCACCCGCATCTGGTTGCCATAGTCAAGATTTGCCGTAGGTTCGTCCATAAAAAGGACATTTGCCTGCTGTGCCAGCGCTCTGGCCACCAGTACCAGCTGTCTCTCGCCGCCGGAAATATTCATAAACATTTTGTCCTTCATGTGGGAAAGATTCAGCAGTGCCAGAGCTCTGTCCGCAAATTGCTGTTCTCTTGCACCCGGAGACCCAAACCGGCCTGCCAGGGCAGTGGTCCCCATCAACACGGCCTCACTGACTGTATAGTTAAATACCGGTGCCGTGGATTGGGGAATGTAGGCAACCCTCCTGGCCATCTGTTTAGGGGTAAAACCGCTGATATCTTCCCCGTCTATCAGGATTTTCCCCCTATAGCCGGGCAGAAGCCCCAGCATACATTTAAAAAGTGTGGATTTTCCAGCTCCGTTAGGCCCCAGCAGGCAGATAAAACAACCGGCCTCCAGGTGAAAACTCACATTGTGGAGTACATCCTGCCCATTCGCATAGGCAAATGATAAATTGGAAACCTCGATACCCATATTACTGTACTCCCTTCCGAGCCATCAGATAAATGAAGAATGGAGCTCCGATAAATGCTGTCAGCATACCGATAGGCAACTCTGTAGTATACACGTTCCTGGCAATATCATCCACTACGATCATAAAAATCCCCCCGCTTAAAGCCGAAGCCGGGATCAAAATCCTGCAGTCATTTCCAGCCATTCTTCGCGCCATGTGCGGGATCACAAGGCCAACCCAGCCGATCATACCGCTCACAGATACGCTGGCGGCAGTTAGAAGCGTAGCGCAGACAATAATGATCGTTCTCGTCCGGCGGGTATGGATGCCCATAGTCTGCGCCTCATCATCCTCCATGGTCAGGAGATTCATCTTCCAGCGTAGGGCAAAAACAGGAACCATCGCGATAACAATGGGAATCCATACATATTTCAGCTGCTCCATATCAGCCCCGGACAAGGAACCCATCATCCAGTAGGTAATGGCCGGCAGCGTATTGTTCGGATCCGCGATAAGCTTCAGATAGGAGGTCCCGGCTGAAAACAGAGAGCTGATCATAATGCCGGAAAGAACCAGATTCAGAACCGGGGAACCTTTGCAAAGCCTGCTACAAAGCATCACAGCAGCCACGCAGCCGATACTGGCCACAAATGCCCACAAAGTAACCACGGCGCTGCTCTGTTTCTGAAGGATTGCCAACGCCGCTCCAAAGGCCGCGCCTGTAGAGGCTCCCAAAATATCCGGCGCTGCCATGGGATTTCGGAAAATACATTGATAAGAGGCTCCCGCCACCGACAGCGCCATGCCGACCAGCATAGCGATAAGCACTCTGGGGACACGCACCAACGTGACCATATTATCCTGGATCGTAGTCCAGAAAGGCTTAATATCCAAAAATTTGGAAGCTAAAATCCCCATGCATTCACGGGCAGATACATCGAACCTGCCAAGCATGACTGATACCAGAATCACGACCAGAAGAAACGCCGCCTCGCCTGTCAGAAAAAGAACCCTGCGATTCAGAATTTTATTCATAAAGTCCCCCTACTCCCTATGGGGCCGTTTTACGATTTTGATTTTTACAGGAAACAGCTTAAGCCGTTTCCTGTTGCACCAACCGGGAAAATCAAATCAGCGGCTCAATATTTAAATCAATAAGGAAGGTTGTGTGCCGAATTCATCAATTCGTCATACAGTTCGTCTGTCAGCTCACAATGATAGAACATCTTGTAGTATCGGTAAACCTCCTCCTCTATATCCCAATCAAATTCATCAGGATACATCAGTTCAGCCAGCCACATAATTCCCATATAGCGGTTGACTGATGGCGAGAAGCAGAAATCGATAGGCTGTGTCGGGATTGTGTAACAATGGTTGTTTTCCACCGCTGTCAATGTGCTCCAGACTGGATCTGTCATAGCGATATCATATGCATCCTCCGAATAGAAGAAAAGGAATTCAGGATCCCAGATCTGCATCTGCTCCGCATTAACTGTGGAGAACCAGTACATCTGCGCGTCATTAACCTCTGCCACATTTTCGCCCATGTAAGACCAGATTTCATCGAAATAGGTCCCTCTGGCTATGCAGCCCAGTCCGTCTCCGCTGTTACAGAACGCCAATGTTTTCTTGTCAACACGGGAGAATACATCTGCAGTGGTGTCCATGATGTTTTCGATATACAGGGCAATTTCCTCTGCCTCTTCAGGCATATTCAGAAGCTCGCCAAGTGTGCGGTAGGCACTTGCTGTATTCTGGAAGGAGCCCTCAATAAAGACGCAAGGTATCCCCAGAAGCTCCTGCAGGTTGTCCAGATCCTCCACTATGGTATCCTTCGGCTCTCCAAAGTCAATGATAATCTGCCCGTCCAGGGAGGCCACTTCTTCAATATTAAGCTCGCTGCCTGTCTGATAAAGATTTCCCGTCACCGGCAGATCCCGATACTCTTCCCCTATGTATTTAAGCTGCTCGTCAGTGTAAGCTACGTTGACAGAGATGAGCCTGTCCGCTGCCAGCGGCCACATAAAGGTCTGGGCAAGAGACCCGGATGGCAGAATGCGCTGAATATCTTTGGGTACCTCTACCTCACGGCCAACTGAATCCGTGAAAATCCATGTGTCAGACTCCTCCGTCTGGTTTTCCCCTGGTTCTGCCGCAGCTTCTGTCTGGGGCTTCGTGGCTGCCTCCGTGTCTGCAGCCTCTTGTGCCTGATTGGTGCCGTAGCCTGCAAAAAGCCCTGCTGTTACTGCAAATGTAAGAATAACCGATTTCATTCGTTTCATATTAATTTCTGGTGCCGGACACACCTCTTAATGGGTATGGTAAGCACCATCCTCCTTCCTATTAGAAATAATTTGTTTTTTGCTCACTTTTTTCCCGGACAGAAACATCTCCTGGATCCGGCTTTCTCCTGCCGCTTCCATCGCCTTGCTGCTGTCTGTCACAATAAAGCCCGACAAATCGTAAACCCCATATTCGTGGAGCAGGGGCGCCATTGGGATTGACGGCCCGCATACGATCACCTTCCCACCGCATTGTCTCAAAAGGCCGGGCAGAGATTTGTCCACGATCCCGGTACAGGGAAGAAAAACAAAGTCCTGGCCGGGAAGGAGCTCATCTGTAGCCGTTATGGGGTAATTCCCAGGCTCGTCGCCTCCGATCAGTGTAAGCTCGCATATATTTCCCATCAATGAGCTTAAATATTGGGAATGCCCCACACCCGCAACCCGCTTCCCTTTCGCATGGTTCCGATAAGCAATATAGGGGTCGTTTAATCTGTCATCTTCCGATCCCCCAGGCAACATCACGCCATTTGCGGCGGCTGTGTCGGGTACATTATAATAAGCGTTTATCGCTGCCACTCCGATTGCTGCCTCCACAAGATTCCAGGATTTCGCCAGGCGGGCTGCATCCTTGAGTCTCATTCCGGTCAATTTCCCACTGCCACAGGCCGGGCGCGCCAGGTATTCTCCGGTAATTGCGACTCCTGCGCCCAGCTCACTTTCCACACATGTCCAGAATGAGCCTGCCACAACGGCTTTTACCTGCAGCTTGTCCGGGATTCTGTCGATGAGCCCGTCATATAACTCCCACATATCCTTTTCCTTTCTCCGGCATACTTATGATGTGTCCACCCTTTCGCAGACATGTCCGAACCGCGGCAATCCGCTGATCCATTTCTGCCAGCTCAGCCAGTATCTCCTGTTCTTTGTCAGTGGTCACAAGAATCTCCCTGATCCCGCCGTTCCCAAGCACCACCCTTTTGTCAGCCGAAAGAGCCAGCAGCGGATCGTGGGTGGACAGCAGCACGATTTTATTGTGACCCTTTAAAAGCTCTACAGCCCGCAGCCTGTCTATTCCCGCATTTTCAATCTCGTCAATCAGCAGGATCGGAGCCGGGCTCATACAGGCCGCATCCGCAATCATAAGCGCCCGCGACTGGCCGCCCGAAAGCTGTGTAATCTTTATGTCAATGCCAAACTGCTCTCCGGAAAGGTCATTTGCCATTTTCACGCATTGCTCAATAGCTTTTCTGACATCAGGAATCCCCCTGCTTTGGGCATGGAGCTGAAGGAACTGCCTCACAGAAACGTCCATAACGAAATTCATATTCTGGGAAAGCTGGGCTATCAGGTGGTTTCCCAACCCAAACCGAAAGGTATCATCCAATTCATGTCCGTCAAATAAAACCCTTCGGCCAGTAGGTGTGTCTCCCTTTGCGGCACATTCAATATCTGCCAGCAGACGGCTCTTGCCTGCACCTGTAGGGCCTACGATGCTCACCACCTCCCCCTGGGAAATTATAAGCTCCGCCTCTTCAGGAGCATTATTCTTGTCATGGCCGCCAAGCACCGTGATTTCCCTGATGTATGCCAGATCCTCCTGTGCCTGAAGCGCCTCAAACAAATCCAGTAGGGCATCAAAAATATCCTCCCCATCCATCCCAAACTCATCCAGGCGGTTATCTTTCAAGGCGTCAATGGCTTCCAGAAGCGGTACATCCTGCGCCAAATCCTCAAGCCCGAAATTTTCTAACAGGCTTTTGGCCGATGGAAACCGGCTGTAGACCTCTTTCAGCGCCCAAGTCTCCAAAATCTCTTCATGATTGTTCATAAATCTTCAAACACCATCTCCTTTGTCATCCCCAGTTGATACTGCAGACCGATCATTTTTTCTCCGGTGCAATAGGAACAGATAGCGGAGGGCGTAGTAAACCTGAGCTGAAGGCCGGCCAGATTTTCCACCTCTGCCGCCTGTCTGGCATATCTGGCCAGCAAGAAAGCTCCCTGTCCTGTGATCCCATTCATCTGAATGATACGGCTTTTGGTATTCATCAGACGGACATTCTGGGCGAATACCTCCCGCTCTGCCTGAGAGACAATATCACCTTTGGTGACAACCACAATATCCGCGAACCTCAGCATTGGGCCCAACTTTCGCGGAGTATTGATTCCTGCCAGATTATCCACCACGCAGACAGCAGGCACTGTCCGGATATGCGGCGAACAGCGGTTACAAAGCCCGGCACTCTCTGTGACCAGAAGATCAAACCCATTTCTCTGTCCCCATTCAACCGCCTTCTGAATGTTCGTAACAAAATAATGATCCGGGCACAATTTTCCGGAAAAACCTACTGTGCATGGGATCCCGCAGGCCTCATAAAGCTCCCGGTCAAAGGAGACCAGGCAGTCAAACTTCACCACGCCCACACGCCAGCCATCAAGGCTCTTAGCCATCTGCAAAATGACCGATGTTTTTCCAGAAGAAGGCGGCCCGGCCACTGTCAGTAAACGCATACTTCCTCCTTCCATCTGCACAGGTTGCAGAGAGGTAAAACAGCTTCTCCCACGGCGCCGCATAAAACCAGTTCACGGCAGCGTTCCCGTTCATTTACGCAGAGTGCCATGATTTCATCTACCCCATAACTAAAAAGCTTATGGCAGAGAGGCACGCCAAAACCGGCAAGGGCTACAGGCGTTCCCGCTGCCTGTTCCATCAAACGCGGAAATTCTCTGGTAATCAGAATGTCACCGCCCAGAATCACCAGATCCTGCTTCTTTAACAGATCATCCCTGGCTGCTGCAGGATATTCCCCAAGCCGGGGTTCTAATGCCATCACAGACAGCTGGGCGCTCCCCTCAAGATAAGGGGTAATATAGGAAATCCCGCAGGTCATAGCCACCCGCATATCTCTGCACTGCCGTTTCAGAAAGCGATAGGAAGCTCGCCCTACCTTTCCCACGTCCATCGCTCTTTGGGGGCTGTTGAAGGCTGCGCAAAGCGCTGCATGCCCGATGGAGCTTTCTGTCAGATTCCATGAACCTGCCAGGGCAGCCACAGTCTTCAGCGGGGCGCCTTGAAACCCCTCCCGCATACATCTGGGCCTTCTCTCATCCACAATCGTTCCCGCAAGTCCGGTTACTCCGCCAGCCTCGACGATTGTCAGATGAGGGCCGACCGCAACAAAATCCACCCGGATATCTTCCCCGATCTCAGCTATCATCTCCTCCAGCAAATGTCTGGCTACCGACATCTGTATCACGCTCCCTTCTCTTGTATTCCCGCCATGTCTCTGTTTTTGCCAGTTTCGGCCCAGGCCTGTTTTGCTTTCACTTCGACAAATGTACGTCAACCACACAGATTCTTTTGTTCATTTAATGGATTTATAATGGTTAACGTTTCTCAGGACTGCTGATAGTAAAAATATAGTATATGTTCAGAAGTCATACAAGCCCCCTACCGGGATATATATTTTTAAAAATTATCTGAATACGTAGATGAAACAGGGCTGATTGCATTGCTCAACAAAACCGTGGGGACAACGGGGAAGCTGACCTGCGTCAGCAGGCCGAGACGTTTCGGGAAGTCTTACGCGGCGAAGAT
>CAZFYD010000118.1:0-7175 GCA_964523315.1 uncultured Acetatifactor sp.
ACAATCTTCCTGATAAAAAATCTTTGCCATTTTTTTCTCCTCCATTATGCTAAAATAGTAATTTATAACTGATAGGTTGTTGTGCCTAGAGCTAACGAATTCTGTACGGCATCAATCCTCCAAATGGATCACGCTCTCCACTCCTCTTGCCAGTCCGGCAATACCCGTTCTGGCCAGTTCCAGGATCTCATAGCCGTCCAGCAGATTGATAAAGGCATCGATCTTGGTCTGGTTGCCGGTCAGTTCAATGATAAGACTGTCCTTGGATACATCAATGATCTTGGCACGGAAAATATCCGCCACGGCGATCACACCCTGGCGCTGCTGGGGATCCGCTTTTACTTTGATCAGCACGAGTTCCCGGTATACACTTTCCTCCGGCTTGAGCTCCCGGATATTGCGCACGTCCACCAGCTTGCCCACCTGCTTCTCGATCTGCTCCAATATCTCATCGTCTCCATAGGCTACAATCGTGATCCGGGAAAAACGGGGATCCGCCGTCACGCCTGCCGTAATGCTTTCGATATTGTATCCTCTGCGGGAAAACAGGCCGGAAATACGGCTCAGTACGCCCGAAGTATTATCTGTCAACAGCTGAAATACTTTTTTTCGCATATATGTCCCTTCCTATGTAATTACCTCTATATTCGTTCTACATTTTAGCAAGATAAAGTATGGATGTCAACCCTAATCATCATTTTCACTGCACTTTGCCAGGGCCAGCGTCCCGGTGCGCGCCACCTCCGCAATGCTGACTGACTGCAGCATGGAAAGCAGAAACTTTGTTCTCTCCGGGGTATCGCAGATCTGGATCATCATAAAGTGCTTGGACATATCCACAATTTCCGCATTCAGGATCTCACAGATCTCCATGATTTCCCGGCGGTTCCCCTTGTTGTGCCGAACCTTCACCAGCATCAGCTCCCGGCTGATGCTCTGGCTCTCGTCAAAGGTCTTTACCTTGATCACGTCCAGCTTTTTATTCAGCTGCTTCTCGATCTGTTCAATCGTGCGCTCATCCCCGCTGCTGACAATGGTCATGCAGGAGATCTCCGGGTCATCCGTCTCTCCCACAGTCAGGGAATCAATATTAAAACACCTTCTGGAGAAAAGCCCGGCTACCTTGCACAGCACACCGGAACGGTTCTCCACCAGTACGGAATAAATTCTTTTTTTCATTATTACTCATACCCTTTCCGCAAAACACATTATTTCACCAGATCCAGCGGATCGATCAGACATTCAAGCAGCATGGAGGTATCCTCCTTCAGCAGCTGATCCAGCACCTCTTGAGCCCGATCCATGTTCTCCAGCAGCTGATACTGCATATCGTAGGCAGCGGCAATCTTATCCAGTCTGGGACTGCCGGTCAGATCCACCATCGAATAGTTGTCCTTGTAGGTATAATGTTGATATTCCCGCACCATCCCCAGGTATCCGTTTTTCATCACAATAATCTTTACCGGAATCTGATACTGGCGCATGGTGGCCAGCTCCATCATGGACATCTGGAAAGAGCCGTCACCGCATACAGCAATGACCTGACGGCTTTTGTCCGCCAGCTTGGCACCCATGGCTGCGGGAATGGAATATCCCATGGTGCCCATGCCGCCGGAGGTAAGGAACCGTCCCTCCTTCACGATATGGTAGCCGCAGGACCATATCTGGTTCTGCCCCACATCCGCTACATAGACAGCATTAGAATCCAGCTTCTGGGACAGTCTGGTGATAAAGTCCGCCGGATCCACATAGGCCGGATTGGGATTGCGCTTTGCCACCATGTTCTCTCTATACTGCGCCAGCGTCCGGAGCCATTCCTCATGCTCACAGGTAAACTCCTCTTTGGCGAAATCTTCGAAAATATGCTTTACGTCTCCTACCAGCGGTATCGTGGGGCCTGCATTTTTGCCGATCTCCGCCGGATCCACATCGATATGTACCAGAACCTTCCCCCGGGTAATCAGATCCGGCTGGCTCACTGCCCTGTCCGCCACTCTGGCGCCTGCCATAATCAGCAGATCCGATTCATTCATCGCCCTGTTGGCATAGGCCTTTCCGTGATTACCCACCATACCGAAATACAGCGGGTGCTCCGTGGGCATAACGCTGATGCCCATCATGGTAGAAACCACCGGGATCCGATACTTCTCCACAAAATCCCGAAGCTCCTCCCTGGCCTCACTGAGCAGGACACCGCCTCCCACACAGATGATCGGACGTTTCGCCTTTTCCAGTTCCTTGATGACCTTTTTGATCTGCACCGCATGTCCCTTGACGGTGGGCTTATAGGTGCGCATATTGACCTCCTCGGGATACTGGAATTTATTTATTACAGCATTCTGGATATCAATGGGAATGTCGATCAGCACCGGACCCTTACGGCCGGTATTGGCAATATGAAAGGCCTCCTTGAAAATCCGGGGTATATCGTTGACATTTTTCACCAGATAACTGTATTTGACAAAGGATTCCACCGCACCGGTGATATCCGCCTCCTGGAAGGAATCGCTGCCCAGCAGCTCCGTATCAACCTGACCGGTGATGCACACAAGTGGAATACTGTCCGCAAAAGCAGTAGCGATGCCGGTGATCACATTGGTAGCGCCGGGGCCGCTGGTAACGGCGCACACGCCGGGCTTTCCGGTGATCCGGGCCATACCGCTGGCCGCATGGGCGGCATTCTGCTCCGTGCGGATCAGCACAGTCTGAATCTCCGAATGTAAGATACTATTATAAAAAGGGCATATGGCTACACCGGGGTAACCAAACACATATTTTACGCCCTCTTCCTCCAAGCATTTGATAATGGCATCTGCACCTATCATGAATAACCTCCTGATCTGTCGCTCAGGCAGCACCGGTTGTCCGTGCTGCTCCTGTTATCCGGCCGGCAAGTCCTGTCCCGTCGGCACTTTCGCATATTTTAACACAGCATAAAACGATATTCAAGTCAAAGATATAACCTCTTTGTAAATATACGTAACAGTTCAGCCCTCTGCGCTATATCCCTCAGGAAGTTTAAATTGCGGCACCTCTGTGATATCTTTTTCCAGCAGCAGCTCATAATAGCATATTCTATCGTCATGGTTGTCAAATCTCGCTGTCTTGATTCGAGGTAAACAAAAATCCAGGGCAGCTTTGATATCTCTCTCATTATTCCAGATGTACTTTATCCTATCGATTGTGTTCCTAACCTCAGAAATTCCCAGCGTTCTTTCACTTTCATCCATGCATGTCCCAAGTGCTCTTTGAATATTATATCCTAGCCATTCTACCCAGGTATACGCCAATCCAAAAACATCACTATATGCTCTAAAACAATTATCATATGCATCCAGATAGCCGTCAAAAAAAGCAACTATTTTTTCGACTTTTATATCACAGGTTACAATCCCCGACCATTGGAGTGCAAGCTGAAGTGCATGAGATATGGGATTGCCATAATCAAGACATTCTAAATCGATTACCCATGGTTCGCCGTTATTCCACATAATATTCTTAGGATCCATATCTTCATCGGACAAGCAAATGATATCCGGTAAAGCTTTTCTGGCCTTATTCAGTTCTTTCTCGGCATAGATCAGAAGTTCCTCATTGTCAGTTAAAACAGCGGCAATCTCACTCTTCTCCTCTTTCGCTTTCAGAATATACGTGTGCCAATCGATTTTACTCAGCTCTGGCTCCTTGTGAGAAACATTTTTCGGCTCGATTGCGTGAATCCTTCCAAGAATATTTCCCGCCATATTACATTCATCATTTGAAATATTGTTCCAATCCGTAATATGTCCATCCTGCCAATGAAAAATATAGAAATACTGTCCGTTTATATTTTGCATTTTATTTCCATGGACTGTTATGGAAGGTACAATAGGGATGTCTTCCTTTTCTAACAAGCATTCCATTCTTTCCGCCCGGGCATAATTTTCAAGCGCATCGGGTCTGCCCATTATTTCTGTATTTAAGTGTTTCACCGCAAATGTTCCGCTATTTGTGGTTACTTTGTACATCTGGTGCAAAAGGCCCCCGGTTACAGATGTAACAGGAGCAATAATTGTCCCCAAACCACATGTCAGCATCAATTCTGCTAATAATTCTTCTATATGTTTTCTTTCCATTTCTGTTATAATTTCCATTTATCCTGCTTACCTTTCATAGACAATTACAGTTTTAATGCAATCATTCCACCTAAAGCATTTCCTGCCCGCTCCCCAGCTTTCATCCTCACTTATGATATGGCTCTCCGCTGACAATGCGGTAAGCACGATAAATCTGCTCGCACAGGATCACCCGCATGAGCTGATGGGGAAAGGTCATATCCGAGAAGCTGATGGCCTGGTCGGAGCGTTTCCGCACCTTTTCATGCAGTCCCAGGGAGCCGCCGATGATAAAGGCGATATGGCTGCGGCCGGTGATTCCGGCCTGACGGATAGCTTCGGCAAAGCCCTCGGAGGTATAGCGTTTGCCCTGAATCTCCAGCGTATAGACATAGGCATTCTCATCCAGCCGGGCCAGCAAACGGTCAGCTTCCTTCTCTTTGATCTGCTCCTCCGGCGCTGCAGAAGCCTTATCCGGAATCTTTTCGTCCGCCACCTCTATCATCTCCAGTCGGCAATATTTGCTCAGCCGTTTGACGTATTCAGCGATGGCCTCCCGGTAAAAGGACTCTTTAATCTTACCAACGCACAATATGGTAATCTTCATCTCCTTGCCTCCATTGGGCAGCTGATAGACTGCCCGGGCGCTAAAAAAGGGGCGGCAAAGGCATATAGCCACCCGTCCCCTTATCTACCTACCCTTCCGGGAATATGGTATCATAAATATCATCCACAAAATGATCCAGGAATTCCTGATCCAGATTCACAAACTGGTGATTCAGTATGGCTTTCAGCATTGCCGTCCTGCGGAAATACCATTCCTCCTCGGTTGCAGCCGACAGCTGCAGCTTCGCATCGATACTGGCCCTATCCAGATTTTCCCTGCACCATTTTTCCATCGTGCCCTTTAAGGAGTTCTCGGAATCTGCATCCTTTGCATACTCCTTAGACTTTTTCAGGGAGACAAAGCCCATGACTACAAAGAGGACAAACATGGCTCCCATGATACCGCCGATCAGATAACGGTTAGCCCCTTTAAGCTGAAGGGGCAGTACCCCGGCGAGCAAAAGGATCAGAAATACCAGACCCACGCCGCCAACCAGCAGCAGGGTCCAGGCGGAGGACTTATTTTCCGCCGCGCGCTCGGCCTTGTTCTGATAGACGCCGGAGGATCTCCTGACCTGCTGTGCCTGAGGCTGAGATACCTGCTCTTCCCTGGATTCCTCACTGCCCATGCCGAACCACTGGGGCTGGGGCCTCTCCGCCGCCTGCCGCTCCTGCTCGGCCTGCGCTCTGGCCGATTCCTCGGCCTGTCGGACATTCTCCTGCTGCATGAATACGCTTCCCAGCTTGACTGCTTTCTGCTTATCCTTCTCATCGATCAGCAGTTCATGCACCGCTTCCTTCTCATCATAAACAATCTCCATGTTCTGCAGACCGTTATATGCCAGATACTCCTTCAGACGGTTCAGCACTTCCTCCTCCCCGAAAATCAGCGGAACCAGGTCAACAAGTTCCTTCTCTGACACCAGCTGGCAGCCGCAGTCTGCACATACGGTAATTCCCTCTCTGTACTCATTTCTGCACTTGGGACATATCAACATACCTTCTCCTCCTGTAACCCGTTTTCTCCCCATTTCTTCTTCTGTGAACATCCCCATACCCTGCCGCTCCAACATCAGACCTGCACGTCTCGGGGAATCATACCTGCATCACTTATTTTCCTGACAAATACTCATCGATTCCTTTGGCTGCCGCTTTCCCGGCCCCCATCGCCAGAATCACGGTTGCAGCTCCTGTCACGGCATCACCGCCGGCATATACCCCCTCCTTGGTAGTCTGCCCGTTTTCCTCCTGGGCCACAATACATTTCCACTTATTGGTCTCCAGACCCTCTGTGGTAGAAGAAATCAGCGGATTAGGAGAGGTTCCCAGAGCCATGATCACCGTATCCACCTCCATCACATACTCGGAATCAGGCACCTCCACCGGCCGTCTTCTGCCGGATTCATCGGGCTCGCCAAGTTCCATACGGATGCACTTCATACCGGTCACCCAGCCCTTCTCATCTGCCAGAATCTCGGTGGGATTGGTCAGCAGATCAAAGATAATGCCTTCCTCCTTGGCGTGATGTACCTCCTCCACACGGGCAGGAAGCTCCTCCTGGCTGCGGCGGTATACAATATGCACCTCTGCGCCCAGACGCAGCGCCGTGCGAGCCGCATCCATAGCCACGTTGCCGCCACCTACAACAGCCACCTTTTTTCCCCGCATAATGGGAGTGTTGCTGTTTTCATCAAAGGCCTTCATCAGATTGCTTCTGGTCAAATATTCATTGGCGGAAAATACGCCGTTGCTATTCTCACCTGGAATCCCCATAAATTTGGGCAATCCTGCGCCGGAACCGATAAATACGGCGGAAAAGCCTTCCTCGGACAGCAGCTGGTCGATGGTCACGGATTTTCCTACCACTACATTGGTTTCAATCTTCACGCCCAGGGACTTTACATTCTCGATCTCCTTGGCTACCACAGCCTCCTTGGGCAGACGGAACTCGGGAATACCGTATACCAGCACTCCGCCGGCCTCATGCAGCGCCTCAAAGATGGTAACGTCGTACCCCATCTTCGCCAGATCACCGGCACAGGTCAGCCCTGCCGGTCCCGATCCGATGACAGCTACCTTTTTCCCTTTTTTCTCCTTTGCCCCTTCCGGCTTGATCCCCTGCTCACGGGCATAATCTGCCACAAAACGCTCCAGCTTGCCGATGGATACCGGCTCGCCCTTGATACCACGGATACATTTTCCCTCGCACTGACTCTCCTGGGGACATACACGTCCGCATACGGCAGGCAGGGCGCTGGACTGGCTGATAATCTGATAAGCCGCCTCGATATCCCCATTTTTCACCTGTTCCACAAAGCCCGGAATATTGATGGCCACAGGACAGCCCTTTATGCACTGCGCATTCCTGCAGTTAATGCAGCGGCCGGCCTCCACCATGGCCTCCTCCTTGTTATATCCCAGACATACCTCTTCAAAATTCTTTGCACGCACCTGTGCATCCTGCTCTCTGACAGG
>CAZFYD010000119.1:0-7169 GCA_964523315.1 uncultured Acetatifactor sp.
GATCAGCAGCACAAAATAGACAGCCGCTGCCACCAGAATCGCTGGAATCACCGATACCACGATGGAGCCCGTCAGCATCAGGAGGCTCTCGTACACCACCCAGGCGACAGCTCCCATAAAAGCGGATGCCAGAAACGGGATCACAAAGGTACCTGCGATCTCCTGCCGGTATCCCAACGCTTTATGCATGGACAACTGATTGAGGATGCACATCAGCCCGGAATACACAATAGTGGCGATAACCACCGCATAAATCCCCAAATCGGTAAAAATCAGCAGCGGCACCATTACCGCTGTCTGCAGGAGTAGGGCGATGGCCGCATTGACAATCGGGGTATTGACTCTGCCGATCCCCTGAAGGATAGAATTACTCAGCGTGGACAGCGCATAGAACACCACGGAAACTGCCAGCGCCATCAGGATCTTCGTCGCCAGATCAATGGTACTCTCGTCAGGAAACAGCAGCCAGGTGATGGGCTTTGCCAGCGCAAAAAGCCCCACTGCCGAAGGAATGGAGATCAGCATAATGGTCTTTACTGCCTGCCCCGTTTTCTCCCGTGCCTCTGCCAGCTCCCTGCGGGCCACCAGCTGGGAGACCATAGGAATAATAGCCGAGGCCATAGCCGAAGCAAAGGCAATGGGGATATTGGAGATCTTCATAGCCTCCCCGTTAAATACGCCGTAATCCCCCACCACTTGGGTCTCTCCGACCTGTCGGAGCTTTATCATAATATCCGTATACAGCTTATTGTTCAGGGAGCTGCTGAGATTGTAGATGGCCGTGCTCAGGATAAAGGGCAGTACCACCTGCAGGATCATCACACTGATCTCCCGGTAGGAATCCACATGCTGCGACCGGTCCTTTCTGATGCGTCTCTGGATCATGGGCCGGTTCAGCGCATAGACCCACGCCATAAACAGCAGCGCAGCCAGCACCCCCGCCCCGGTGCCCAGCGCACTGCCCATGGCGCCGTACACCGCACGGCTGGTCTGCTCCGCCGTCACCTCGCTTCTCTCATAGGTTCCCATAAACAGCACGATAAATCCATAAGCGGCGCCGATGCTCACCGCCGCATTGATGATCTGCTCCAGAATCTGGGAAAAGGAGGTTTGCACCATACTCTTATGTGCCTGGAAATAGCCCCTGAGCACCCCCAGGATCCCATAGACAAATATGGTGGGAGCCAGCACCCGCAGCACCGGCACCGCTGACTCCGTCACCAGATGCCCTGCACCAAAAAAGAGGAGTAAGCTCGCTATGAGTCCCACTCCCAGCACATAATACATGGCACATATGAAAATTCGGTGCGCATTGCGGTATTCCCGCAATGACAGCTTCTGAGCGATTACCTTGGATATGGCGGAAGGAATACTGTAGGAGGAGACCATCAGCACGATGGCATAGTAATTATATGCCGACTGATAATACCCCAGGCCCACAGAACCAATAATCCGGGTCACAGGGCTTACATATAAAAGCCCTATGATCCGGCTGATGAATCCTGCGGCCGCCAGCACTCCAGCCTGCAGGATAAAACTGTCTTTTTTGCTGCTGTTACTGCTCATTTCCTTAATATCCTATCAACCAGTCGTACATCTCCTGATACTTCTTTGCCGATACTTCCCAGGAAAAATCTGCTGCCATCGCACGATCCACGATCTTGTTCCACTCACGCTTCTTATCGTAGTAGATCTGCTCCGCATAGCGAACGGCAGCAAGCATCTCATGTGCGTTGTAATTGGCAAAGCTGAAGCCCGTACCCGTACTCTCATATTCATTATATGGCTCCACGGTGTCCTTCAGACCACCGGTCTCCCTGACAATGGGCACCGTGCCGTAGCGCAGGGACATGAGCTGGCTTAAGCCGCAGGGTTCAAACAGGGACGGCATCAGGAATGCATCACAGGAAGCATAAATCTTGTGGGACAGTTCCTCGGAATAGAAGATGTTGGCCGATACCTTGTCACTGTATTTCCAGTCGAAATGGCGGAACATATTTTCATAGCGCTCCTCACCGGTGCCCAGCACCACCAGCTGAATATCGTCCTGACACAATTCATCCATCACATAGGCAATCAGATCAAAGCCCTTCTGGTCCGTCAGACGGGATACCACACCGATCATCATCTTCTTTTCATCCACCCTAAGGCCCAGTTCCTCCTGCAGGGCTTTCTTGTTCTTTGCCTTCTCCTTACGGAAATTTACGGCATTGTACTGCTTTACAATATATTTATCCGTCTCCGGGTTAAACTCCCCGTAGTCGATGCCGTTGACGATACCCCGCAGATCCCCGCTGCGGGCTCGCAGCAGACCATCCAAGCCCTCTCCGTAAAACTTGGTCTTGATCTCCTCCGCATATGTATCGCTGACTGTGGTCACTGCATCGGCAAAGACGATACCGCCCTTTAACAGGTTCGCATCCTTATATGCCTCCAGCTTATCCGGGGTAAAATAGTACTCCGGCAGACCGGTAATGCTCTGCACCGTCTTGGAATCCCACTTGCCCTGAAACTTCAGGTTATGGATCGTAATTACGGACTTGATACCCCGGAAAAATTCATTGCCCTGGAACCTCTCCTTTAAATATACCGGAATCAGACCCGTCTGCCAGTCATGGCAATGGATCAGATCCGGACGGAAATCAATGATAGGCAGCACTGCCAGCACCGCTTTGGAGAAAAAGGCGTACTTCTCAATCTCATACAAGGCATTATCCCCGTAGGGCTTAAAGCCGCCGAAATATCCTTCATTATCAATGAAATAATACTGGATCCCCTCCACCTCTGCCTTCAGGATCCCCACATAGGCATCCGTCCAGTTGAAGTCCATATAGAAATGGGTCACATACTCCAGCTTATCCTTCATCTCCTGCTTCATGCAGGTATACTTGGGCAGGATCACCCGCACATCATAGTATTCCTTATCAATACATTTCGGCAGGGAGCCCACTACATCGGCCAGTCCGCCGGTCTTGATAAAGGGTACCCCCTCTGATGCTGCAAACAGTATCTTTTTCATGTGCTAACCTCCATCTGTACCTTCTCGTAGATAAATAGATTATACTACAACCCGGGACGTTAGGAAAGCCTTTTCTGAAATTTTTTGGTGTAGCAGTTCAAGCTCTACTCTCTGTATTTTAAACGGATCCGGTCTGCAATCAGCGCAATAAATTCCGAATTGGTAGGCTTTCCCTTTCCGGTGTTGACCGTATAGCCGAACAGCGCGTCCAGCGTTTCCATACGGCCTCTCGACCAGGCCACCTCAATGGCATGCCGTATGGCCCTCTCCACCCGGCTGGGAGTGGTCTGAAACTGTCTGGCAATCGTGGGATACAGCACCTTGGTAATAGAGCTGATCATGGCCGGTTCCCGCACGGACATCATAATGGCCTCCCGCAGATACTGATAGCCCTTAATATGTGCAGGCACGCCGATCTCGTGGATGATATCCGTTACATCCTGCTCCAGGTCATAGACCTTCTCTGCCGGTTCCTTCGCAGTCCCTTTTTCCTCCGCAGCCTGAATCAGGATCTCCTGCCTGGGCTGCTGCCTGCCGTCTCCGCTCTGTTTTCCGGCAGGCACGGTAATCATAATCTGGAATTCCTTTCCCCCGTTCATCAGATCCCCCAGGATCCTGTACACCTTTTCGCTGTCGTCAGCAGCCGTAATATGTAACTGTTCCATCATTTTTCCTCCACGTAATGACTTATTTTTATTATCTATTATACGATTCTTCCCTATCAGACAGCAACTGCTATTCACCGCAAATTATGAAACCGCTTTACGTTTTTCCCTTTTTCCTGCCAGCAACTGTCAAAATAGTTGACGTCTCCGTGAAAAATGATTTATACTGACAAAGAAAACACAGACGCTGAACTACAACACAGAAATGAGGTACATATGTTAAAACAGGAAATCTCCGAGATCAAAAAGCTTTTTACCCAGAACAACTGCTCCATCACCCGCATCTGCGGCTGCTATGTGGACGGAGAAAAAAATAAAAAGGCCCGGTTCAAACAGGCCTTTCTGACACTGCCTGAGGAGGAAATGTTCAAATATTTTGAGATCCTCCGCAAGACCCTGTCCGGTTCCATCGGAAAGAATCTGCACACACTGGAATTTCCCCTCAAGGCAGAGGAAGAAGGCGGCACCCAGGAGCTGCTGCTGCGCCTGCGGGACAGCAGGCTGAAGGACGATGCGCTGCTGGACCAATTCTATACCAATGTGATTGATTCCTATGAATTTGTGGGAAATTATCTGATTCTGGTCATTCACGACGCCTATGATGTGCCGGGCCGCACCAGCGACGGTATTGATATGGAGGACTCTTCCAACGAGGTGTATGAATACATTATGGTCAGCATCTGTCCGGTCAACCTCTCCAAGCCCGGCCTGTCCTATGATGCGGAGGAAAACAGCTTCCACAACCGAATCCGTGACTGGGTGGTGGGGGCTCCCGACACAGGCTTTCTGTTTCCGGCTTTCAACGACCGCAGCACGGATCTGCACAGCACCCTGTACTATTCCAGGGATGCGGAGGATCTGAAGGAGAGCTTTGTGGATCTGCTTCTGGGCTGCCCCCTGCCCCTGTCCGCAGGCAGCCAGAAAGAGACCTTTCAGCTGCTGGTGGAGGAAACTCTGGGAGAGACCTGCAGCATCGAGGCGGTAAAAAATATTCATGAGAAAATCATCGAAATGGCGGAGGAGCATAAGGAGGATCCGGCTCCTCTTGTTCTGGATAAAAATGAAGTCAAGACTGTATTTGCCGACAGCGGCGTAACCAACGAGAAAATGGCAGCGTTCGATCAATATTACGATGCTGCTGCCGGGGAGAATACGGAGCTCTATGTCAGCAATGTGATCAGCAGCCGCTCCTTCGACGTCAAGACGCCTGAGGTCGTGGTGAAGGTAAACCCGGAACGCACCGACCTGATCAGCACCCGGATCATTGACGGGCGGGAATGTCTGGTCATTGAGTTGGGCGCCAATGTGGAGGTAAATGGAATCACGGTAAGAGGAAGCCTGGAGGCTTCTGATACGGATTAAATGCCCTATACGCAGAAAAATCCTCTGCCGCCACAGCAGCACATATTGCAGATCATATTTGCCACGCAGAGTTTCACACACATATTGCCATCGCCCATGGTGGGATATCCGTATCCAGCCTGTCGCTGGCGGTACCAGCTGCCGCCGTTCTCCAGGGTCTGCAGCAGCTGCCGATATTCGCTGTTCCCCGGCTCCAGAGAGGCAGCCATTCTGGCATGCTCCAAGGCCGCAACATTGCTGCCGAGGCCGGAATGGGCAATGGCGCTGTAATAATACCAACGGGCATCCCGTTCCCGGCTGTCCATCTGATCCAGAGTCGTCCGGGCCTCCCGGTAATAACCGTTGCGGATATAGTTGCCTGCCGCCCGCAGATGGGGCTGCTCCTCATAGCCGGTACCGGTTTTCTGTCCGTAACTGCCGTAAAAGCCAAAGGGGCCAAAGCCAAAGGGATCCTGCTCCTCATTACCGCTTTGCCCATATCCGCTGCCGCTGTATCCGCCGGTCTTTTCCTTCATGACCTGCTGATAGGCCGCCTGGATCTCCTTGAACTTCTCCTCCGCCTCTGCCTTGTTGGGATTGTTTACATTGGCATCGGGATGATATTTTCGACTCAATGCCCGATATGCTTTTTTTATTTCCTCTTCTGTAGCGCTGCGGGATACCCCCAGCACCTGATAGGGATCTTTCATTTTTTCCTCTCCATGCATATCATGGGCTGCGCCCATGATACTGCATCAATGCGTATTTGGAAGTGAAACTTCCAAACTTTCCTCTCCGTTTTATAAGGATTCCTTTTCCCTTCTGGCCCGAACCGACTCATATCGGCTCCATACGCCGGAATAGAGAATATTCCGCAGAATCTCCACATTTTCCAAAATGGGCAGCTGTTCAAATTCCCTGCAGCAGGCCGACATCATCATCACCAGAATATTCTGGCAGTCCTGCTCAAAATCAGGATCCTTAAAGCGCTCCTTCAGCGGATTGTACCGTCCCTTTTTCAGATCCTCTTCGATATCCTCATAGGCATCCAGCAGATAAATAAATTTGCCCAGATAAAAGCCGAACCGATGCAGAACGGGCTCCCACTCATCCTGCCGGTAGGCCATGATATGTGCCATGACCTGTCCAAAGCGCCCTGCCATCTGATCCAGATCCAGCACTCCTTGGCGCTCCGCCCGGGACAGCTCCTCCATGGCCGCAGCGATCTGCTCCAGCTTCCGGTTGTATTTCCGTCTGCAATCACCGGTTTTTCGCTCCAGCATTCCGGCCATCAGCCGCTGCACATGCTTCCGGTCATCCTTCCAGTCATCCCAGCATTTATACTCCGTCAGAAGCACATTCATATCCGCCGCATATTCCGTCAGCAGATTATAGCGGTACTCATGCTTTTTCCCCGGATGCATGATACAGCGGCTCTGCCCATACGTCGTTTCCGGCTCATACAATCCCGACAGCAGCATCAGCACAAAGGTCATATCATAGCTTAGGGTAATCTGTCCCACCCGTCCGTATTTTTCTTTCAGCACCCGGCACAGTCCACAGTAATAGGAATGATACATATCATATTCCCGAATGCGCAGTTCCGGCTGATTTGCAGTAATATACCCAAACATGGACCATGCTCCTTTCTCCGTTCTTCCTGCATCAGGTCTTCTTAATAAATTCCGTGCCGCACTTCCTGCAGCGAATGGCAATCCTGCCCTTATGTCTGGGAACCCGTATCTTCTGCTTACAGTTCGGGCATTTATAGATGCGGTGAGTCTTCCGTTGGGAAAATTCCTGCTTTTTCCCGTGCACTTTTGCCCGGATCTTCCACTCCAGCTGCAGATATCTTTGATTCTCCGCCGCCCGCTTACCGATCTGCCTTGAAAACATCCTGTAATATACCAGAATCAGCAGAATCACTCCCACAGTGGAAATAAAGGGGATCCGGAACAAAGACAACACCACACAGATCAGCGCCAGTACCGTCATAGCCTGACCCAGTCTGTCATTCCCGTATCTGCCCTGCATAAAACGCGTCAATTTTTCTCTCATGTCTACCATCCCTTATATTTATTTTCCCTTTTCGTTACTATTTACAGCCCCTCCACGCTGCATTCGCAAAACCCGCTGCTGCGCAG
>CAZFYD010000120.1:0-7127 GCA_964523315.1 uncultured Acetatifactor sp.
CCCACCAGCACCGTAAACTCCCCGGGCTCCACTGCAAAATCATGGCGCTCCACATCATAAAAGGAAAAAGCCCGTCTGGGCAGATCCATGCTCACCCGCTTCGTCTCCCCCGGCTCCAGGAACACCTTGGCAAAACCTTTCAGTTCCTTCACCGGACGCTCCATGCGGCACACAGGATCCGCCACATAGCACTGCACGATCTCCGCACCTGCCACAGCGCCGGTATTAGTCACCTCCAGAGACACCCTCACCGCTGTATCCTCCGGGTCTTTTCCCCGATCCGGATCCATCTTCACCTCCAGATGATCGTAGGCAAAGGAGGTGTAGGACAGGCCGTGGCCGAATGCAAAGGCCGGCCGGATCCCTTCCCTTTCATAATACCGGTATCCCACAAAAATACCTTCCTTATAGATCACCTTCTCCGGCTTGCCGAACTCTCCGTTTTTATCCGTCACCGTATCACTGTACAGCGCCGGGAAGGTCTCCGGCAGCTTACCGGAAGGACATACCCGGCCCAGCAGCACCTCCGCCAGCGCGCTACCGGTCTCCATGCCCGCATAATAGTTCCACGCAATGGCCTTTGCCCTCTCCCGCCAGGGCATTTCCACCGCAGAGCCTGCTACCATGACAATGATGGTATCCGGCTTCACTGCCAGCAGTTCCTCAATCAGCTGATCCTGGGCATAGGGAAGCCTCATGCTGTCCCGATCCCAGCCCTCCACGTCATAGTCATGGTTCAGGCCGCCCACAAAGATCACCTCGTCGGCCGTCTGCGCCAGCGCAATCGCCTCTTCCCGCAGCGCTTTCCGCTGATTATCTATCTCCTGACGCAGCTGAGCCTCCTCGGCGGTTTCCTCCCGGTCTTTCCGGCGATTCACCTGGCGTTCCAGACTCGTCTCCTGCCAGTTGACTTCATTCACGCTCTTTTTTCCCGGAATATAGTAGCCCGGTGCATACTGAACATCCACATTGCCCCCTAACTGGATCTTCAGTCCCATCAAAGGAGAAATCTCATATAAAGCCTTGATCTCCGCGCTGCCTCCGCCGCCGGAATGCATATGCTCCGCATTCCGTCCGATTACCGCAATACGCTTCTTCTTCCTGTAACCGGTCAGCGGATGTGGCGCCCCCTTCTCCAGACGCTCCGGCGTAATGGGCAGCAGCCCGTCCTCGTTTTTCAGCAGGACAATGGCCTCCCGGGCCGTGGCTTTGATACTCTCACGATGCTCCGGCGTATTGTAGGCACCCTGCTTGCGCTCTCCTGCCTCCGGCCCGATCATCTTCAGACGCAGCATCATCCGCAGGATATTGCGCACTTTCTCATCCACAGCCTCCATGGACACCTCACCCTTTTGTACGGCTTCAATCAACGGTCTGGCAAAATAGTACTCGTCAAAATCGGTGGTCACACTCATCTCCATATCCAGAGCACTCTCCGCCGCCTGCTTTGTGGTATGCACGGAACCCCAGTCACTGATGACAGTGCCGTCATATCCCCATTCTTCCCGCAAAATACGGTTCAGCAGGGCTTTGCTCTCGCTGCAGTGTTCTCCGTTTAACTTGTTATAGGCATTCATCAGCGAATACGTGCCCCCACGCTGCACCGCTGCCTTAAAGCCCGGCAGATAGATCTCCCGCAGGGTGCGCTCGTCCACAATGGTATCCACCCAGAGCCGATCCGTTTCCTGGGAATTGGCGGCAAAATGCTTGACGCAGGCCGCCACATCGGACTCCTGAATCCCCTGAATCATGGGAACTGCCAGTTCCTCCACCAGATAGGGATCCTCGCTCATGTATTCAAAATTCCGGCCGCAGAGCGGATCCCGCTTGATATTAATGCCCGGCGCCAGGATTACATCCTTGCCCCTGCCTCTGGCCTCTTCCCCCAATACCTTACCGTCGGCATAAGCCCTCTCCCTGTTCCAGGTAGCTGCCACCGCACTGTTACTGGGCAGATAGCTGACATAATCGTCAGATATGCCGATGGGAAACCAGGAATCCCCGGGGAATTCATTACGCACACCCATAGGGCCGTCACTCGTCTCCACTGCCGGGATTCCCTTCTCCTCCACTGCGCCGCTGCGAAAAAAGGCAGCGCCATGAAGCATGGCAGACTTTTCCTCCAGGGTCAGAGTCTCCAATATCTGTTCAATCCATTTTTCCTGCATATGATAATCCTCCCTATCATTAACCCCTCTGCGGTTTGTTTGAACGATATATTCATGTTCTCCGCATCACTTAAGCTTTCCTTCGGCGATCCCAATCTACTTTGATTTATCCATATGATTATATCACTCTATTCTGGCCTCCTATATCTGGCGCGCAATAGTATGCAAGGCTTTGGGGATGCCAGGACACCGCTGCTCTCCAGCCCGACCAAGCTCGCCGGAAAGGTATTGATCGCCTTTCTGCCGGTTCCCGTCATTGAATATATGGGCATCATCATCTCGGAGTCCATCGTCTGGACAGTGATGGTAATCCCCTGCTGATCGGCATGAAACGGGCAAAGGAAAAACTGCAATGAAAGGGCGAAGCTTGCGAGGGATTCCGCACCGACAGCAGGACGAGTTCGTCATAACGACGCAGCATTCGGATACTCATTCCGAACCATTTTTAAAAATCCCCGGTTTTCAGCTTAACTGTTCCAGCATCTGCGCCGGATTTTCAGCGGCCTTTACGCTCTTGAAAACTTTCTCAATCATTCCTTTTTCATCAATCAGATACGTGGCGCGCGCCACTCCCAAGGACACTTTTCCATAATTATTCTTTTCCTGCCAAACCCCATAGGCCTGTATCGCTTTCAACTCCGGATCCGAAAGCAATGTGAAGCCCAGATTGTATTTTTCCTGAAATTTTTTATGGGATGCCACAGAATCCTTACTGACGCCGAGGACCACCGCTCCTTTCTCCGTAAACTGCGGATACAGCTCACTGAACCCGCAGGCCTGCTTAGTGCATCCCGGTGTATTGTCCTTGGGATAAAAATACAGAATAACCTTTCTTCCTGCATATTCTCCTAAAGTGTGCAGGTTCCCGTCCTGATCCGGCAATGAAAAATCCGGCGCCTTTGTTCCGATTTCCAGCATATTTACTCCTTCCTATTACAAAAATACCATACGGTTTCCGCCCCTCCAGGTCTCCCCCGGGGCTGCCTCCTGTGTATGGGGCCGCTCTGCCAGCTCCCCCTCATATCCGGCAAAATCGCAGATGCCGTACCAGGGTTCCAGACAGACATAGCCTGCCTGATTATCCGGATGGCTCCAGATCCCCCATACCGGAGCATCGCATTCTACCCGCACATATTCCCGGCCCTGAGCATCGCACAGACCTGCCGCTGTGATACCATCCTGATCAAAAATGAGAGCGTCCGCAGAAAACAACTTCTCTGTGATCGTAAAGCAGCTGTCCTTCAGCTGAACCGGCAGCAGTTCTTCTGTTATGACACCCTTGTCATTTAACCGCAGGCTATACAGCTCTGCCTCCGGATCTACACCGTACAGCTTTACCCTCTGGCCGATCCGGCTGGCAGTCTTACCCTCCGCCGACGGCGGGCAGGCAAAGGCCGCATGCCCCCCTACAGAGAAATACATAGGCTTATCGCCGGTATTTTTTACAGACCAGTTCTCCTGAATCCCGTCTGCCTGCAGTACATACGCAATCTCCAGGGCAAAGGAAAAAGGATATTTTTCTCTTGTGACATCCGTATCACAAATCCGGAACCGAATCGAATTGGCTTTCTGTTCCGTTACAGAGTATTCCACTCTCTGACCGAAACCATGCTTATCCGCCGGATAAATCCGTCCCTCATAGGTAAACTGCTCTTTTTCCAGTTTGCCGATAAAAGGAAACAGAAAGGGTGCTGTCTTGGCCCAATAGGCCGGATCGGCGCTCCACATGCGCTCCAGACCCAGCTGCTTATCCCAGACCGACTTGAGCTCTGCGCCCATACTCTCCAACGTCACCTTGAATCTTTCATTTTCCAATACATACCTCATACTGATACCTCTCCTTCCGCCGCACTTATTCTTCGCTGGCCACAAAGCCATCCCTCATCATCGCCATCATGATCTCGGCAAATTGAGGGTCAAACTGGGTCCCCCTGCCCTCTTCCAATTCCTGATAGATGACCTCCGGATCCATGGATTCCTGATATACACGGGTGGAATCCATGGCGTCATAGGCATCCGCCACCGCAATGATCCGGGCATAAAGAGGGATTTCCTCCCCTTTCAGGCCTGCGTTGTAGCCTTTGCCGTCGTATCGCTCATGATGATACAGCGCTCCCACAGCCGCCTCCGGCGCCAGGGTAAATTCTTTCAAAATATCCCCGCCGATGGTGGGATGCTGCTTTATCACTGCATATTCCTCATCCGTCAGCTCGAAATGCTTATTCAGAATATGATCCGGAATGCCGATCTTTCCGATGTCATGCAGCAGCGCCGCATAACGCAGCTGTTCCAGCTGCTCCTGATTCAGCCCGTAGCGCCTGCCGATCTCCACCGCATAGGATGCCACCCGATGGGAGTGACCGCTGGTATATTTATCCCTGGCGTCAATGGTTTTGGCTATGATACGAATGATCTGATCCGCAGTATCACGATATTCTTTCTGCCGCTGCAGGATTTTGTTTTTGTTCAGATGCCACATGATCAGCAGCGCCACGATGAGCAGCAGCAGGCAGCCTACGATCAGCCATAATATTCTGTACTGTTTCTCAAAAAGACTTTTCTCCTTGACGATACGGAAGGTCAGATCCTCGCTCTCCGTGCCGTCCGCATTATAGCCCTTCAGGTGGAAAATATACTCTCCTCCCGGCAGGTTCGTATAGTTGATCCGTCCGTTGCTGCTGGTGATCTGAATCGGATATTTGTCAAAGCCCTCCAGATAATACTCCAGAACGCCATCCCCCATGCCGAAGCTGAGCAGATCCAGCTGCAGAGTGATACGCTGGGTATCCGTCCTCAGCTCTATGTCCTGTGGCTCATAATAGATTACCGTCTCTGTGGACATTTGCCCCACAGACACCTTAGGCGTCACGTTATTCTGATACATATCGTTCAAATCCATATAGTACACGCCGTTGCCGGTACACAGATACAGCACGCCGTTCTCGTCCATATAATTCCAGGAATTAGCGGTAATACTGCTGGTCAGGCCGTCACTGCGGTTAAAAACCTCGTATTCCTGTCCGCCGCCGATCAAAGCTTCCCGACTGATTCTGATTAACCCAAAGGACTTCATCAGCCAGATATAGTCCTCCGTCACCTTTATATCAAAAATACTGCCTGTTCCTTCATTCACAGAGGGTATCTGACGAATCCCCTCTTCCTCCCACAGCGCCAGCTCCGAACCGTTGCTGATCCAGATGCCCTGCTGTTCGTCGGCGGTCATACGCAGGATCACCCCCGACTGCAGCCCGTCCTCTGTAGTCAGATTGCGCACCTGCCGGGTATCCGGATCAATTTCATAGATACCGTCGCCGTCGCTGCCTGCCAGCAGCTTGTGATCCGCACTTTCCTCCAGACAGAGGATCCACTGGTTTTCGATGCCGTCATTCTGGTCAAATACATCCGCCACCTGACCGTCCCGCAGGATTGCCACGCCGCCGTTGGTAGCCACTGCAATACTCCCATCAGAAAGCTGCAGAGCCATACGCACCTGCTCATGAGGCATTCCCTGCTCCGTTGTATAGGAGGTAATCGCTCCGGTACGGGGATCATAGTTGACCAGCCCATAGGTTTTATAGGTGGAGATCCACAGTGTATCGTCCCGATCCTTAAACAGCCCCCGGACACGGATGCCCTCCAGCATGGCCGTCAGCTCGTTTTCCATCTTTTCCCAGGTTTCATCCAGAATTGCCAGTCCAAAATCCCCGCCGATATACATGCAGCCGTCCAGCATCACTGTGGCATTTACCGTCTGATTGGTAATATTCGCTTCATAAGCCGTATTCCGAAACCGTATCCTGGTCAGTTTGACGCATCCTTTCCGGGAGGCAGCAAACCACAGATTTCCCTCGTAATCCTCACACATCCGACTCATAATCGAATTATTATTCAGGCTGTTTACTTTATAAAAGGCATCCTCCTCATCAAAATATCCCGGGCCGTTGTCCGTACATACCCACAACCGCCCCTGGCTGTCCCGCATAATATCGTTCACGCCATCTTCACCGCCTGTGGTCAAAATATCCCAGGAAAGCTCTGTTTGGGAACCCTCCCCGCTGCAGCGCAGCCGGATCACCTGACCGTCCGCAGTTCCCACATAAATCCGACCATCGTCATCTGGATACAGACCGTAGGAAATATTCCGTTCAAAGTAACCGTTCTCCAACAGCAGCGTCAGCTGCTGTCCCTGCAGGAGGAACAGCTCACCGCCTGATCCGATTCCCCAGATACGCTCCTGCCGATCCCCGGCCAGTGCTTCCACAGCCATCTCCTGCAGACGGGAATCCTCGACCATTCTCAGATTCATGGACTCATCCACCATCCACAGACCGCTGCTCGCCCCCAGATAGATATGCCCCTCTGCATCCTCCTCCAGGCAGTGAACCGACAGCGTTGCCGCCATCTGCTGCCATTCCTCGTTCTCCCCGGCTGCGGTAATATGCTGAAAGCCTTTACTGTCATAGAGATAAAGCCCGGCGTCATTGGTGCCGATCCAGATTCTTCCCCGGCTGTCCTCCAGCAGACTGCGCACGCCGCTGGCCGGCGCTCCCGTCCGGGTCTTGCTGAGATTTTCAAATTCCACGCCGTTAAAGCGGCTTAATCCGCCATAGCTGCCGATCCAGATATAACCGGAGCTGTCCTGTATTACCGCATTGGCCTCACTGGTCAGCATCCCGTTGCTCTCGTCATAAACTGTCTCCACATAGTCCTGCAGACCAACCTGATGTACCGGATTGGTGCCCTCGGCCGCCTCGCTGCGCAATCCCGGCACCAGAACGCCAAAAAACAACAGACAGATTGTTATAATCACTCTTTTTGTTTTCATATGTAGTCCTCTATACCCTGTGGTAATCACTTCCATTTTCTACATTATAGGATACACTAGACAGAAACTATTTGTCAATTTCTCTGTTGACATTTTGATCAAATAGCCTATAATAAAGTCAAAGCAACAGATTT
>CAZFYD010000121.1:0-6978 GCA_964523315.1 uncultured Acetatifactor sp.
GTGTTTTGTGAAAAGAGGATTTCCATGATAGAGAAAATCAAAGGATTAATAAAGAAATATGAGGAAATGATCGCCTATCTGATTGTGGGAGGCCTGACCACGATTGTAGCCTGGGGAGCCATGTTCCTGGCCAGCTGGCTGCTGTTCGGCAATCCGCTGCATCCCACTCCCTTTGAAAATGCGGTGATGAGCATTGTCAACTGGGTGGCGGGCGTTATCTTCGCTTATTTTACCAATAGGCGGTTTGTATTTAAGAGCCATGAGCCGATGCTGAAGGAGATTCCGAAGTTCGTCCTCTCCAGGGTATCCACCTTTATCCTGGATCTGGTGATCCGACAGCTGTTTGGGGCGCTGGGCGTGAATACCTATGTGACCACCTTTGTGTCCGCCGTTCTGGTGTTCCTCGGCAACTATATACTCAGTAAGCTGTTGGTATTTAACAAAAAGAAAGAGGATTAGATGGAGAAAAAGCTCCGCCCGGGTGTAAATCCGGTGCGGAGCTTTTTGGATATGTATTTAGACATTCTGGTAAGGATCATTGTTTAAAGGATCCTGATTCTGCTCAGGGTAGACACTGCCAAAGCCCTGCGACTGATTTATCTCTGCCTCCTTCTGGCGGCGCAGACGGGTAAACTCGTCATAATTCTTATTGAACATCTGCTTGAGCTGATCGCTGTAACCGAAGACGCCTGCAGGGCATTTTTGACTCAGATCATTCATGATCTGATCGCAGATTTCCCTGCTGGGAATCACCAGCTGATGCAGCTTCTTATCCTCGGTGTAGATCATGGTGTTGTAGGTGGTGCTGACAGTACGGCCATATTTCTGATGGTTGGTCTGATGGGTATATGCCCATGCGATCCGGCGCAGCGGGATGACCTCGGTCTTGGCACTGCTGCAGTCAAAGAGGTAGCTGCGTCCGATTTTAATGCCCTTGGCAGGCTCAAAAGCAGATGAGAAATCCACATCCGCACGCTCCAGCTCCATATCTCCCTGGGCCTTCAGGGCCTTAATCAGCTTCCGCTGATAACCGCCGGTCATCGCCTTGATCAGTATGATGGCAGCACCCAGAATCAGGATCACAGCCACAGCGTTCATGAGCAGCACGATTTCAATGCTGCCCCGGGACAGGGCGCCGACCTTAATGTAGTAAGGTGAGCAGTATGCCTCGAACTCCTCATCGGTATAGTCTGCTGAGCGGAAGAAAGATTTGTAGTACCGCAGCGTCTTTTCATCCATGGGAAGGATCTGCCCGGTGATCTGCATCGAGGTATCCAGCGCTCTCAGATCATAGGTTTCAAAGAATTCATCGCTGTTTTTATCAATAATTTCGACCGTATCAAAATACCGGGACGGCACTGCCAGGCCGACAAACTCCCAGTACAGGCTCTCGTCGGTATACATGTATCGGTCCAGGCCGCCCACCAGGACTGCGTGGTACTGCATGGTATCCTCCTCCGATACCTTGGAGCCGTTTCGGGTGGTGGTGGTTACCTCTGTAGCGAAGGTGCCGAAGGTCAGTTCAAAGTTCATCGTGACATACTGATCCTCGATCTCATCGATGGCCAGATCTTCAAAGACCACGGGGCCCTTTGCCCAGGTGATAAAGTCCGGGCCGAAATAGATCAGCAGACCCACTGCTGCGATAATCATGATGATGGCTATCGGCAGCCGCCTTTTCAGGGAATCCTTTTTTAGTTTCTCTAACATCTCTTTTCTCCTTTATATCCTTTTTACCAGCGCCTCTACCAGACGGGCACAATGACCGGCAGCTTCACGCTCAAAGGCGGGATAATCCATCTCGGCGCTGTCGTCTGCCTTGTCGGAAATGGCACGGATAATCACGAAAGGAAGTCCGTTTAAGTATGCGGCATGAGCGATGGCCGCTCCCTCCATCTCCGTACAGTCTGCATGAAATTCTGTAATTAACCTGTTTTTGATCTCCCTGTCGGAGATGAACTGATCGCCGCTGACAATACGGCCCACAGCGGTGCGCAGGCCGGGATTGGCTTCTTCACAGGAATCCATGGCCAGCCGGATCAGGGTCTCATCTCCGGGGAAAGCCAGGGTATCCAGCTGGGGAACCTGCCCCAGGGGATAACCGAATATTCTGACATCCATGTCATGATGGATTACATCCCGTGAAATAATGATGTCGCCGATATCCAGAGCCGCATTCAGGGAACCGGCTACACCGGTGTTGATCACATGGGTAGCCTGAAACAGATCAGCTAGGATCTGCACGCACATGGCGGCATTAACCTTGCCGATTCCACAGCGGACAATAACCACGGGCACCTCATCCAAGGTACCCTCAAAAAATTCCATACCCGCCCTGGCGGTTCGGGCGGTAACTGCCATCCGGGCTTTCAGCGTATCTACCTCCAGCTCCATGGCGCCGATAATTCCAATTTTATTCATCATTTCCTCTCCATGCATATCATGGGCTGTGCCCATGATACTGCGCCAATACGTATTTGGAAGTGAAACTTCCAAACTTTCCTTAGCATGCATATCGCAAGCTGCGCTTGCGATACTGCACAAATCCGTATATGAAACGTCAGTTTCATACTTTCCCTCTCCATGACTCCACGCACTTTAGCGCATACTTAATTCGGTAGCGTTAAATGCGATATGCAGGCCTTTTTTACTGCCGTTCAACGGATATTTACTGTCAGAAAACGTCTATACCGGATAGTTCAGACGGCTCTCGTCAATCTGATACAGCACCTGATCCAGATATTTTCCGGCCAGATAGTTTGCCATGCCCAGATTCATATCCAGATAATTGCCGCAGTCCCTTGGGGAAGCGCCCGGCACCTCGTCCCGGTAATCCCGGATAAATTCATACATCCGGATCACCAGCGGCACAATATCCCGTGAGGTATAATCCCCGGCCAGCAGCAGATAGAAGCCGGTGCGGCAGCCCATGGGGCCGAAATAAATGATCCTGTCCTTATAGTCCGGGTCATTGCGCAGAAAAGTGGCTCCCAGATGTTCAATGGTATGCACTTCCGCGGTATTCATGACTGGCTCGTCATTGGGACTGGTCATGCGCAGGTCAAAGGTAGTGATAACCTCCTGTCCCACCGTATCCCTGCGGGATACATAGACGCCGGGCCTAAGCCGGATATGGTCAATGGTAAAGCTTGCGATTTTCTCCATAAAGCCTTGCTTCCTTTCCTGAAAATATGCCTAAAATCAATTCCGTCACAGTCCGAATATTTTCAGATAATCCTCGCCCTGTATAATTCTTTCGCTGGGCTTGTCCGCATTTGCCAGCATTTTTTCCATGCGGTCAGCCAGCGTAGCGTCAATCAGCCGGTTGACATCCACGCCTCGCAGTTCAAAGAAAAGCAGCGGATTTTCATCAAAGCGTGCCCCGATTCCATACAGCACGGCGGCTACATGCTTGCACATCAGAGCCCAGTCTGGGCAGCTGCAGCTAAAGCTGATCTCCCTCGGCTCCGGGAACAGGCTGCCCTTTTGCAGGAAAGCTTCCCGCAGCTCCTCCGGGAAATCTCCCCTCACCAACGCCTCCAGATTCTGGATTTTATTTCCGCATATGGCAATGAGCTTCTGACAGCGCTCCTCCGGGAGAGGGCTGATCCTGATTTCTACCCTGTAGGGCGTTTTCCTGCGCCCCTGTACCCGTGCATTCACCTTCCCCTTTTGGATCTGCAAATCCACCACGGCTCCGGTTCTGACATATCGCTTTCCCCGGTCAAGCCTGCTTTCATAGTCCGCATAGCGCTCCAGATTCTCACACCAGGCCTTCCCCCACCACTCCTTTGCGATGGTTCTGCCGGATATGACAACAGGCGACAGAATTTTTCCTTTTTTGGATTCCTTTTTTACCGTATCTGAAATATTTTGCCGGATTTTAGACTCGGATGGCTGCTCGTATGTCATATTTTCCCAATATCGGCTCATTTCTTTCCCTCATTTCTCAGTCAGTTTTCTGCGCTAAACGTCAAGCCGCAGTACGGAGAGCAGTTCTTCGTTGCTCAGATCGGTAATCCAGTTTTCGCCGCTGCCTCCGACCACATTTTCCGCCAGCTCCCGCTTGGATTGCAGCAGCTGGTCGATTTTTTCCTCGATGGTCTTTTCACAGACCAGCTTATGTACAAACACGTTTTTCTTCTGGCCGATGCGGAAAGCACGGTCTGTGGCCTGATTTTCCACGGCTGGGTTCCACCATCTGTCAAAATGGATCACATGGTTGGCGCTTGTGAGATTCAGCCCCGTGCCCCCCGCTTTCACAGACAGAACCATGTAAGGGATATATTCTTCACCGTTAAAGGTCTCTACCATTTGCTGCCTCTTTTTCACCGGAGTGCCCCCGTGCAGTACAAAGCCCTTTTTGTGAAAAATGGTTTCCAGAAATGCGGATAAAGGCTGCGTGATTTCCTTAAACTGGGTAAACACCAGAACCCGCTCCCTCTTTTCGTAAATTGTGGCGCATATGGTTCTCAGCATATCCCATTTGCCGCTCTCCTCCGGCGCGTATGCCTCCTGTCCCAGATACTGGTCGGGATGGTTGCATATCTGCTTTAAGTGGGTCAGCGCCGCCAGAATCAATCCGCAGCGCTCAAAGCCGTTTAGCTGGGACAGCTTTTCCGACAGATCGGCCACCGTTTTCCGATACAGGACGATCTGCTTTTTGCTCATGCTGACATAGTCAACGGTCTCCAGCTTTTCGGGCAGGTCTGAGATGATTCTCCTGTCTGTCTTCAGCCGCCTGAGCATAAAGGGAGAAATCATGGAACGCAGGTGCGCATATTCCTCCGGCTCTTTTGCCAGCCGCTTGGCATATTCCTTAAAATCTCCAAAGCTGCCCAGAAGTCCCTTGTCAATAAAATCGTAGATGGACCAGAGATTCGTTAGATCGTTCTCGATCGGCGTGCCCGTCATGGCCAGACGCATGCGCGCGGGAATCTTCTTGACGGCGTGCGTCTGCTTGGATGCCGGGTTCTTGATTGCCTGAGCTTCGTCAAGAATCAGGCAGTCCCAGGTATAGGAGGCAAGCTCCTTGATGCGCAGAGCCATCCCGTAGGTCGTGATAAACAGGAAAGTATCCTTTGCCTGCAGTTCATCCGCCAGCTCCGCAGCACTTCTTCCGTGCAGAATCCGCAGCGGCATATCGGGAACGAATTTTTCCGCTTCCTTTTGCCAGTTGCCCAGCAGGGAGGCGGGGACAACCAAAAGCGCCCTTTTTCCTTTTCCTTCTTTTCGCAGCTTCTCCAGAAAGGTCAGAGCCTGAAGTGTCTTGCCGAGTCCCATGTCGTCCGCCAGACAGGCGCCGAATCCCAGCTCTTTCATGTAATGCAGCCAGGTGTAACCGTTGCGCTGATAGGGCCTAAGCGTGGCATGGACGGACGAGGGCACTTGAGCCTTCCGTATGGTTTCCGGTCTGCGCAGCTTTTGCAGCAGCTCTGCCAGCCACTTGCCGTTGGAAATCAAGGCGCCCTCATCTTCCGGCAGCGCCTGTCCCATATCCCCGCGCAGCGCCTGCATCAGGGTAATTTCGCCGGAGTAAGCATCCATTTCCCAAAGAAGCTGCTCGAGTCTGGCATGATTGACCTCAATCCATTTTCCCTTTAAAAAGGCGAGTCCCTCTGTCTGCTTTAGGAGCAGCTCAATGTCATCCCTCGTCAGCACCATGCCGTCCGCTTCCAGATGCGGCGTCACGGACAATATGGAATCAAAGCCAAACAGGGAGGGCTGCTTGTCCCCGAGGGAGACAGCCATATGTACCCCGGCGGATCTCCTTTTCCACCAGTTGGGAATCCGGCACAGGATACCGGCTTCTTCGATTGCCGGAATCTCTTTCAGAAGCTGCCAGGCCTCTTCTGCGGTAAGTTGCAGCGGATGGAACATTTCTCCGCTCTCCACCGCCGTTCTTACAAACTCGGATTTCTCGGACGCTGTATTGAGACAGGAGAGAAGCGTCAGCAGCTTTTCCCGTTCGTCCCGGTACTCGATCAGCGCATACTGCAGCGGCATATGGGAAATCCTGTCGCCCTCGCCCCTGGTGGCGTAGGTGGCCAGAAACGCGAAGGGATATTTTTCTGAAGCTTTGTTTTCCACAAGATGGAAAAAGATACGTTCCGGTACATGCAGCTGCTGGCTCTGCTCCGCAAGGTACATGGCCACCGTCCCCGGATACCGGCTTATTTCCTGTCGGAAGATATCGTGCAATCTGTCAAAAGCGTTCCGCATCCAGCCATCGTCCAGATATTCCGCTCCGATGACAAAGGGTATCGCCTCCTGCAGCTTTTGCAGCGTCTCATCATCCGGAAACGCTTCTGTGTGTTCTCTGGCCGGCTCAAGCTCCGGAAGAGAGGTCAGCTTTTCAAAATAGGACTCCGCCACACGGCATAAAAAACGAAGTGAGATATCCGCATCCGCAGGGCAGCCCTTTAAGCCCAGCAGATACCAGGCGTGATATTTGTCCTTTTGAAATTCCTCCAGCCAGCGCTTCATTTCCGCAGAAAGCGGACCGCTGTCCTCCACATAAAAGTCTTTTTCCGTAAAAATGATTTTCATAATAATCTCCGTGCAATTTTGTTCGAATCGTAAACCGTAACCAAGTACTTTAACAGTATAAAATAGAAAGACAGGAAATGCAATAGAATTCGTGATTTGATTTTCCATAATGTAACAAAGGGGAAAAGCGACATTTACGCTTATCCCCTTAATGCTTCAAAAATCCTTTTAAACCAGGGCTTCTTCTTAGCCGAAGTATCTCTTGAGCAGTCCTTCAAATGCTCTGCCGTGTCGAGCCTCGTCACGAGCCATCTCATGTACGGTATCGTGGATAGCGTCCAGGCCCAGCTCCTTTGCCCTCTTAGCCAGATCCGTCTTGCCTGCGGTAGCGCCGTTCTCTGCTTCTACACGCATCTCCAGATTCTTCTTGGTGGAGTCGGTTACAACTTCGCCAACAGCCCTGCAAATTTTTCAGCGTGCTCAGCTTCT
>CAZFYD010000122.1:0-6961 GCA_964523315.1 uncultured Acetatifactor sp.
GCTTTTATGAATGCAGAGGGCTGAACTGCTTCACAGATAAAGAGAAAGAGGTTTAGGTTTCTTTATGATACAGAGAGATGATATTTTGTCCATGGAATTCTTGAAAAAGACAGAGTTTACGGGGAGCCATCAGGGGATGCGTTACCGGCTGGAGGGCATCAGCCGGGAGGAAGAAAAAAGGCTCCTGGCGACAGTGTGGCCGGAACCCTTTAACTATGTTACCACGCCGGAGGAAGAAAAGCAGAGAGCGGAGTTTTCCTTTGATGATGACGGGGTAGCGGACGCGGTTGCATGGATGAATGACAGACTCTTTGAGGACAGGGATCGATGGCAGGACAGCGCCTGCGGCTGGGTGAAGTATGAAAATCTTTGATTTTCGTATACGGATTGTGCAGTAACACAGATACAGACTGTGCTATGCATGAAGAGGAAGTATGCGCATCGGGAAAATAACGGATTGGAAGAAACGATATGTGGAAATATATTGTGCATGACCTGACGGCGTCGCTGCGCTATCTGCCCTATGGGGTGATTGCAGGGCTGCTGGCAGCGATAGTACTGAGTGGAGTAAACGGCAGCAGGAGGAGGCAGGGAAAGGATACATTTAAGGTGCCTGCGGTATCCTGTCTGGTAATGTATGTGGCGATCATGCTGGTGATCACCTATTTTTCCCGGGAGATGGGAAGCAGAAACGGCATGGATCTGCAGCTGTTTTCCACCTGGGGCATTAATCAGAGAAATAATGCGTTTGTGGTGGAGAATGTGCTGCTGTTCATTCCCTATGGCTTTGCGCTTGCCTGGGCCGCTGCCCGGCAGAGACGTTTTTGGGTGAATATGCTGACAGGAGCACTGACCAGTATCGCCATTGAATTCATACAATTAATTACGGGAAGAGGCTTTTTTCAGACTGATGATATTCTGACGAACATTCTGGGAACGATACTGGGCTATCTGTGCTTCCGCCTGATATTCAGGCGGTCAGATAAGCACGCATCGTCTTAAGGGCATTTTTCTCCAGACGGGAAACCTGAGCCTGAGAGATGCCGATCATGTCGGCTACTTCCATCTGGGTTTTGCCCGAGAAAAAGCGCAGGGAAATGATTTCATATTCACGGGGGGCCAGACGTTTCATGGCCTCGCTGAGGGAGAGATGTTCCACCCAGGTTTCTTCCTTGTTTTTTTTGTCGCTGATCTGATCCATCACATACAGGGTGTCCCCGCCGTCCGTATAGATGGGCTCATAGAGACTCATGGGATTCTGGATGGCATCCATAGCATAGACGATGTCCTCCTTGGAGATGCCTACCTCTGCGGCGATCTCCTCGATGGATGGCTCCTTCAGATTTTTGCGGGTCAGGGCGTCCCGGGCATAGATGGCCTTGTAGGCAGTGTCCTTTAAGGAGCGGGAGACTCTGATGCTGTTGTTGTCCCGCAGATAGCGTCGGATCTCTCCGATGATCATCGGAACCGCATAAGTGGAAAATTTGACGTTCAGACTGGAGTCAAAATTGTCTATGGCCTTAATCAGGCCGATGCAGCCGATCTGGAACAGATCGTCCACATTTTCATTGCTGGAGGAGAAACGCTTGATGACGCTGAGTACCAGACGGAGATTCCCCTCGATGTATTTTTCACGGGCAGCCTTATCCCCGTTTTCAATCCGGGCGAAGAGCGCCTCCTTTTCCGCCGCCTTGAGAAGGGGCAGCTTGGCGGTGTTCACACCGCAGATTTCCACTTTTCCTTGTGCCATATGCATACCATGCCTTTCTGTAGAAATTGTGTGAGCAGTCAGCTGCTTTTCTCCTGCGTAAAGGCCTATGCTGGTAGTATTTACAAAGGGGGCGGCGGATATTCTGCAAAAGTAAAAAAGGAACAAAAAGTCAGGACGCCGCATAAGATAGGAAAAGGGCATTTGGGGCGTAGGATCATGCTTTTTTCGGATTTCAAAGATAAAGAAGTGATCAATATCCGGGACTGCCGGAGGTTGGGAAAGGTGACGGATTTTGAGTTTGATGAGTGCAGCGGCTGCATCTGTAAGATCATCATTACCGACGGCAGCAGGCTGCTGTGCATTTTCAAGCCGGATTTTGAGGCGGTAGTCCCCTTCAAGGATATCCGGCAGATCGGCCCGGATATTATTCTAGTTGACATAAATTGCTGAGTATCTTATAATACAGAAAAGGCTTTGATTGTTTTTACGTAAGGAGAAGAGCTATGAAATGTCCTTTTTGCAATCATGAGAATACCCGTGTGATTGATTCCCGCCCGGCGGAGGATAACAATTCCATCCGGCGCCGGAGGGCGTGTGACGAGTGCGGAAAGCGGTTTACCACCTATGAGAAGGTAGAAACGATCCCCCTGATTATCATTAAGAAGGATAACAACCGGGAGACCTATGATCGTGCAAAGATCGAAGCAGGCATACTGAGGGCTTGCCATAAACGTCCGGTCAGCGCTCCGGCCATTACCCATCTGGTGAATGAGGTGGAGAACGAGATTTTTAATATGGAAGAGAAGGAGATCAGCAGCCAGATAATCGGCGAGCTGGTCATGAACAAACTCAAGGATCTGGATGCGGTGGCATATGTTCGTTTTGCTTCTGTATACAGGGAGTTCAAGGATGTGAATACCTTCATGGACGAGTTGAAAAAGGTTCTGGAATAGCGGACATATGCAATAAAGCAGTGGTAAGGCAGGGCCGGCAGCGGTTCCTGCCTGTTTTATGAAAAGGAAAAGGCATGTTGGAGAGATTTTATCCGGATTATGAGGCGGAGTCCGCTTATGCTATTGATTACGGGGGCCTGTATCAGGACGGTTATCGGGGCATTATCTTTGATATCGACAATACGCTGGTTCCCCACGGCGCTCCGGCGGATGAACGGGCTGTGGCGCTGTTTGACCGGCTTCACGGGCTGGGATATGAAACGGTGCTGCTGTCCAACAACAAGGAACCGAGGGTGAAGCGCTTTGCAGAGCAGGTGGACTCCCGGTATCTGTTTAAGGCAGGAAAGCCGGGCAGGGAGGGCTATATCAGGGCCATGGAGCAGATGAAGACGGATCGATGCAGTACCCTGTTTGTGGGTGACCAGCTGTTTACGGATGTGTGGGGTGCCAGAAGGGTGGGAATCACCAGCTATCTGACCCGGCCCATTCATCCCAGGGAAGAGATCCAGATCGTGCTGAAGCGCAGGCTGGAGCGCATCGTCCTCTATTTTTATCACAGACAGCGGAAACGGGACGGCGGAGCTATTGATAAAAAAGTGATTGTAAATAAGAAAGGTTGATTATTTATGCATGAAATTGACGGACATACCAGAACCTGCGGGCTGATCGGCAATCCCGTGGCCCATACCCAGTCCCCGCTGATACAGAACCATATGGCTCAGGTCACCGGGATCAATCTGGTCTATGTACCTTTTCCCGTAGCCAGGGAAAATCTGGAAGCGGCGGTGAAAGGAGCGCTGGCGCTGGATCTTCTGGGGCTGAATGTGACGGTGCCCTATAAGAGCGATGTGATGGCCTTTCTGGCCCAGATCGATCCTCTGGCGGAGAGGATCGGTGCCGTCAATACTCTGGTGCGCTGTGAGGGCGGCTATAAGGGCTATAATACGGATATGCCGGGGCTATACCGGGCGATGCAGCAGGAGGGCGTGGAGATCGCCGGGCGGGATGTGGTGCTCCTGGGGGCGGGCGGCGTTGCCAGAGCGGTGGCCGTGATGCTGCTGGAAAAGGGCGCTGCAGGCACCTATATTCTGAACCGTACCGTGGACAAGGCCCGGGCAGTGGCGGAGGAGGTAAACCGGATCGCCGGAAGGTCCTTTGCCCGGGCCTGTGCGCTTGCGGATTACGGGCAGATCCCGGGAGAGAAATGGCTGGTGATCCAGGCTACCAGTGTGGGCATGCACCCCGATACGGGCAGGGCGGTGATTGAGGAGCCTGCGTTCTATCGGCATGTGGAGATCGGGTATGATCTGATCTTTAATCCGGGGGTGACCCGGTTTATGAGGCTGACAGAGGCGGCCGGGGGAAAGGCTTATAACGGCGCCCGGATGCTGGTGTATCAGGGAGTGATTGCCTATGAGCTCTGGACAGGCGTCTCCATCGGTCAGGACACGGCGGACGAACTGTGCCGGATGATGGCGCAGGCGCTTTCGAGGCAGTAAATTTAGTGGAAAAGTGTTGGTGCAATAGCACAGTCGTAGCCTGTGTTATGCGGAGACGAGGAAAAGATGAAAAAGGAATCGGACTCAAATGTGGTGCTGATCGGCTTTATGGGAAGCGGCAAGTCTACCATGGGCATCCGGCTCTCTTACCGGCTGCGGTATCCGGTGGAGGATACGGATAAACTGATTGAAGCCAAGGCAGGGAAAACCATCAATGAGATTTTTGCGCAGGAGGGAGAAGAGGCTTTCCGGCAGATGGAGACCCGGCTGCTGGAGAAGCTGGCAGAGGCTCCGGGACAGCGTATTTACTCCGTGGGCGGCGGTACGCCGGTGAGGGTGGTCAATCGCCCCCTGCTGAAAAGGATGGGAACGGTGGTATATCTGCGTGCCAGGCCGGAGACCGTATATGAGCGGCTGAAGACCGATACCACCAGGCCCCTTCTGCAGGGGGAGGATCCCATGGGAAGGATCCGCAGGCTGATGGCAGATCGGGAGGAGGCCTATGCTGAGGCAGCGGATATAATCGTGGATGTGGACGATATGGCCGCAGAGGAGATCATAGAAAATATTGTGAGGCTGATTGCAGAAAGGACAAAAAAGGATGAAGCTGTTAGTGATTAACGGGCCCAATATCAATTTCCTGGGGATTCGGGAGAAAAGCGTGTATGGTACCCAGGATTATGCTTACCTGGTAAATATGATTGAGGAAAAGGGACGGCAGGAAGGGCATGAGATCACGGTCTTCCAGAGCAACCATGAGGGGGCCGTCATTGATCGGATTCAGGAAGCCTATTTTGACGGAACGGAGGGCATTGTCATCAATCCCGGCGCCTACACCCATTACAGTTATGCCATTCGGGATGCGTTGGCCAGCATCACGGTGCCCAAGGTGGAGATCCATATTTCGGATATCACCCGGCGTGAGGAATTCCGCAGGGTATCTGTCACAGCGCCGGCCTGCCAGAAACAGATCTACGGAAAAGGACTGCGGGGATACATAGATGCGATAGATTTTATTGCGAATTATGGGAAAGAATAAGGATTGTAGAGAATTGTAGAGAATTTATAAAAAAACAGTTGAAAAATGCCAATTTTTATTATACAATCAAAAAGAATTATAACGTGAATATGTAGGAGGAAATATTTTATGATTTCTGCAGGTGATTTCAGAAATGGTATTACTATTGAGTTAGATAATAATATTTACCAGATTGTTGAATTCCAGCATGTAAAGCCCGGTAAGGGTGCAGCGTTCGTCAGGACAAAGCTGAAGAATGTGATTAACGGTGGCGTGGTGGAGAGAACCTTCAGACCTACCGAGAAGTGCCCTCAGGCCCGCATTGACAGAAAGGACATGCAGTATTTATACTCTGATGGTGATTTATTCTATTTCATGGATGTAGAGACCTACGATCAGATCGCTCTGAACGGGGATACGGTGGGAGATGCTCTGAAGTTCGTGAAAGAGAATGAGATGTGTAAGATATGTTCTCATAACGGCAATGTATTTTCCGTTGAGCCGCCTTTGTTCGTGGAGCTGGAGATCACCGAGACCGAGCCCGGTTTCAAGGGCGATACCGCAACCGGCGCCACCAAGCCTGCAGTTGTGGAGACCGGCGCTACCGTAGCGGTGCCTCTGTTTGTGGATCAGGGCGATAAGATTAAGATTGACACCAGAACCGGCGAGTATTTATCCAGAGTATAGCTGTATACCCGATGACCGCTTGTGAGAGAAAGGATTGTTGTCCTTTCTCTTTTTAGTGCAGAAAAATTGATGTCAAGGAGGAGATGTATGAATTTAAAGAGCTTTATTCAGGAAGTAATCGCCCGGGTGCAGGCCGTTGTGGGCGAAGAGGCGGGAGTATATGTGCAGGAGGTCAGGAAGAATAACGGTGTGCTGATGCAGGGGCTGACCATTATGCGCAAGGGCGGCAATGTATCCCCTACAGTCTATCTGGACAGCTTTTACGAGCTGATGAAGGAAGGTATGGATATGGGGAAGATTGTGGCAAAGATTCTGGCGGTATATGTCAGAGGACTGCCCAGAGGCAGTGTGGATATGGAATTTTTCCGGGATTTTGAAAAGGTAAAGGACAGGATTGTCTACCGTCTGGTGAACCGGGAAAAGAACCGGGAGCTGCTGGAGGAGATTCCCCATGTGGATTTCCTGGACCTGGCGATCTGTTTTTATTACAGCTATGAGCATCCGGAACTGGGAGAAGGGATGATCCTGATTCATAACGACCATATGGCCATGTGGAAGACCGACCACCGGGAACTGATGCAGCTTGCGGAGCGCAATACCCCACGGCTGATGCAGTCCCAGCTCAGCAGTATGGACAATGCCATGCAGGACATTCTGGATAAAGAGCAGCTGGCAGAGCTCAGGGAAATGCAGCAGGAGACCGGGAGATATCTGTATGTGCTGTCCAATACAAAGCATATCCAGGGGGCGGCAGTGATCCTGTATCCGGGGATTCTGGCAGAAGCCGCAAAGCATCTGGGAGGCAGCTTCTACATCCTGCCCAGCTCCATACACGAGGTGCTCCTGCTGCCGGATGACGGCCAAAGCAGCGGGCAGGAACTGCATGAGATGATCGCAGAGATCAACAGAAGTCAGCTTCAGGAGGAAGAAGTACTGTCGGATTATGCCTACCGGTATGATGCGGCAGACGGGAAAGTCACGGAAGTTCGTTAAAATCAAAACTGTTTTCTATAAATCTAAATTTTCTAAAAACTTGTAACTATTTACAGCCGATTTGGACAGATACACAGATTCGTCGAGCTTGCTCGTAAGA
>CAZFYD010000123.1:0-6872 GCA_964523315.1 uncultured Acetatifactor sp.
TCATATACGGATTTGTGCAGTATCGCAAGCACGGCTTGCGATATGCATGTAGAGGAAAGCCTGAAAAACAGAGGTAAGTATGGAGAGGAAAAGAAAAGCAGTAATTATTGGATTTATTCTCTTTTTGTTCCTGATGGGAGTCTGTACGCTGGTGACCAAGGGGATTTATAAGGCGGGGCTGCCCCAGGTGACTGTGACCTCCGCCCGGGAGATGTCCCTGTATCACGCAGTATCGGCGGTGGGCAGTGTGGCGGCGGGACAGGAATATGGGATCTATGCGCCGGAGGGGTTGCGGGTGGCCACGGTGGCGGTGCAGAGGGGGGACAGCTTTCAATCGGGGGAACCTCTGCTGCAGCTGGATACGGAGGATCTGGAAAAGATACTGGCCCGGAAGGAGCTTCAGCGGCAGCAGCTGATCTGTCAGCAGAAGGAGGCGGACAGCCGCAGCGCTCAGAGCAGTCAGACAAACACCAGCACACTGGCCCGGGCGCAGGAGGATTATGAGACAGTCAGACGGGACGGGGAGCTGCAGGTGAGCCGGGCCAGGGAGGAACTGGCGCTGGCTCAGGCTGAGCTGGAGAATGCCAGAAAGGAACTGGTGCGGGCGCAGGAAGCGGCGGAGAATGCCGGGAAGGAGGAGGAACAGGCAGACGGCTCGGAACAGGGGACGGAAGCTGCAGGATCGGGAGAAGACCGGATGGCAGCTGCGGGACAGAAGGAGGCCCTGGCGGGCACCGTCAGCGGCGGCGACAGTGGGGATTCCTCCGGGGGCAGCGGCAATCAGCAGAGCGCAGAGTTGACGGCGGGGCTTCTGGATCTGGAGAACCGGGTGAGTCAGCTGGAGCAGACGGTACGTGCTGCAGAGCAGGCGGTGGAGGACGCCCTGCTCTCCCAGGCGGATGGACTGCAGAATGCGCAGCGGAGCGTGGAGGATGCCCGGGCGGCGGTTTCCGGCAGCTACGAGGCCGCAGGGGATCTTGCCCGTCTGGAACAGGCTTATCTGGAGGAAGAGATCCGGGAACTGCAGGAGCTTCTGGAGAGGGAAGGGTGGATCTGTGCCCGGGAGGACGGCAAAGTTACGCAGCTCTGTGTCTCTGCGGGACAGCGCACACCGGATACCGCCCAGCTTCTCTATACGCCGGATGGGGGCCAACGGCTGCTGCAGGCCCAGCTGACCGAGGAACAGACCCGGTATGTGTCCCTGGGTACCCGGATGCAGCTGGTCTATGAAACCGTCAGCAGCGGCAGACAAAGCGGGGAGGGAATTGTCAGCTATATGGAGCAGCAGGAAAACGGCGGCACGCTGCTGCAGATGGACGTGACCGGACAGGGGCTGGAGATGGGCCAGCAGGTGACGCTGAAAAGCACCTGGCAGTCCGAGAGCTATGAACTGGTAGTACCGGTATCGGTGCTGCAGAAGGACAGCAACGGCAGTTATTTCCTGTATACACTGCGGCAGCAGGACGGTATTCTGGGAACGGAGTGGCGTGCCGGCCGGGTATATGTGAATGTGCTGGATCAGAATAGCAGCTATGCGGCCATAGAATCTGCCGTAATATCTGCGGAGACGGACATTATCCTGACCGCCTCCGCAGACATAAAGGACAGTGCGGTGGTCAGGGTGCTGGAATAGCAATGGGCGCAGCTTGCGGACAGGGATCCTGCCGGGTGCAGGTAAAAAAGCTGCAGGCAAAAAACGGAAACTTCGGGGCATTGGGAATTGACAGCGGCCGCATATCCGCTATAATAAAGGGGAAGAGACCTCTAAGCTTTGGCTGCGGGGGATCGGAAAATATTCTAACTATTAAGATTCGTTCTGAGTAGGAAGGCTGCAGAGAACCATTTGAGGGAATGATTTTGCGCACTTTCCGGTGCGCAATTTTTCGTCATGGGGAATACTATCATTTCGTTTGGAACTTTCGGGTGGAATTTTCAGTAAGCAGATGGTTTGCGGCAGGATTTCCCGGGACGGGAAAGGGAAAGATATGAGAAAAACAGGGAACAAGGGATTTTGCAGGAGAGCGCTGGCGCTGGCAGCAGGTGTGGTATTGACGCTGGGGCTTCTGACCGGGTGCGGACAGCAGGAGGAGCCCACCACCGTCCGTATCGGCGGACTCAAGGGGCCCACCTCCATGGGACTGGTATTTTTACAGGAGCAGGCGGAAAACGGAGAGGCGAAGGAGGATTATGCATTCACCATGGCCACTGCAGCGGATGAGCTGCTGCCCCTGATGATTAAGGGAGAACTGGATATTGCCCTGGTGCCCGCCAATGTGGCCGGTGTACTGTATCAAAAGACGGAGGGAGGAATCTCCGTTGTGGATATCAACACCCTGGGTGTATTGTATATGGTATCCGGGGACAGCTCCGTCAGTGATATGGAGAGTCTGCGGGGCAAAACGATCTATCTGACCGGCAAGGGAACCACCCCCGATTATGTGCTGCAGTATCTGCTGACGGCCAATGGCATGGATGTGTCAGACTGTACCCTGGAATATAAATCGGAGGCCACGGAGGTGGCGGCGCTTCTGGCGGAGCAGCCGGAGGCTATCGGACTGCTGCCCCAGCCCTTCGTCACGGCAGCCTGTGCCCAGAATGAGGCTCTTTGTGTGGTGATGGATATGAATGAGCAGTGGAATCTGGTGCAGGGAGAGGCCGGCAGCCGTATGGTTACCGGTGTGACGGTGGTGCGAAATGCGTTCCTGGAGGAACATCCAGAGGCGGTGCGTACCTTCCTGGAGGAGCATGAAGCCAGCACCCAGGCGATCAATGCGGATCCGGAGAAGGGCGCCGAGCTGGTGGTGGCGGCAGGGATTGTTGCAAAGGAGCCCATTGCCCGGAAGGCGATTCCCGCATGCAATATTACCTATATTGACGGAGAGGAGATGCAGCAGGCCCTGTCCGGCTATCTGCAGGTGCTGTACGAGCAGGATCCCGCTGCCGTGGGCGGCGCACTGCCGGGAGAGGACTTCTACTATATTCCCTGATGATGCGAGAAACGAAAAAGGATTGAGGAAAGCAGGCAGATGAGAGCATTCTGGAGAAAACACGGGAAAAAAACAGCGGCAGCGGCGGTCTGGCTTCTGATCTGGCAGCTGGTCACGCTGCTGGTGAACAACAGGATCCTGCTGGCAGGCCCGGGGGAGACCCTGCTGGCTCTGGCGGAAAGGGCAGGACAGGGAAGCTTCTGGCTGACGGTGGGATGTTCCCTGCTGCGGATCGGATCCGGCTTTCTGGCGGGGCTGGTACTGGGGCTGCTGCTGGCAGCCGCAGGCAGCAGCTTCCCTCTGCTGGAGGAATTGCTGCGGCCGTTTATGTCTCTGTTAAAGGCCATCCCCGTGGCCTCCTTTGTGGTGCTTTTTCTGATCTGGTGGCGCAGTAATGTGCTGGCGGTGGCCGTCAGCTTCTGTATTGTGCTGCCGAATATCTATGTAAATACGCTGGCAGGTATCAGGAATGTGGACAGGGAACTGCTGGAGATGGCCCATGTACTGGAGATACCGGCATGGAATCGTTTTTTTTATATCTACAGACCGGCACTGAAGCCCTATCTGGACAGCGCTGTCCGCATCAGTGTGGGGATGAGCTGGAAGTCCGGGGTGGCGGCGGAGGTGATCGGCACCCCGGCCCTGTCTGTGGGAGAGCAGCTGTATCTGTCTAAGATCTATCTGGATACGGCGGGAGTACTGGCCTGGACGGCCGTGACGGTGCTGGCCAGTGTGCTCTGCGAAAAAGCGGTGCTGGCGCTGTGGGAGCGGTTCCAACGGTGGGAACCCCGCTGCAGGGCGGCGGGCGGCAGAGCAAAGGCCGGGCAGAGCGGAAACGGGCGGCAGGAGCAGGCAGCCGAAGGCGGCTCTGCGGTGCTGCGTCTGGAGCAGGTGGGTAAGAGCTATGGGGGCAGGCCGGTGCTGCAGGAGGTAAATGGCGTTTATGAGAAAGGCCGGAGCTACTATTTCCGAACACCCTCGGGCAGCGGAAAGACCACGCTTTTTCGGCTGATCGCCGGACTGGAGGAGCCGGATCGGGGGCGGATTTGGGGCTATGGCAGCCGGATCTCCATGGTCTTTCAGGAGGATCGGCTCTGTGAGACCTACAGCGCTCTGGTGAATGTGGATATGGTGACGGGGGATCGGGCCCGATCCCGGGAACATCTGCTCTGCCTGCTGGAGGAAACGGATCTGGACAGACCCTGCCGGGAACTCAGCGGCGGCATGAAACGCCGGGTGGCTGTCGCACGGGCTATGGCGGCAGGGGGCGATGTGATTCTGCTGGATGAGCCTTACACGGGGCTGGATCCGGAGAGCCGCAGCCGGACGGAGCAGTATATCCGCAGTCAGGGAGCGGACAGCGCCCTGCTGATCGCCACCCATATCGGGGAGGCGGAGACGGCAGAAGCAGGACAGGAATAAGCAAATACGGAAAGAGGAGAAGGAAAAACGGATGCAGGATAAAGAACAAAAGTCCACAGAACGGCAGCAGTCCCGGGTAGCCATGATCGGTATTGTGGTCAGCCAGCCGGCTTCGGTGGAACGTCTCAACGGACTGCTGCATGATTACAGCCGGTATATTATCGGCCGCATGGGCCTGCCCTACAGGGAGAGGGGAATGAATCTGATCAGCATCATGATGGACGGCCCCCAGGAGCAGATCAGCGCCCTGGCGGGCAGGATCGGCATGCTTCCCGGGGTCAGCAGCAAGGTGATATACAGCAGACAGTGAAAATTATCTTTACGGAATGCAGTATCTGCGTTATCATGCAGGAAAGAAATGCAAGGAGGAATCAGTAATGAGCAGACAACCGAAATGGCTCGACAATGCAGTATTTTATGAGATCTACCCCCAGTCGTTTAATGACACCAATGCGGACGGGATCGGGGATATTCCCGGTATCATCGAGAAACTGGACTACATCAGGGAGCTTGGCTGCAATGCCATATGGATCAATCCCTGTTTTGATTCGCCCTTCGGTGATGCGGGCTATGATCTGTCCGATTACTGTAAGGTGGCGCCCCGTTACGGCACCAACGAGGATTTAAAGCGCCTGTTTGAGGAGGCACATAAGCGGGAGATGCATATTCTGCTGGATCTGGTTCCGGGGCATACCTCAGTGCAGCATCCCTGGTTTAGGGAGTCCATGAAGGCGGAGCGAAACGAGTTTACCGACCGTTATGTCTGGACGGATAATGTCTGGGAGGAGCCGACGGGATATGGTTCGCTGCGGGGAATCTCCGACAGGGACGGCAGCTGCATGGTGAATTTTTTCTCCCATCAGCCTGCATTGAATTATGGATATTATAAGCCGGAAAAAAGCTGGCAGCAGCCCATGGATTCCCCCGGTGCCATTGCGACCCGGGAAGCGTTAAAGGATATTATGCGCTTCTGGCTGGGGATGGGGTGCGACGGCTTCCGTGTGGATATGGCCGGTTCCCTGGTGAAGCAGGACGAGGACGGCAGGGGCACGATTCTGCTCTGGCAGAATATCCGGGAATTTCTGGACGCAGAGTTTCCTGACGCCGCCATGGTCTCCGAGTGGGGAGAGCCGGACAAGAGCCTGCAGGGCGGCTTTCATATGGACTTCCTGCTGCACTTCGGCCCTTCACACTATAACGATCTGTTCCGCTGCGAGAAGCCGTTTTTTGCAGGGGAGGGCGATGCCTCTGAATTTGTAAAAAAGTATATCGAGAATTATGAAAAATCGGAGCATAAGGGACTGATCTGTATCCCTTCAGGGAATCACGATATGGACAGGCTTGCACGCACGATTCATGGGGATAAGGCCAGAATTGCATTTGCGTTCCTGCTGTCCATGCCAGGGGCTCCCTTCATCTATTATGGAGATGAAATCGGTATGCGCTATGTGGAGGGACTGGTTTCCGTGGAGGGCGGCTATAACCGAACGGGCTCCCGCACACCCATGCAGTGGGACCATACCGTCAACGCAGGCTTTTCCACTGCCGCAAAGGAGCTTCTGTATATCCGGCAGGACGAGAGTGAGGACAGACCCACTGCAAAGGCGCAGATGGCGGACCGGGATTCCCTCAGAAGCGAGATCAGGAAGCTGATTGCCATTCGTCAGTCCCACAAGGCATTGCAAAGCAGGGGAGAGATCGAATTTCTCTATGCGGAAAAGAACGCCTATCCCCTGGCCTATCTCAGAAGCATGGAGGAGGAAAGGATTCTGGTGGTTCTGAATCCTTCTGACAGTGAGGCCGGCTTTGCCTGCGGACTGGTGCCCACAGAGGCCATTTACAGCTATGGGGATGGGATAATTGCTGCAGACGGTAAAATGCTTGTTCCTGCAAATTCTGCCGGATATTACAGGGTGCAGGCATAACCGTCCGCCTTGTGGTTTATGCTCTCCCCCAGTTTAAAAGCTCCCTTTTGACCTGCTCTAAAATATATTGACCTGTTGTATCGTCTCCCGGCTGCCCGATCAGAGTACAGTTTAGTGTGCATACGTTTTGAAAGGTGCTTACTGATAATTGGAAATCGGGCGGCAGCCGGCAGCATGCGTCTGTTCTCCATCGGATTTATCCGGCTTGCATAATGCAATACAGATAATATCTCTGCATCATTGCGTTACTTCTATGTTCCCGTTATTGGTTTCTGCTTTTACCGTGACAGTGGGATTGCTGCCCACAGTTCCCCGTTTTGTTTGTCCGTCGATGGTGATACACTCTTGGAATGTGGTTTCGACGGAGCCGTTTTTTGTAGTGGCTGCAAATTCAAATGCCAGATCCGGGGGCAGTGTAAGACAGATATCGTCATTTTTATTGAAGAGGGACGAATCTCCGGTAACTTCGGTATAAATCACATTGAGCCTGCCGGAGTTATTTGCTCTGTAGCTTCCGGAACCAATGGCGGATTTTATA
>CAZFYD010000124.1:0-6718 GCA_964523315.1 uncultured Acetatifactor sp.
TGCGCAGCAGCGGGTTTTGCGAATGCAGCGTGGAGGGGCTGTAAATAGTAACAGAATTTTGTTTTGTTTTTGTTTTTCGAGAAAGTATCATATTACAAACAGCTGCAGTATCTGCTCAAAGCACCATCGATAATCGATTTCCCTTACCGATCCCGCCGTAACAATATGTTCTTCCCTGTAGACCCTGCCCTGAAACAGGTACTGTATGATGCCCACTTCTTCTCCGGCGGCAACAGGGGCCTGAAGCTGGTTTTCCATATGGCATTCCACCTGGATCTCCTCCCCCTCCTTCAAGAGGAGTCCCCGGATCTCTTCCCGTGCTCCCCCAACCATTTCAGTTTCCTCACCAGCCATAAGATCCACGCCGCCATAGGTTTTCCCCTCCCCCCGTTCCAGGATTCTCACCGGCACATAGGCCTCCTGATCAATCTCTGCCGTCTGCCCCCGCAGTACGAGGATCTCCTCCAGCAGGGCCTCATCATAGGCCTCTTCATCCAGGGAATGGTAGGTAAAATCCTCCAGCCCGTAATTCATCAGCGTCCTGGTGTCGCTCCATTTATATCCCTTGTTGTTAGGCCAGCCGCAGGCCAGCAGCGCCACCACCAGCGTCTTCCCGTCCCGCTCCAGCGCCCCCACATAACAATAGCCCGCCTTATTGGTAAAACCGGTTTTCCCGCTTATGGCTCCCTCCATCATCTGCAGAAAGGCATTATGGTTGACACAGGAAAAACTGCGGCCGTTTGCCAGGGAAAAGCTGTGGGAAGGCGTCTGCGTAATTTTCAGGAAAGCATCCCTTTTCGGGGAGCGGCGGATACAATAGCACATAATTGATGCCAGATCAAGAGCCGTGGTGGAGTGATATTTTTCTATGGTCTCCCCGCTCTCCAGCGTTAGAACCTCCGTGGCGTCCAGCCCATTGGGGGTAATGAACCAGGTATTTTCACAGCCGATCTCTCTGGCTTTCTGATTCATCAACGCTGCAAATGCCGCCACCGCCTGTTTGCTCTCCTCTGCAGTATACTCTGCGGGAGATTTCTCCTGCAGCTCCCGGGACAGATATTTTCGCCCCACGTGCTCCGCTATGGCCACTGCTGCATCATTGTGGGACTCCAGCATCAGACTGTACAGCAGATCGTCCAGCCGATACTGTTCCCCTTTCTGTACATAGAGCTTTACCTTGGGCATGGAGGCTGCGTAGGAGGATATCTCCACCGTCTCCTGCAGATCCGTCAGCTCCAACGTGAGAATGCAGGTCATGATCTTGGTAGTGCTGGCCATAGCCAGTACCTGCGCCCCGTTTTTATCATACAGGATTCTTCCGGAATCCGCATCCATCAGTACAGCCGCCTGGGCATAGAGCGTATCTGCTTCCGGCTCCTGAGCATAAACTGTCCTCTGCTGCAGTAGGAGCACCAGACACAATAGCATACATAGACATCGCCTGAGGCCTATACTCATTCTACTTTCTTTCCGCATACCACAAGCCTTACCGCCCCATTATGTACTCCTCACAATATATGCGGCGGCGGGCGCATATATGAAAAAAGCTGCAGCTAAATCTCCAGCTGCAGCTGTACCTCCGCTTCCGCCTGCTGTTTGAATTCCTCCATCTGCACCGCAGAAAGCTGTGGCAGTTCCTCCAGGCTCCCCACCCCGAAGCAGCGCAGGAACTGCTCCGTCGTGCCAAACAGCAGGGGTCTTCCCGGGGCGTCCAGCCTGCCCAGCTCCGTGATCAGATCGTACTCCAGCAGTTTATTGATAGCGTGATCGCAGCTCACGCCTCTGATCCGCTCGATCTCCACTCGGGTAATGGGCTGCTTATAGGCAATGATGGACAGAGTCTCGATCACGGTATCCGTCAGGGTCATCTTCCTGGGCGTCTTGGCGATCTTTATCAGATATTCATACATCTCCGCCTTAGTGCAAAGCTGTACCGCATTGTCAAGCCGGGTAATGCTGATCCCCCTGCCCTCCTGCCGGTATTCCTCTTCCATCTCCTCCAAAATGGCCCCAGCGGTCTTTACATCCTCCCCGATCACCTCTGCAAGACGGCTGATTTCCACCGATTCGCCCATCGCAAACAGGACCGCCTCTATTGCTGCTTTTGCCTGAATCCGTTCCATAGTAGCTTACCTTTCTTCGTATATGTTTGACTCGATCAGGATATCATCAAAAATATTTTCCTGAGATATCGTGATCTTCCCGATTTTCATCAGTTCCAGAATCACCAGAAAGGTGACGATCACCTGCATCCTGCTGGTCTGCTTCTCCAGCATCCCCCGGAAGCTGAAGCTTTTATGGGTCTGGGCGTAGGCCTCCACATACAGGGAACGCTCGTCCATATCCACCTCATCCTTTTCAATATTGCCGTAATTGCTTCGGATGGGATCGATCTTATCCTCCTGACGCTTCAGCATGGTTTTGAAAATCTCGTTCAACCTGGCCAGGTTCATATCACCGATCAGTTCCTCATAGTTCAGCGGCTGACGGTAGGCCGCCACCTCCTTGGGCAGCTGCTGACTGCGGTAATAGTTTTTCTCCGCATCCACCTGTCTGTCCCGCAGTTCAAAGGACATATACTTGTACATCTTGTATTCCAGCAGCTTCTGCACCAGTTCGGCTCTGGGGTCTTCCTCCTCCCCATCCTCATTCACCTCCTTGGGCAGCAGCATACGGCATTTAATATCAACCAGTGTAGCAGCCATAACCAGAAACTCACTCATGATATTCATGTCTTCCATTTCCATCTGCTGAATATAATCCAGATACTGCTGGGTAATCTCTACAATGGGAATATCGTAGATATCCACCTTGTTTTTCTCTATCAGATGCAGCAGCAGATCTAAAGGGCCCTCAAACGCCTCCAATTTTACCGGTATCGTCATGCCTTCATCCTCTTTGTCCCTGTTTCTCTAAAAAATATTGTACCTAATTTTGCCGCTGCAATCAAGCCGAACTATTGTTCTGCAAAATCAATAACGATCAGCTCCCCGGGATTGAACAGCCGGAAAGGAATCGTGTGCATCCCCAGCCCCCGGCTCAGGATCATGGTACTGTTCTTCTCCCGGTATACACCGCCGTCATATTTGGGAAAAAAACGGACATTAGGCGACAGCAGGCCCTTACCCAAGATGGGCACCCGCACAATGCCGCCGTGCACATGGCCGGACAGCACCAGATCCGCTCCCCAGTCCGCATATCTGGGAAAGAAATCCGGGTTGTGGGCCAGAAGCACGGTATAGACGGACGAATCCGGCCGCCCCAGCAGCTCCGAAAGATAATCCCCTGGCATCTTCGGCACCGTAAAGCGTTTATAATAGTATTTATCTATCTCAGAGCCATAGATCGCCAGCCCCGTCTCCGGCAGCTGCACATGGCTGTTGACCATGGGTGCGATCCCCAGATCCTCCAGCGCCGCCGCATACTTTTCCGCCACATCTCCATAGGTTTCCGGGTACAGCTTGATCCGGTGTTCATGGTTGCCGTTGGCATAATATACCGGATACTTTTCCTTCAGGCTGCGCAGCAGCGTCACCGCTTTCTCCAGCTTCTCTTCCGGCCGGCCGTTGATCATATCCCCGCCAATCAGCACCGCATCCGGCTGCACCTCCCCGATGGCCTGCAGCAGCCGGGCGTTATCCCTGCCGTACTGCTTATTGTGCAGGTCTGACAGAAATACCACTCGATAATGGCCGCTGATCCGACGGTCCCGGATCTCATGGTGCACCACCACAAATCGGTTGCTGTCGTACAGCATGACCCACAGGATCAAAATGATCAATAACATCAACAAGAGTAAAAATATATCTAACATCGTTTTCTCCGCCTGTATCCTTTAATTTTTGCCTATTAAGTATAGCATAAATATCCTCCCTACAAAAGAAATTCCTGAAAGATTTTATACAGATAATCCCGGTATCCCGCTCTGGTCACAGTCTCCCCGTATAATATGGGAACGCTGCCGATCTCCGTGCCCTCCAGCAGATATCTCACCTTGCCCGCCTGGCCGCCCTGCTCCACCGGGGCTTCCGCCGTCTCCGGCAGTTCCATCACCTTCTCCACCTTTGACAGATCCCGTCCTGCGGTATCCAGATACCGGAATTCTCCGGCATATGCCAGCGGCACCTGCTCCGCAACGCCCCTCTCCACCTGCAGAGCAGGCAGGGGATCCGTATTGGGATCCACATACATATCACTGATATTGAATCCATATGTCAGCAGAGTCTGCGCATCCTGAAAGCGTCCTTTCGGATCCTGCGCCCCCATGATTACCGCAATCATGTCAATATCATCCTTCCGTGCTGTGGCTGCCAGACAGAACTTCGCCTTTTCCGTGGAGCCGGTCTTCAGACCTGTGGCATAGGGATACTGCTTCAGCAGCTTATTGGTACTGCTCAGCGTAAAATTGAGAGTGCCCTGCCGGGTCACATGCGTAATATCCTCCATCCAGATCTGCGTATACTGATAGACCGCAGGGTACTTCGTAATCAGTTCCCGGCTCATCAGCGCCACATCCCGTGCAGTGGTATAATGTTCATCGGAATTGGTCAGGCCGCAGCAGTCCACAAAATGGGTATCTGTCATCCCCAGCTGCTCCGCTTTCTCATTCATCATCCCCACAAATGCTTCCTCCGAGCCGGCAATATGCTCCGCCACCGCCACCGAGGCATCATTTCCCGAGGCCACGGCAATGCATTTGATCATGGTGTCCAGTGTCTGTGTCTCTCCCTGGGCCAGAAACACCTGGGAGCCGCCCATGGAGCTGGCATATTCGCTGGTGATGACATCCTCATCCAAACTGATTTTTCCCGCCTCGATCTGCTCAAAGGTCAGCAGCAGAGTCATAATTTTGGTGATGCTGGCAGGGCATCTGCGTTCCGTGGCATTCAGTTCAAAAAGCACCTGTCCGGTGGAAGCCTCCATCAGAATCGCTGACGGCGCCGAGATATCCACCTGCGCCTGCACCGGTATCTCCACATATACAAACCGCAGCAAAGCAAACCACAGGCCAACGGCCAGCGCTGCCAGACGTTTTCCTCTTCTTCTTCCTCGGATTTCATGTATTTTATGTAATTTTCTTTTTTTCGGCTTTTCCATCATCCCCTGCCCCTTCTCTGCTCTGTTCTACCACTAATATATGGGGATGAGAGAAAGCATATGCACATTCCGGCACAAAAACAGAGGCTGCAGCAAATATGCCGCACCCCCTGATCAGGTCTCTTTTACTATTTTAATTCCATCTTGTCCGAAACGCATTGATCTTTTCTGACAGCTTCTCCTTCTGCTCTGACAGATCCACATGGAATGCATGGAGCAGCTGAATGACATAGTCTGTGGTCACCAGCAGCATAATCCCATAGATCAGCTTGGTACCTGCGGATATCGGCACTCTGTCAATCAGCTGATAGATCCAGCCGTTGACGAAAGCTACAATGCCCACGCCATAGAATCCCCACGCAACCGTACTCTCCAGACAGATAATCCCCTTATAATTAAAGGGCTTCTCATTATAATCCCACCAGAGCTCGCCAAAGAGCCGGATCATCATCTTCCCCACCAGAAATTCAAAGGTGGTGGCAGAAGCGGCAGCGATCACATACAGCAGTAAATAATTAAACCGAAACGGCCGTAGGATCAGATAACCGATCACTGCGCCAAAGCCATAAATCGGGCAAAAAGGGCCTCTCGCAAATCCTCTGTTGGTCAGCTTCTTATTGCAGAAGGACATATAGATGGATTCTACCAGCCATCCCAGCATGCTGTACACAACAAAAGCAGCAATCAGATGATACACATCCGTCCCAAACAGTTCCTTTGTCCACATGGTTCATTCCTCCCTCACGAAACACAAGACAAGCCTTTTTCATCCGCATTGGAAAGCAAAAGTCCCTGGTAAAAACCAAGGACTTTCATGTCATTAGTTATATTTACGCTTTCTCGCCGCCTCGGACTTCTTCTTACGCTTTACACTCGGTTTCTCGTAATGCTCTCTCTTACGAATCTCCTGCTGAATACCAGCCTTTGCGCAGCTTCTCTTAAAGCGACGCAGTGCGCTGTCCAAAGTCTCGTTCTCTTTTACGATTACGTTTGACATGATTACACCTGACCTCCCTTCAGTCCCTTGCAAGCACCTTGACTGACCGGGTTAATATTATGTACAGTGGAAACCCACATGCACATATCACATTATATCACAAATTTTCTAATCGTCAACATCTTTTTTTGGGTTCAGCGGCATTTTTATAAGCGGCATTTTTATAAGCGGCATTTTTATAAGCGGCATTTTTATAAGCGAAAATTGTAAATTCATCATAAATTTTTAGACAATTCTATCTATCCCTCGCTCCTCCGTGATCACCCTCGCCCTGCATTCCGCCATCTCAACGCCCTCGCCGAGCAGCCTCTCACACATTTCATTGACCTTATCCTGTGCCTTAAAAACAATCTCCATTCTGCCGCCCTCGTGGATGTATACGTTTTCGATAAAGGTGTCCGCCATGCTGTTTTACAGATCCAGACTGTCTTCTTTCAAAAGGAAATCATACAGACTGATTGTCGTGATTCCCTTTTCGTCCCGTGTAACTTTCACGATGTCCTTTACTACTACAATCTTCTTGAAAGAGTCATCCACACTTCTTAATGATGACTTTTCCTGATCCTCTTTCTCTTTATCGGGAATACTGAAGGCTGACTGAATATAATAGCGTTTATTCCCCAT